>JAFGFD010000117.1 GCA_016931215.1 Candidatus Omnitrophota bacterium
AAATGGGGTATGGGCTGTGATAAGCAACGTCTCTATCTCGACCTTAACGCCATGTAAGCCGATGGGATTTTGAATATCAGGCTGCCCGTCCACTATAAAGTTTTGCGGTATCGAATGCACTATGTCCTTGACCCTGTCGACGGGTATGGCATCCGCTATCTTCAGCGCGCTCTTAACATGTTTAGGTTTAATCTCCTCTCCTTTAGAACTCAGTTTTACGATGCCTCTGGACAACTCACTTTCAACGCTCCCTCCCGCGATGCTTGCGACGACCTTATGCGACCTGCACCCTGATTCAGACTGGGCTATGCTGAGCGCCTCCATCATCGCCTTGCTCAATGCATCGATATTGAGAATACCTTTACCTCCGAGCAATTTGCCGTCGGCCTTACCCACTCCGAGAACAAACGGTTTATTGTCCTCATCGAGGGCAACAACGCATGCGGCTACCCTTGAAGAATGGATGCTTATAGAGGTGACGCTGTCTTTAGCTTTTACCTTTTCCATCTTGGTCCTATGACCGGTTCTTTAAATCTCAAATCTATATATCTTATGTCGGTGGGTCTGATTCTTGGATCTTGTAATATGTTTTTTAAACTCGCAAGTCGAGGAGCAAAATCCTGATGCCCGATCTTGATTTCAAGACCGTCTTCCAGGAATATTATAGCGTTCCTTTCGTTCGATATATCTATCTCGACAAGCTTATGTTCCCGTAATATTCCGCTGGCGTTTATCTCCTGAAGCAGCTCGATAGCCTTTTTTAATCTTTGGGAACCGGCCTGCTGGCCTATCCGTTTCGATAAATCAAAATTTATCCCGCTTATAACGGGTAGTTTGCCGTCCGGCAAATCTTTTACGCCCGAGAGGATCACGCCGTCTTTGTCGACCGGGTAGTAGTAAAGTTTATATAGTTGGGCTATAGGCTCTCGCAACGATATCGCGGCCGTCACCGCATTCGGAAATGCCTTGGTGAGCTCTATGTCGAGAATCTCTTTATAGCGGTCCAGCATATATTCCCTTAGCTCTTTTATATTCAGCATAAAGATATTTTTGTCCAGGATTCTGTTCTCCAGGTCATTGTAGTTGATGCTTGATTCCTTGCTCTTGCCCGTTACGATAAGATCGCTTACGATAAAATAGGGTGACTTAAAATATAAAAAATACAACGAAGCGACAACGGCTATGCAGAAAGTCGCGATCAGAGCTACCGCAGTCATTTTTTTGATCGGTAATTTCGATTCGCCGCGTTTCGCCCTTTCGGTCTTCTTTGTTTTTATAGCTCTTTTACCCATTTTATTCTCCCGTATTTGTCGCGCTTATGTCAGACCTTCTTGCTATTATTTTTAAAGGCAAGATCCAATAATTTCAAGCACATGTTTTCGAAATTTATACCGAGCGCGCCGGCTGCTTTAGGAAAGAGGCTCCTTTCAGTCAAACCCGGAATGGAGTTCACCTCCAACACATATATATTATCCTCGCTATCGAGCAACATGTCAACTCTAGATATATCGCTGCACCTCAATGCGTTATGCGAGGCGAGCCCGAGGGCCTGAGCGCGCTTATAGATCCCTTGCGGCAATGAGGCCGGCACTACATATCTGGTCTCTTTATCATTGTATTTTGCGTTGAAGTCATAAAAGATCCCCTTGTGGATTATCTCGACGACCGGAAGGGGCATTCTATCCAAGACCCCGACCGTTATCTCTCGGCCCGATATGAATCTCTCGACAAGAATATCATCGCTGTATCTAAATGCGGCTCTGCACGATTGATAAAATTCCCCTTTATCCCTGGCAAGAGATAATCCTAGGCTCGATCCCTCAAAGCGTGGCTTGACCACCAAGGGAAACGGCAATCCATTTGGGATCTTCGCCCGGGACTTCCTCAAGATCCTATATTCCGGAAAAGGTATATCATTCCTTTCGAATATCCTCCTCGACGCAATCTTGTCCAGCGCTCGTTTTGAAGCCAACGGGCCCGATCCCGTGTAAGGCTTCTTCATCAACTTCAAGAGCCTCTGTATCGAGCCGTCTTCCCCAAAAGCCCCGTGCAATGCAATAAAGGCCACGTCAAATTCCTCTTTTTTTAATAGCCTCTGCATATCCGATTTGCCCAGTTCAATCCAAGCGACGGCACAACCTGCCCTCTTCAGCGCTTCATAAACGGCCCTGCCGGATTTAATGGATATGTCTCTTTCGTTTGATGGCCCCCCGGCCAAGACCCCGATCTTACGCGTTATGATTTCATTATACAATCTCTATCTCCGTCTCCAACATTACGCCGAATTTTTCTAAAACACTGCGCCTGATCAGATCCATAAGATTTAAAACGTCTCTTGATGTCGCACCGCCTGTATTTATTATAAAGTTCGCGTGTTTCTCTGAAACGGCAGCAGCCCCTATCCTTGTCCCTTTTAATCCGCATGCGTCTATCAGCTGACCGGCCGAACTTTTACCTTTAGCAGGATTTTTGAAGATGCAGCCCGCGTTTGGGCGTACGCTCTCCTGGGTCTTCTGTTTTCTCCGATAAAAGCATCCCATCCTTCTTTCGACACCTTCCTTGTCCGCCTTCCTCAATATCAATTCCGCCTCCAGTATAACCCGACCCTTCAAATCTAAACAGCCGCCGCTCGACCCAATCTCATTTGACGTTAGAGAGATTATGTTGCCATTAGCGTCTATCAGTTTAACTGCGTTTACCAGGCTCGTCATGTCATACCAGGTGTCTGGATCCATATAGTCCCTGGCGCTGGCATTTGTACGTATAGCGCCTCCTAAAGTAGCAGGTATGCCTGCCAAAAATTCCAAGCCGGACAAACCGTGCTCCGTAGATATCTTCAGCAGCTCGCTTAAATAAACAGACGAAGACGATCGTATTATATCGCCTTTTACCGATATGCTTTTAAGGTGCGGCGTCGACATATCTATCACCATGCCTCTAAAACCTTCGTCTCTGACAAGAAGATTAGAACCGTTCCCAAGTATGAAAAATGTGATCCCCCGTTCGCTGCAAATTCTCAGGCACTTGACTATCTCGTCTACGGAGCGGGGTTGGATAAATATATCGGCCGGACCACCTATCCCGAAAGTAGTGTGGAGGTTCATTGGTTCATTGTATTTCACGTCGATATCCATCTCCAGATCCGTCATAAGTTATAATCCCGTTTATCGTTATATAACTACAGCTTGCTCGTGATCTCGTTTATGTCTCCTGCGCCGAGGACAAGCACAAGGTCGTCCTTTTTTGCAATATCCCTGATTCGGCCGGGTATATTTTTTTTATTAATATACTCTACGTTCTCAGCGCCTTCCTGACGCATTTTCTGAAGGAGCCTTTCGGCGCTAACGCCGTCAATGCTCTCTTCGCTTGCAGCATATATGTCGGTCAAGATGACGTGATTACTCATCTTGAAACATTTGGCAAAATCGTCCAGCAGATCCCTTGTCCTGGTATATCTATGAGGCTGGAAAACCACGATCATCTTATTGCAGAGGCCTTTGGAGGCTTCCAGCACTGCCTTGATCTCGCTGGGGTGGTGCGCGTAATCTTCGACCAGCATGAAATCTCCGGCTGTTTTCTTTATTTCGAATCTCCTCTTGGTGCCCATGTAAGACGCGAGGGCCTTTTGTATGGTCTTGGTATCTATCCCCTCATCTAAGGCAACGGCGATTGCCGCCAATGAATTCGTAACATTGTGCGTACCGGGAAAATAGACGGCAAAGTCTTCCTCAAGGAACCTGCCTTTATATTGAACCTTGAAAGACATCTTGAGGCCCGATTGGCTTATTCGGACGGCGCGTATATCGCTCCCATCGCAGAGCCCGAAACTCATGATATCTCCTTTATGTTTGTTGGCGATGCCCTTAAGGCGCGCATCGTCTGAATTATAATAAACCTTGCCTCCGTTTGCGACATTTTCATCCAGAAATCTTCCATATGCAGCCACTGCACCTTCGATATCCTTAAAATAATCCATATGCTCCCTGTCTATATTGAGTAGTACCGCTCTATTGACTTTGTATCTCAGAAACGACCCGTCGCTTTCATCGGCTTCCAGAATAAAATCTTCGCCATGGCCAAACAATATATTTGACCCGAAATTTACCACTTCCCCGCCGACCGCCGCGGTCGGATCCTTGCCTGCGACCGAAAATATCAATGAGATCATAGCAGTCGTAGTGGTCTTGCCGTGGGCACCGGTGACTGCTATGCAATTCTTTCCCTCGGTAGTATAGCTTAGCATTTCCGCTCGATGTTTTATTATAAGTCCTCTATCTTGCGCCGATATCAGCTCTACGTTGGATTTGGATATCGAACTGGAGAAGACGGCTATATCGGCGTCTTTCAGATTTGACTCTTTGTGACCGACATGACAGGTAATGCCTTCCCGCCTCATGACCATCATCAGACCATTTTCCCTGACATCGGAACCAGAGACCCTGACTCCATCTCCTTTAAGTATCCTCGCCACGGCGCTCATGCCTATGCCACCGATACCTATAAAATGTATATTCTTATTATGATATCTGCGCGCGAGTTCCATCGCTCCTCAAAATCTTAATGACTTCCTGCGCCAATCTTTCGGACGAGTTGCCGCCCGAGATCTCGGCCATCCTCTTTCCCAATTCGTGTCTATATGAAACATTCTTTACCAATTCACTCAGCTTGCTATGCAACAAACCGTCTGCCATACCCCTCTCTTCCAAAAGCAAGCATCCGCCGTTCGACGCAATGAATTGCGCGTTTTTGACCTGGTGCGCGTCTGCGTAGGGGTAAGGAATTAAAATAGACGCTATGGCATGGTGCGATAATTCAAAGATCGCCGAAGAACCTGCTCTGCTTATAGCTATATCAGTCGCGCTGTATATTATATACATCTCTTCAAAAAAAGAAAGAACTTTGGATGTGATGCTCGAGGTCTTGTAGAATGCGCCGATTCGCTCGATATCCCTCTGCCCCGCTATATGTATCAGCTGGATGCGGCTCAAGAAACTCCGCTCAGCCTGCGCTATAAGCTTTATGACGGCGGAATTTACCGCGACCGAACCTTGGCTGCCGCCCATTACCAATATTGTCGTCTTTTCTTTATTCAGGCCCAGGCACTCCAACGCCTCTTCCCTGCCTATCCTCTTCGACGCGGCACTCCTTATGGGATTGCCCGTAACCGCAGACGGTCTTCTCCCCAAGCCTGTCGTCTCCGCAAAAGACAAGGCCACCTTTGTCGCGAATAAGCTCATGATCTTATTCGCTCTTCCCAAAACTATGTTCTGTTCGTGTATTATCGTCGGTATCTTTAACGTAGCGGCTGCCATAAAAGGGGCGACGGCATTGACTGATCCGAAGGCGACACAACAAGACACCTTCTTTCTCCTAATAATTTTTATAGAGCGAAAATAACCCCTTATCAAGTTCATTATCAAAATTACCGTTTTAAACGGGTAAAACCGCGCGATGTCGCCTACCAGCGATAGGCCTTCATTCTTTATCCCCGCCGGCAATGCGTAAAATTGTCCCGAAAAACGTCTTAAGATCTCTTGCGATAACCTATCTTTGGATGTAATAAATATGATATTGATGTCCCTGCCGTAGCTATTAACGAGTTCATCGTATAATGTCAGCGCGGGATATATGTGGCCGGCGCTCCCCCCGCTTGTAATTACTATATTTTGTGGCATAGCTGATCTTTGCTCCATAATCTTAAATAACGGACTCTTTACTTATGTTAAGTATAATGGCTATCAAGATCAAATGGGCTATCATCGAACTACCTCCGTAACTCATAAACGGCAAAGGCAAACCCTTGGTAGGCATTATGCCGGAGGAGACTCCAATGTTTATTATGGCCTCTATGCCTATCATAGAAGATATGCCGATGGCAGTCAAGCGGGCAAATTCGCTCTGTCTGCCGAAAGCCACCGCAAAACATTTCCAAACCAGCAGAAGAAATACTATCACTATAAATGCCGTTCCGACAAAACCGAATTCTTCCCCTATAATCGAAAAGATAAAATCCGTATGCGATTCCGGAAGATAGAACAGTTTCTGCTTCGAATTTCCAAGGCCTACTCCGAAAAGACCTCCCGAACCCAGGGCGATGAACGATTGTATTAATTGAAAACCCGTTCCTTGAGGGTCTTTCCATGGATCCATAAAAGCAAATATTCTGGCAAGGCGATATGGGCTCTTTACTACCACATAAAAAAGGATAGGCAAAGACGAGGCAACAGTCAAAAAGAGATGTTTGAGCCTCGAGCCGTATGCATATAAAACAATAAAACCGACGAGAGCCAATTCCACGGCGCTGCCAAGATCCGGCTGTAGAAGAATAAGAAAGCTTGCCATGAATATCGTCAAAAGGCACGGTAGGTAGACCTTTAAGAGGCTATTGCCACGCGCGGATTTCCTGTCGAGAAAATCAGCCAAATATATGATATAAAACGGCTTGATGATCTCAATAGGCTGAAAATTTATAAATCCCAAATTTATCCACCTCCTCGCCCCTCCTTTCACGGCCCCTACTTTCGGCAAAAGCACTATAATCAAAAGAAAAAAAGCAAGGAGCATCAATTTCCTGGAGTGCCTCTTTATGATGCCGATGTCTATCTTCATGAAAAATATCGCCGTGATGAGGCCGGCGGCAACCCACAGAAGGTGTCGCTTTAGATAAAACAGGTTATCGCCGTATTTTTCGTACGCATAGATGGCGCTCGACGAATATATCATGACTACGCCGATTGATATCAACGTAAAGGTCAAGATCAATATGCCTATTCTTGTATTCCTAAATTTATCCGTCATATAGATACCGGTGATTACTTAAGTCTTCCTACCGCCCTGCGAAAGGCATCCCCTCTCTCTTTATAGTCCTGAAACATGTCGTAACTCGAACACATGGGGGATAGCAGGACCGTGTCTCCCCTTTTGGCGAGCCTATTAGAAAACTCTACCGCCTCTTCAATACCTTCGGACTCTTGGACGGGCGCAGATATATTGCCGAGTGACTTCCTTATGATATCCTTTGCCTGACCTATGAGTACCATATGCTTTATCTTGCCGATCTGCCCAAGCAAAATGCTATAATCCCCGCCCTTATCCTTCCCTCCGGCTATTAAAATCACATTTCTTTTACGAAATGTCTCAAGCGCCCTTAACGTACTGTCGACTGTCGTGCTCTTGGAATCATCTACAAACTTTATGCCTCTCAAGTCCCGAACTAGTTCAAATCTGTGCCTAAGGCCTCTGAAACTCGGCAGGGCACCGGCTATATCGATTTCGTCCCTGATCAATTTTGCCGCCATGGAAGACGCCAAGACATTTTCAATGTTATACATTCCGGGTAATGGTATATCGCTCCTTTTGCAGACTACGCTTTTACCTTTACCTACGTCGACAAAGAGTTTTCCGTTTTTCAAAAAGCCGCTTGTTCCCTCATTACGAGTGCTGTAGTAATGAATTTTGGATTTGACGTATTTGGCGATATTCATGACATTTTCGTTATCCCGGTTCAAGATCGCATGGGTGTTACTGTCTTGGTTTTTGAATACAAGTGATTTAGCTTCTGTGTATTGGCGCATGTCGTCATACCGATCGAGGTGATCTTCCGTAATATTTAGTAATACTGAGATATAGGGTTTAAATAAACCTATGGTCTCCAATTGGAAAGAGCTGACCTCCAATACCACAACCGCGTCTTCTTTTATGCTCAACGCTTCTCCGCAAAACGGCTTTCCTATATTTCCCAGAAGGTGCGACTTTAATTTATTGAATCTGAGAATATGATGAATCATGGTAGCGGTAGTGCTTTTCCCATTGGACCCTGTAACCGCGATAATGGGGGCCCGGCAATACATATATCCGAGCTCGATCTCGCCGATAACCGGAATCGATCTCGCCCGGGCTCGTCTCAAAGGAGCCGAATCCGCAGGTACGCCCGGAGAGGTCACTACAATATCGCTGCGATCAATAAACGCGTCCGTGTGCTTTCCGAGTTCGCATTCTATGTCTCCCAATAGATGAATCTTCTTTCTTACGGGCTCCGTATCGCTAATTTCGGAGACACGCACGCGCGCGCCTATTTTCTGCAAAAGCTTAGCTGCGCTCATTCCGCTTTCCGATAAGCCTATTACTGTGACGGTCTTTTTCTTCAACAGCATGTATTCCTCATCTTTAATAGAGCTATCTCAATTTAAGGGTAACGAGAGTGAACAGCGCAAGAATGGCGGATATTATCCAAAATCTAACGGTTATCTTCGACTCCGCCCATCCCTTCAATTGAAAATGGTGGTGAATCGGGGCCATCAATAATACCCTTTTGCCAGTCAATTGAAAAGAGAGCACCTGGGCTATTACGGAAAGCGCCTCTATGACAAATACGCCCCCTACGAATAACAATAATATCTCCTTCTTTATTAGGACAGCGACACATCCTATGGCGCCGCCGAGAGCCAGCGAGCCGGTATCGCCCATAAATATCGTAGCAGGGTGGGAATTGAACCATAAAAAACCGAGGCTCGAGCCTAAGATAGCGGCGCAGAATACGGTCAACTCAGCAGCCTGAGGTATAAAAGGTATACCGAGATAGCCGCTTATTTTTATATGGCCCGTTAGGTAACTTATTACGCTATAGGTGGCCGAAATCATAACGATGCATCCTATGGCAAGTCCGTCAAGCCCGTCTGTCAGATTTACCGCATTGCTCGATCCGGCAATGACAATAATCACAAACGGGATATAGAATATACCGAGGTCGATTATCAATCTTTTAAAAAAAGGTACGTAAAGCGATCTCGTTCCCGCGCAGGCAGTATAAAGAAATAAGGCGAGTCCTAGACCTATCATAAATTGGCCCGAGAATTTGGTTATGGCGCGCAAGCCTTTTTTGCTGTTTGAGGTCAGCTTCATAAAATCATCTACAAAACCCACCAGGCAAAGACATAGCGTTACCATCATCGACATCCAAACGAATACATTGTCAAGCCTCGCCCACAGAAAGGTCGAGATGATTATGCTTCCCACTATTAATATGCCGCCCATTGTAGGGGTGCCGCTCTTTCCTTCATGGTATTTATGCAAGGTGGGCGCCTCGGGCCTGTACGTCTGGTCTCCTATTTTAAGCGATTTAAGGAGATTTATGACAAACGGCCCGCATAAAACGCTTATTAAAAAAGCGCTTATAGCCGCAAATGCCGTTCTGAAGGTTATATATTTGAAGACGTTAAACCCGAACCATATCTCCCTTAACGGGTAAAAGATGTGATAAAACATTCTATGATCTCCTCCATTTTCGTAGCGCGCGAGCCCTTGACCAATACTACATCATAAGGCCTTACTATGCTTTTTAAAAATGAAACCGCCTCATCCTTAGAGTTGCAAAAGCGGCTCTGCTTCATCCCGCCCTTGGCCGCCTGCATATGAATGTTCCTTGCCATAGGGCCTACGGCTATGAACTCGTTTATGTCGGACCCCGCTATAATTTTACCTATCCTCTCATGGTATAATTTCGACTTTGCCCCCAACTCCAGCATATCACCTAGTACGAGAATCTTTCTGCCGCGCGCGTTAAGCTCTGACAAAGTCTTGACGGCACTCTCCAGGGAGAGCGGATTGGAATTGTATGAATCATCGATGAATCTGATTTTGCTGAAAGTCTTCATGTTCATGCGATGGTCTGAAGCTCTGATTCTACTCAAGCCGTTACGTATTTCATCTTCGCTCACATTGAAAAGCCTGCCTACGCATATAGCGGCAAGTGCGTTATATATATCATGACGCGCCAAAGAAGGGATGGAATAACTAAAACCGTTTACCTCAAAACTCCATCCGTTTCCGGACCGACTTATCTTCCGCGCCTGGTAATCAGACCTTTCCCGTATTCCGTATCTTAATATGTTCAGCCCGCTGCCTCTAAAGCGGCATAAAAAGTTATCGTCATTATTCAATATTGCGGAATCCCACCTATCGAGGTAGTCCAATAATTCCTTCTTGGCTTTATATACCGAGCGCATGTTCCCGAGATACTGAATGTGACAAGGCCCTACATTTGTAACGACTCCTACGTTCGGCCGAGACATCTCTGCCAACCTTCTTATCTCGCCCGCATGATTCATCCCCAATTCCACGACGAGCGAATCGTGTCTCTCATCGAGAGTCAGTATCGTCAAGGGCACTCCTATAGCGTTGTTTTTGGTGCCGGCATTCGTCAGCGGCCTCCAAGAACCTTTAAGTACGCTTCCTATCATATCTTTTGTCGTTGTCTTTCCACATGACCCCGTAACGGCTACGGAGGGTATGTCAAAACGTCTTCTGTGGAGAGCGGCGAGATCCCCTAGCGCCCTTATCGTATCCTTGACTGATATTATGCAACGCCTCAAACGTTTGGCATCCCCGAACACACTACTTGCTTTTCTGCCTTCCACTATTGCGCAAGACGCTCCGTTCATAAGCGCCTTTACAGCAAAATCGTGCCCGTCGTACCTCTTGCCCTTGATTGCGATAAAGATAGCCCCATCCCGCACATCTCTGGAATCTATCGAAATATTGCCGAATTCGTAATCTTTTGCTACTGACAGGACTCTACCTTTTGTCCACCGTATTATTTCGTCTATCTTAAACATGCTAAATCCCTAAGCGGACCTCTTGAGGATCGTCTTACTTGACGATTATAAAATATTCAAAGTCATTTAATTGAATTCAGTATCTCCA
Source organism: Candidatus Omnitrophota bacterium (assembly GCA_016931215.1). Lineage (GTDB taxonomy): Bacteria > Omnitrophota > Gorgyraeia > JAHIPI01 > JAHIPI01 > JAFGFD01. The sequence continues at coordinate 10,702 of JAFGFD010000117.1, forward strand.
ATACCGATCTTTTATCATTAAACGGTATTATCTTGTCTCCTATGATCTGCTCCTCTTCATGGCCCTTGCCCGCTATCAATACTATATCGCGACTCCCTCTGCCCAGCAATGCGTTCTTGATCGCCTCGTGTCTATCGGGTATCTTCATAACGGATTTGCAACCTCGGGGGATCCCCTTCTCGATATCTCTGAATATCGCTTCTGGATCTTCGCTTCTCGGATTGTCATTGGTCAATATTACCCTGTCGGCATACTTAACGGAAATGCTGCCCATCTTTGGCCGTTTGGTCTTATCCCTATCTCCCCCGCAACCAAAGACCGCTACCATCTCGCCCATGCAGAATTTTTTAAGAACGGATAAGCTGTTTTCGAGGGCATCGTGGGTATGGGCGTAGTCTATAAAAACCTTAAAACGCTGACCCGCATCTACGGATTCTAAGCGACCCGGTACGTTTTTAAAATCGTTTATTGCGCCTACGCATATTTTAATATCCACTCTCTCCGAAAAGGCTACGGCAATGGCCGCCAGAATGTTATATATGTTATGCAATCCGATTAAAGAGGTCGCCACTCTGAATGTACCGTCGGGTGAGTCGACGGAGAAGGTAGATCCGTCCGCGCGTAGATCGATATCCCTCGCATTGAAATGAGCATCGTCGGATATGCCATATGTAAATATCTTTGCTTTGGTAATCTTTTTAAAGGCCTTATAGTACTTGTCGTCATGGTTAAGGATCGCTGTCTTTTCTTTATCGAGCGATTTAAAAAGCATCATTTTGCTGTCAACATAATCTTTCATAGTCTTGTGATAGTCAAGGTGATCCCCCGTTACGTTGGTCAGTACCGCAACATCAAAATCTACGGCTTCGACTCTTTGCTGGATTAAAGCATGGCTGGATACCTCCATGACGGAATACCTACTTCCTTCACCGAGCATATCCTTAAAAAGCTCCTGAAGTTCTATCGCGTCTGGCGTAGTATGGTGCGATTTTATGATCCTGTCCCCTATCCTATATTCAACGCTTCCTATTAGAGACGGTGATCTATTTGCCGTTTTGAAGATATCATACGTTAAGTAGCTTACTGTGGTCTTGCCATTAGTGCCGGTAATTCCCGCTACGCGCATATCTTTGGACGGATCGTCGAAAAAACGTGACGCCAGTATGGGCATAATCTTCCTTGTGTCGTCTACTAAAACAAATGGCCTGCCCGTCGACTCGGGTGGTATCTTTTCGCAACACACTACAAGAGTGCCCTTTATAAGGGCATCTTTTATGCAAGCATGCCCGTCTACCCTTTCGCCTCTCAAAGCCAAGAAGAGCGAGCCCCTCTTTAATGTCCTGGTGTCGGAGGAGATACCTTCAATGATTGTATCTCCGCTACAGTTTATCAATTTATGCTTCAACCCATGAAACAATTTATCGATGCTTTTCATAAGAACAACCTGCGTTTAAAAATCGTTCGGTCTCACGCCGAGGTGCCTAAGGGCCCTATCCGTTATTTCCGAAAAGACAGGCGCTGCCACCGTGCCTCCATAATATTGAGGATACGGCTCGACCAATAAGACGCATACGGCAATTCGCGGTTCGTCCGCCGGGGCAAACCCCACAAATACGGAATTAAACTTCGTATGAGAGTACGAACCGTTCTCTTCGAGCCTTTGCGCCGTTCCGGTCTTGCCCGCCGTCGAATAACTCTTGAGTCTGGCCCTTTGCCCTGTCCCGCTCTCAACGACCATCTTTAATATATCTTTAACCTTGGCGCATGTTTCTGTTGATATCACCCTCTTGACCAATTTAGGGTTATATTCCCTGATGACAACTCCATTCTTATCTGTTACGCGCTTAAGCAAATGCGGTTGAACGCGTATGCCATCATTTGCTATACACGCAATAGCATCCACCATCTGAATTGCCGTAACCGCAATCTCTTGACCGATAGGCAAAGCGGCAATGGAGCCTTCAGTCCATTCACCCGGCTTGCGGGCAATCCCGCTTACCTCGCCGGGTAAATCTATCCCTGTATTTTTCCCAAATCCAAATAAGTCGATATACTTATATAATTTATCGGGGCCGAGCTTCTCTGCAACCTTCACTGTCCCTATATTGCTCGATACTTCGATAATGTTTTTGAAGCTAAGTATTCCATGTTTGCGATGGTCGTGCAAGACCCGATTGGCAATCTTATAGCTTCCGTTTTCGCAATCAAACTCATCATCCATGTCCACGATTTGTTCTTCAAGGGCTGCTGAGGCTGTAACAATCTTAAATGAGCTGCCCGGCTCGAATATGTCGGTGACTGCCCTGTTTCTTATTTCTCCGGGAGAAGAGACTGAACAATTATTGATATCGAAGTCCGGCCAATTGAAAAGCGCCAGTACCTCTCCATTTTCCGGATCCATCACTATAGTCGACGCGGACTTCGGATGATGCTTAGTTATGCACTTCTTCATTGCCGTCTCGACTATATGCTGCACAACATGGTCTATTGTCAGGACAATATTGAAACCGTCCTGCGGCGGCAGAAACAGTGCCTTGTCGCTATCCACCTGTCGCCGTTTTGCGTCTACCGTTACAATCCTATAACCCTCCGTTCCTCGAAGCTCTCTGTCATAAAACCTTTCGATCCCTTCCAGCCCTCTATTGTCTACATCGACAAATCCTATAACATGCGAGCAGAGACTGTTGTTTGGATATGCCCTTTCGTTTTCCAACATGAATTCAAGACCTTCAAGATTGCCTGCCCGAACAGCCTCAATTATGTTGTCATCCGCCTTCCTTTCGATCCATACAAACAGCTTGTCGGTTGATATCCTCCTGAGTACATACTCTTCTTTCACGCCAAGGATGGGAGCGAGTCGAGTTGCCGTTTTATCTTTGTCTTCTATATAGCGCGGAATGGCATAAATTGAATTTTTGGGTATGTTAATAGCGAGCTCGTTATAATTCCTATCTAAAATCAGCCCTCTGTTAGGCGGATATTTTATCGACGCTGTCCTGTTCTGGCTTGCGATCTCGGCATAACGCTCATGCTGTACTATCTGAATGGAAAAGAGGTGGCCTAAGAGGACTACGAAAGAAACAGCAAAAAAAAATAAAATAACGAAAAAACGTATCTTTCTAGGTCTTTTATATCTATATTTTGTTTTCCATGTCATGATTCGTTAACGGGAAAGAATGCGAGGATTCGAGGCCGATCGAGGTATTGCTGCAGAGGGTAAGTGTTGTCCTCATATAAGAAGCTGTTTCTAGCAATACATGCACCTAGTTGTTTAAGGATTTGGCTACCGCATCGCGAGTTATAATACTAACGATTTTCTCGAATACCGCATTGCGCCTCTTAACAATATTAACAACCTCATACGATGCATCACTCTTGATTCTATTGGACACCGTCCAGCTTCGAGGTATTTCATACTTCAGCCCGCACGCATCCAATTTTGCAAGTAGGCAATCAGGTGATTCCAATGCGGTTACATTATACATCAATTCTCTGCTACGGTCAAGCAATAGAGAAATCTCCCTTTCGTAGCCTTTAATATTATAATTAGACTCTATTATGAGAAAGGAGAGATGAACATAAAAAAGACTTATGAAGGTTATGCATGTTAAGTAAATAAAAAATTTGGTCAATTTCATTAATTCTACTCCAATGGTCTTCCGTGCCCCACTGACATTAAAATAAAATTTCACAGCCTTTCACAAACCCTAAGCTTTGCGCTCCTAGATCTCGGATTCATATCAGCCTCAACCAGCGAGGGTCTTATCGGTTTTTTTGTCAGTACTTTGATTTTTCCCGCTTTTTCAAGGTTTCTAAATGTATGTTTTACTATTCTATCTTCAATGGAATGAAAAGATATGATGCACAATCTCGCGCCCGTTTTAAGAATTCGCACTATCATATTCAGCGCGGATTTAAGATTATCGATCTCGTTATTGACCTCTATTCTTAAAGCCATGAATACCCTTGTCGCCGGATGTATTTTAGTGTTTCTAAAACGCCTTGGTATAGCCTCTGTGACAATCCTCGCAAGCTCATGCGTGCTTACTATGCGTTGTCTCCTTCTCTCCTTCGTTATTCGTTCGGCTATTCTCGCTGAAAACCTCTCATCGCCGTATTTTTTAAACAGTTCCGCCAGATCCTCTTTACTGTAACTATTGACGATCTTCGATGCCTCCCTGCCGCTCGACCTATCCATCCTCATATCCAAGGGGCCGTTCAATTTAATGCTAAAACCTCTTTCTTGGGAGTCGATTTGAAAAGAAGATATGCCTAAATCAAATAACGCCCCGTCCACGCCTTCTATATTTCTTTCTGATAAAATCGTCTCCAGGTCTCTAAAATTTCCTTGTATAAGGCTATAATTTCTTGAAACCGATCTCAACTTCTCTTCAGCCAGTTTCAGTATATCTTTGTCGAGGTCTATGCCTATAAGCAATCCCGTACCTCCAAGTTTTCCGAGGATCTCTGCGGCATGGCCGCCGGCGCCGACGGTGCAATCGAGTATTACCATTCCTTCTTTAGGCCTTAAATAAGCAATCGTTTCTTTTTCAAGAACAGGAATATGCAAATTTATCAAATCCCCCAATGTAGCGCCGAAGCACTTACCATCTCTTAGTCTTGTCTATAGAAAAACTGCGCCATGTATACTGAGTTATACCTATCTTATCCGGATTCTTATTTAAGGCGCGTAATCTTTTTAGTCTTTCTATGACAACAGAGAGCTCCAGGATCTGGTCAACATTATCTTTTCCTCCTGATATTACACTTTTAATAGGCACTTCAACCACCCCCCTGCCGCGTATAAACATTACTCGGAAATCAGATCTTCCGCTATCTTCTCAAATGAATTTTTTTCGTTGCCGTAAAATTCCGACCATTTATCGACATCCCATATCTCTATTCGGTTCGAAACGCCGATGACCATCACATCTCTCTTAATGCCCGCAAAATCCTTTAAGTACTTCGGGATCAGCATTCTACCCTGCTTATCTATCGTCACCTCTTGTGCACCTGCAAAAAATAAACGATTAAATTTCCTAGATTGGGATTTCGTGAACGGTAATGATTTGAATTTTGATTCCTGAGCTTTCCACTCATCCTCGGAAAAGACGAATAGACAATTATCCAATCCCCGCGTAACATAGAATTTTTCTATGAAGTGAGCTTTTGCAACTTCGCGAAATTTGGACGGTAATACCAATCTTCCCTTTTTGTCTAGTGAATGTTCGTGCTCTCCATAAAACATAAACCACTTTCCTCCACTTTATTCCACTTCACAGTAAGTGTACACTATTTATGTAGATTTGTCAAGTGACGAAAAACTTTTTAAAGAAAATTTAATATATTGCAAATAAAGGAGATGCGTAAATACCATGGGTGGTAGTTTATTTTTGAAAAGGGGCTATATATTGTGGCAAGAGTCAAGGAGTGGAGATATCAACTTTTTAAATAGAGCATATTAAATCCGTATAATGGCATAATTTCATGATTGCAATCAACGGGTTCTGGACACACCCCTCATTCACGTGCGGCATCTTTCAAGTAAGGTATTGACATCTTCCACGAGCCGCCTCAATCTGTCATTTTCCCTTACCCGAAGTCTCTCTGTCGACCTATTTTTAATTATCAATTCCAGCTCGTTCTCCAGCCGCTCGATCGGGCCGACAAGATTTCTCGCTATAATACGCCCTATTGAAAACAGGACCAAAAATATGACTGGTAGCGATATAATCAAAACAATATTTACTTTCTCTACGACCGGCAAGAGGTGATAACTTATGACCTCGGGTATACCCAATTGCTCCGCCATGAGATTGAATATTACATAGTACATGCAACTCCCTACAATGACGGTCGGCAATATAATAGCCAATGCGATCAATCTTAAATAATGTCTCTCGAGCCTACTCTGCACAACTAAAAAATTTCTCATCGGCATCACCCCTTCTCTTTCTTGCATGAATACTATTTTTTCAGTTCTATGAGCTCGTTATCTTCATGGAGATAAAAAAGCTTTATGTCATCAAAAGACGCTTCGGCCTTGGAGGATGTACTGTCAGAATCGCACATAAAAGCTATGGCTCCTATTTTCAATTTCGGCTTCTCTCCGAATGCAGTTACGTAATCATCTATTATATCTCTCTCCTCCGTCACCCATTTTCCCGCCTCGTTAAGATGCCCCGATTGGGCAACGATAAGCTTTATATTATCGGAATAAGGGCTGGACGATATGGTCCCGACCTCAAGGTCCCTGGCCCATACATACTCAAGGACCCTTGACTTTGAAAAGAACAATGCCGGAAATATTACGTACATTCGCGCCGCGAAGTCATCCTCCTCTTTGTTCAAAAGATCGTCGTATCCTTTTTTGCTCGGAAAATCTATGACTTTCCATTTCCACGAAAGGACTGGCTTGGCATAACTTTCCATATCAAGTTTGTAATACATGGCGGAACAGCTTCCGGAACTTACCGCATGAATGTATGACTCGCCCCCTTCCGATTCAATCTTGTATTCGACGCTCTTATGAAAAACCTTTTCGTCCCATTCCCTTAAGGCACTGTTGTCCGAAAAAGGGAAATGCTTAATAACCGATATCCCTTCTTTCGCTGTGCGCCGGCCTATAAAATCTTTAAGGATACCGGATTCGATCGCTGCGTATACGGCAATAAATACCGCGCCCAATGTTAGTACGGCAATGACATATCTTTTTTTCATGAAAGCCTTCTATGTCTGGATTTGGATCTGCTCTGCGGAAAACTCCGTTCAGGCAGTTCTCTCTTCGCGTGTTCGGAGCTTTTTTTAAGAAGATCTCTGACGGTGTCGCGTTTTATCAAACGCCTGTCGGCTATAACGACAAAAGCGACCGCTAATGTTCTCGTGTGGGTAATACTTAAGGCGATAATGAGATTTTCCGTTTTAATGGACCTGAATCCATCTCTCTTGACTCGGATAACGGGCTTGCCGGCATGATCTTTTTGAATCTCGATCTCTTTATACGTCGGCTTAGATAAAGAGTTCAATGCTTTTATGGCTGCTTCTTTTGCCGCAAATCGAGCGGCAAAACGCGGGTATGGGTCTCTGAATGAAAGGCAATATCTTATCTCAAAAGGAGTGAAGATCTTCCCGTAAAAATTCTTCTTTCTTTCATACGGCAACTTTCTAAATCTGGCGACCTCTTCACAATCTACGCCGACCTGAATCATGAAGACCCCTGTTTATAAAAATTATCAGGTCTAAATAAGCGGATCTATAAGCCGAGTTCTGTATGCGAGACGTTTATTCTCGCAGGCAACCATTCCTCTTGCCCCGCCATTGCTGGCGAGGTCATAGCGACCCAACCCATTCCGACACCGTCATATTCGGTAGAAGCGAGCAACTTCTAATTCGGAATCTATTTGGTCTTGCACCGCGCAGAGATTGCCTCGTTTCACCCCTTACGCAAATAATGCGTAAGATCTCGTCTCTGTGGCTCTACCTTGCTTTGTTCAAAACACCGCAAGGCACCCTTTAAGCAAATAATCACTCAAGAGCTATCCTCTCCTTCCGGAGGGCGGGTGTTACCCGCTGCGCTGCTCTGCGGAGCTCGGACTTTCCTCCACCTTTAACATTACAAAGACGGCGGTTACCCGATCTGCTTATTTAAACCTGAAAGATTGATGGCCTTATTAGCCAACTTGTCAGCTTCTTTATTTTCTTCCCTGGCGATCTTTATTATCTTCAACGCGGAAAAATTATTTATCAAAGACACGGCCTTTTCGAAAAGAGGCCTTATATTTTCGTTCTTTACCCTAAACTCGCCTCGTAACTGCTGCGCGACTAGTTCGCTGTCGAGGTATACCTCAACATTCTGATATCCGGATTCAAGGGCCTCTTCAAGTCCTATTATCAGGGCGTTATATTCTGCCACGTTATTTGTGGCTTCGCCGATATATTTAAAAAGGGTCTTGATTACAGTACCCCCTTTTTTTAAGACCGCGCCGCTGCCGGCCGGTCCGGGATTGCCC
>JAFGFD010000118.1 GCA_016931215.1 Candidatus Omnitrophota bacterium
GCCCTGAATTCGCACCTGGTAGCCTTCTCTTTGCCCGGATGGTAGTGCGGCACCCTTACCAAAGCGCTTCTGTTCCTGCGGCTCCAAGCTATATACACCGGCGCCTCGTAACCGGGGACAAGCCTTTTATAGGAATTGGTGGTCTGCGCAAATATCGAACATATCTCTTTGGCATGCTTCAATAGCCCTGCGATAAAGTGGTGCGCCTCTTTTGAAAGACCGTCCTTCGACTTGGGGTCGAAAAACGCGTTCTTATTTCCCTTAAACAACGACTGATGCGTGTGCATGCCTGAACCGTTTTCTCCGAAGATCGGCTTAGGCATAAATGTGGCGTAGACACCGAATTTACTCGCTATCTCCTTGACCACGACGCGGTATGTGATGACGCTATCCGCCATCTTAAGGGCATCCTTATAATGCATGTCGACCTCATGCTGCGAAGGCGCGACTTCGTGATGGGAATACTCTACTTCTATGCCCATCTTCTCCAAGGCAAGCACGGTCTCTCTTCTAAGATCGCTTGCCACATCGAGTGTCGTGAGATCAAAATACCCACCTTTGTCGAGTATATCGGTCCCCTTGTCGTTCTTAAAATAAAAGTATTCGAGCTCAGGCCCCAGATAGTAGTGATCAAAACCCATCTTTTTTGCTCTCTCAAGTGCCTTTTTCAATATATATCGCGGATCCCCATCATAAGGGGTCCTATCGGGATTCAAAACGTCGCATATCATCCTGGCTACGGCCTTTTCCGTTGGCCGCCACGGCAGAAGAGTAAACGTATCCGGATCAGGCATAGCTATCATGTCTGACTCCTCTATATCCTGGTATCCGGTAATAGACGACCCGTCAAACCCCATGCCGTTATCAAGGGCTTCCTCAAGCTGGCTTTCGGTAATGGCGAAACTCTTCACCTGGCCCAACACATCCGTAAACCATAATCGGATAAACTTTACGTCATTCTCCTTTACAAGCTTCAATATCTCCTGCTTCTTCTTACTCATTTTACTCCTCCTTGTCTCCACGTTATCTGCCTCCGTTGGACAATAAAAAAGACGTCCCTAACCTTTATAGGTTTCGGAACGCCGTTGTTCTAACCTACCTGCACAAACTTTGTGCATCATTGCTATATATAAGTAAAAAACCGGCCTTCTTGGTAACCTGCCTGCTGCATTTTTCTATTTTTCTCTACCCAATGGCCTTACCGCCCCTCTCGCCTGTGCGGATACGTATGCACTCCGGCAGGTCCAATATAAATATCTTTCCGTCTCCGATGTTATCCGTCTTGGCTCCCTTGATAATCGCCTCGATTGTCGGCTCGAGGAAATTTTCGTTCACCGCTATCTCTAGCCTTATCTTCTTGAGAAGGTTCACTTCGTGTATAACGCCTCTATAGGTCTCTGTATATCCCTTCTGTTGTCCGCAGCCCAAGGCGTTCGAAACCGTCATCTTATACACCTCCGCGTCATAAAGCGCTTTTTTGACGTCCGGAAGTTTATGCGGCTGTATCATGGCTATTACAAGTTTCATAGTATGCCTCCTCCTCTCTAGGTTGTCGTAAAGACCTGAAATCCGGCGTATGATTCCATGCCGTGCTCACCTATATCAAGCCCTTTCAATTCCTCATCTCTCGATACCCTTAGTCCGATTGTCATATCTATTATTTTAAAAACCAGACCCATTGCCGTAAGTACAAATGCAATGACCGATAGTGCGCCGAGAGCTTGTATTATAAGCTGAGTTAATCCGCCGCCGTAGAACAGGCCATTATTGGCAAGGCCGAGCGCTTTCTGTCCTAAGATCCCCACGGCAAGCGTCCCCCAGACGCCGTTCAAGCCATGGACGGCCACGGCTCCTACTGGGTCATCCACGCGTAAGCGGTCCAAGAATACGACCCCCAAGACAACTATGATCCCTCCTATGCCTCCTATTATGATTGCCGCCCAAGGTTCTATAAACGCACAGGGTGCTGTAATTGCAACGAGCCCGGCAAGCGCCCCGTTCATCGCCATGGAGAGGTCCGGTTTGCCGAACATCTTCCAAACGGTAAACATAGCCGTTATTCCTCCAGTAGCCGCGGCCAGATTCGTATTTATTGCGACCCTTCCTATCAATGAACCATCTCCCACGCTTAGAGTCGATGCCGGATTGAAACCGAACCAACCGAACCACAATATGAAGACACCTAACGAGGCAAGCGGTATGGAATGGCCCGCTATCGCGTTTGCCGTGCCGTCAGGGTTGTACTTACCTATTCGCGGTTTGAGCATTATGGTTCCGATTAAAGCCGCGAAGCCGCCCACTGCGTGGACAACCGTTGAACCCGCAAAATCTGCGAAACCCATCTTTGAAAGCCATCCGCCTCCCCATATCCAATGGCCGACTATCGGATAGATAAGTGCCGATATGAGAAACGAATATACAAGGTATGCTGGGAATTTCATCCTCTCTGCCATTCCTCCTGCGACGATGGTCGCTGCCGCCCCGCAGAAAGCGGCCTGGAACATCCAAAATGCAAATAGTGGAACATCTGCTGCGCTCTCTGCGCCGGAGAGGAAGAAGCCGCTGAATCCCATGAAACCGTTACCCCTACCGAACATGATGGCGTATCCAAATATAAAGAAACCGAGCGATGCCATGCAGAAGTCGAGGAAGTTCTTCGTAAGAATATTGCACGTGTTCTTGGCGCGTATAAAGCCGGCTTCAACCATGCCAAAACCTGCTTGCATAAAGAAGACGAGAAACGCACCTATGAGTACCCATAATGTATCTATTCCTACCTTAGTCGCAAATGTTTCCATATCTCTTCCCTCCCATGATTTCATATTTAAAAGGTAAATGCCAAAGATGCTCCGTAGTATAATTTATCGTCCTGATTTCCATCTCCTGAATCCTCCAAGTCGCCAAACGGTACTGAATAGTTGATGTTGGGATTCAACATAAGATTATCCGATAAAGGTATCGTTAGACCGCATCCTATCAAATAATATCCTCCGTCTCCTTCTATAAAGAACTCGTTGTTATAAGCTACGCTTGTAGTTACATCAAATGTCACTTTGGTTTCGGGTATGGGGACGCTGTGGGCTACGTCTAGTATAAAGTAGTCGCCTTTTGCCCCGCCGTCATCGGTATCGCCGTAGTCGTGGAACCATGTAAGCGAAGGAGATAAGACGACTTCCTCTGACACGGGTATGTTTACAGACCCGCCCAGATAAAATTCCTGAGTATCCGTATGGGCCGGCGGAAAGGTATACCACGTATGGCCCAAGGAGATGCTGAATAATTCATGTTCATAGGTGTAGTCCACTGTAACGTCGACCTCGTCGCCGTCCACGCCGTCATCCGATACGATATCAAAGCTGCTCCAGAACGTGGCTGTAAACCCGTAAGCGCTTATGTAGGTAGACGGTTGTATCACCGGATCGTCGTCAAGGGTGAATCCTCTCCACACATAGTCGGAGTAGAAGGCGGTATCAGATCCGATATCAAAAGGCATGCAGATTGTCTCTTCCGCCATGACGGCAAAAGGTAAAGCCGCAAAGAAGGCGGTGAATAATAATATGCTTATCATCTTTTTCATCTTTATCTGTTTTTTTGCCATTATAAAAAAGAAGACGTTTATAACTTCACGCCACGGGTTATAAACGTCTTTGTCTAAACACGACTCTGTGATTTACATAGTACAATATCTTAAAGTAAAAAATGCTTCTGTTTGGTAACCTACCTCCTGCATTTTTTTATAATCTTCTTCTTGTACTTTAGGACCATTACGTGAGATATACCGAGTTGGCCGGCTATTTCCCTGGAGGTATACCCCTTTAAAAGCAGAGACAGTACATCTTGCTCTTTCTTAGTGAGGCCGCTCGCCTTTATATCATCTATCGACAGATGGGTCTCGGCAAGCGCATCGACGTAGTTTCTGATATCGGGAATGATATCTTTGAGAGTGCTGCCATCCTCGGTTATGGGTTCATCCAGACTTTGCATCCATACGTGCTTTCTTCCCTTGCGCAAAAAATTGAGTAGATGGAACTCGCAACCTTTAATGATATATGCCTCATTCATGCCTATGGGCACACCCTCTCCGAAACGTGTCCATAAATAAAGGCACATCTCCTGATA
>JAFGFD010000119.1 GCA_016931215.1 Candidatus Omnitrophota bacterium
AAAGATATTCATGTTGGCTTTATATCCGGCTCGCTTTATCCTAAATTCTATCAACTCCTTCGTCTCCTCGAATCCCAAGGGGTTCAGCGTATATTTAAAACTTATGCGGTCGTAAAAATTTGCCATGTTCATTATCTTTGAATGCAATTCAAGTTGTCCCAGCAATACGAGCTGCAGTAATTTAAATTCATTCGTCTCATAATTTAAAAGTACCCTCAATACCTCGAGGCTAGAATCACTCAATTTCTGAGCTTCGTCGATGATTAAAGTGACTATCTTATTCTCGGTAACACCTTTTTGAAACAGGAATTTTTCTATGGCGTCTCTAAGATCGAGGATGGAGGGGTTCGAAGTACCCAGTTCTATATCAAAATTTTTTGCGAGGGATGTCAAAAAGAGTTTTTCATCGTCAAATGAAGGGTCGAGGACAATGCTAAAGATAAAGTCGTCTCTGCCCTTCAATTCTTGGATAAGTTTACGCGAGAGCGTGGTCTTGCCGGTACCTATATCGCCGAGGATTACGGAGAGCCCTCTCTTAAGTCTCAACTCTATCAATACATTGGTCAAAGAAGTCTCATGCTCCTTTGACATGTATAAGAAGTCCGGATCCGGGCTGGTAGAGAAAGGTTCCTTATCGAATCCCAGGATTTTATAATAGCTCATTCATTCCTCTTAGTCTCTAGAGGTCTTTTGAAATTTGTGTTATTAAGCTAATTGTATCTTATATAATGTATATCATATATAATAGTGATTGTCAAGTATTCGGACGTGTAATGCAAATAAAAACCTACTTGTTGCCCGGGAATGAAAAGTTATAGAAGTGTAATTTATAAAACAAGTTACGAAAAATACACGGCTTGCGGTAATTGTTCACAACAGCTTATAATACAAAATTCGCTGCTATTGTTTCAATCTTCTATGAGTTCTGAGAGCCGATTCGAGAAGAGGTAATACGTCTTCGAATTTCTTATCTTTATAAAAGACGCCGGAGACTCCGTATGATGTAACTTGACCGGCATTGGGGTCATTTACATATGCGCTTATCACTATGACCGGTAGATCTTTATCGAATTCGCGTATTCTCCTAAGAGTCTCAACGCCGTCCATCCCCGGCATACGCAGATCCAGAAGTATTATATCGGGATTCTCCTTTTTAATCATATTGATGCCGTTTGCGCCGCTAAAAGCTGCAAGGACATCATACCCCTTTGATTCAAGCCACATCTTTACCGGATCTACGAAATCAGATTCGTCATCGACCAGAAGTATCTTTACCTTCTTGCCCATACTTTACCTCCTTTTACACGTTTCGAATTACTAATTTGAGTATATTCTTCTGCTAAATACCGGGTCAGTTCCCTGTGTACTGGTGACCTGGTGACCCTGCGCTCTTGTGCTCATCTATTGATCGGTATCGTGAAAATAAACTTTGCGCCCACAGACTCATTGCTCTCCACTCGTATCCTGCCCCCGTGAAGCTCCACAATCTCTTTAGAGATGGAGAGGCCTATTCCCGTTCCGCTTATATCCGTCAATGTCCTCTCCCCCGCTTGATAGAAACGGTCGAAGATCTTCTCCATGTCTTCCTGAGTAATGCCTATGCCTGTATCTGCGACGCTCACCTCTAACTCTTCCTTATCCTCAAGCAATTTTGCCTCTATGGTAATGGTGCCGTTCTCCGGCGTAAACTTAATGGCGTTGCCGACCAGATTATTCATTACCTGAAGTATCCTGTCCGCGTCCATGTTAACTTCAGGCAACGCCTCTGAGACCTTCTTTACAACGCTGATGGATTTGGTCTTGGCCCACGTAAAAAGGTTTTCAATGGTATCGTCAATTATTTTTCCCACTGATGCCAATTCGTATTTAAGCTTCAGCTTCCCCGCCTCGATCTTGGACAAATCGAGCAAATCGTCGATAAGAATACTCAGTCGTTTCAAATTGCGATCGGCGGCGGATAAAAAATGCTCCTGGGTGTCGGAGATCTGTCCCGCGTTTCTTGAAAGAAGAAGCGTTATGGACTTCTGAACCGCCACGAGCGGCGTGCGCAACTCATGGGTAATATTAGAGACAAAATTGGACTTCAGCTGGTCTATCTCTTTTTGTTTTGTTATGTCGGTCAATACCGACACCATACCGACCGTCTGACCGCCCTCGTCCTCTATGACCGCGCTCGAACTTCTCAAAATCCTCTTTGTGTCATCCTCTTTGCTGACAAGCTCTATCTCCTTATCTCCGCCTTTTTCGGGATTCTCCTTGACCAAAGATACCAGTTGCTCCCTTTTGAGATTCTCCAATATAGGCTTGCCTATCTTGTCTTTTCTCTGGACGCCGAGAAGTTTCTCCGCCGCCGGATTCATCATGACGACTTTGCCCTTGGCGTCTACAACTACCAATCCTTCGGCGATGCTCCTTATCACCGCTTCGGTCTCTTTCTTATTGGCAAGTATCTTCTTGTATTTCTTCCACGCGATCTCTTCGTTTTGGCTCTTCTCTTTTATAATGGTTTCATACCGGGAACTTAGTTCATAAGAGTTGGCCGTTACTTTCTTTTCAAGCTCTCTCACAAAGATGCTCGATACCTTTTCGGCAATCTCTTCGGATTTACCCTTTGAATATTCAAGCTCTCTTATCTCCTGGAATATCGCCTTCTTTAAATTTTCATCCGATAGAGTAGCTCCGTCGGACCCCAGGGCAAGCCTTTCAGCCTTCATCTTCGCCTGCGCCGAGAGCTTAGCCAGGTGAACCAGTAACAGTGCTATCGCAATGCTTATTATACCCGTTATTGCATAAACGCCGATTACCAGATAATCCACTAAAATATACTCCTATGTTTATTTTTACCCATGTTACCACAAAGGGCATATCAATTCAATAATATAATGGTAATTTTATCTACGGAAATAGAATGGATTGGTGCTAATTAACACAATGAAATATCTATTCTATCGTAAAAGCCGTCTCTGATTTTATAAGAGTACGGGGATGGGGCTGTCCCGCCTTTGAGTAATACGTCGCGTTGACCGTGTTTCTTAAGAATCAACGCGGTCGGCCTGACAGCTTTTGATCCGAATGTGGACTCCCTCTTGGGATTGTGGTAGATCGTCAAGGTACCGCCTAAAAGACAGAATGCAAACACGTCTTTCTGGAATTCGACTCTTCGCCTCGACCCGTCTCTGAAATAGAAATCGGAATTACTCGGTTTCTTCGTAAAGAAGTCCTGGGGAATTATGGGGCTGGGGCTGAACTCCAGCTTTCCTTCTTTTAAGGCAAAAGGATTCTCGCCCAAGCATATCACGAGCCACATAGACAAGAATTCGGTAGTCGTTCCCGTAAGCCGCGCAACGAACCCGTTGCCGTGTAAGTCCTTGTCGGGGTATGCGCTCGAGACTATAAAAGACGAGTTCTCGAGAATATTCCTTCCGTAGCGCAACGGATTCTGAAATGCCACTAGACATTTTTTGAGATCCGAAAAGAATTCGCTATATAAGCCCGCCTTCAAGACCTCCAGAAGATACTTGTACTCCATGTGCAACCAAACCGATTCGTTCTCGAGCCATCCCGGAGTAAATATAGTAGACCTTCCGATCTCAAGCGGCATTCCCTGAAGCGGTTCGTTCACCTTGTACATACCGAGCACCCTGTCATATATGCGGCTTTTCCTTATCGCTTTATATAGGGAAAGAGCTTGGCGCTCGTCCATAACCTTCATCGAGTGGACAGGCCCTTCAAGGAACAAGGGTACCGGTATATGTTTAAAAGACAACGCCTTTATGGAACGAGTGCCTTCGCCATTCGGACCTTTATCCGCATTATCGGCAAATCTAAATCTTTCTATCTCGTTGATATAATAAGATCTGGTCATTCCGCCCTTTGAACTATGCCCCTTCTTCGCGGCTCGTTCGATCTTTCGCAGAAATAATCCCAACGCATCAAAGAGCTCCTTTTTCGTTATGACCTTCTCTCTTCCGTCGAAGCCGTTCCAGACTTTATCCCTATAAGCCTCCTTCCTCTTCCACGATTCATCCCAGTATTCAAAATCTTTCTCAGTTGAACTTAGGCGCAGATTCTCCGATAAAAGCGTCTTTATCTCCTTGAGAAAATCATAGATTTCATATGGAAGGTGGATCTTAAAATTGTCTTCGATCTTTAAACTCTCGAGACTGGATATTATGAAACCGATCAGTCGCTTCAGCTCGAAGACCTCGCACAGGGAAGAGCCGAATATGCCGGGAAGGCCGTTCAGAGAGTCGCACCAACCGGGTTTTCCCGCCTCCATCTCAATGCCTATGCCGAAAGGATCGAGAGAGGCGATCTTATTTACCAACACCGATATCAGTTTCACTATAAGAGTGGTTCTGTACACCCCGCCCTTTCCGTGCTTTGTGCGAACTGCGTATTTATCCGAGCTTCTTCCCTCGATAATCTTCTTCTTTTCTTCGTCCTCCTTAACCGCTTGGGACTGCCTCTTCTTTCCTTTGACGTATACGTATTTTCCGCTCCTTGGCATGACGCGAAGATATGTGTCGTAAAACGTAAATTGTCTCTTTTTAAATAGAAGCTCTTCAAGCCGTTCCGGAAAACACGCGAGATAGCTTTCGAAAAGGTCGGTATTGTACGTCCAATGATCGACCCAATAACCTTCGCCCGGCCTCACTACGTCTTCCCTATTTGATACTGCAAGAATTTCCTTAAGCAGAGTTTCGCGTGACCGGATATCGCCTATCTTTTGATCCTCAAGAAAGAAGAGTAATGAACCCGGAGTAAACTCATTTTTGAAAAATTCTTTTATCTTCTCCCTATCCCGACCGGACGGAACGCGCTTCTTGAGAATCTGATCCGCGCCTCGTTTATTTTCTATAGAAAGGCGGATTCCTTCAATGAGATGCGGGTTAAAGCCATCCGGCTGAATCGCGTTCATAAATGTAAGAATATTCATATCGCCGACGTCGGCATTAAAGAATATGTCATTGCGCCTGTTCTGGTTTATGTCCCTGTAAGCGCCGTTACCCTGTGAATAATAAGATGGTTCGAGTTTAAAAGAGTTATAATCCCTCTCAAGATCGCCGTGCTTCCGGGCGTATCCATAAAATACGAACGGGCCTTTGGGGGTAGCTATGCTTATCGGAACGCCCCCTCTCAGCAGATTGTCCAGATAAGTCTGGCGGGCGTAGAAGTCGAATTCGTCGCTGGCGCTTTTTGTAAAGATGCTATTCTCAAGCCTGTTTACAATGTCTCTATTTTCCCCTGCTTTCTTCTCGAAGTACTCGGGCTCGCCCTTCACTTTATTTAGTATAGCGTTCACCTTATCCGGGTTGCTCGCGCTTCCGGAGAGTGAAATCACCTGAACCGATTCGTTGCACTTGAGCGAACAATTCGAATAGCAAAATGCCGAAG
>JAFGFD010000120.1 GCA_016931215.1 Candidatus Omnitrophota bacterium
ACCACGGTATAGTCACATATTCTTTATTTTGTAAAGAGTATATCACAAAACTGGCTTTTGTCAAGCCCTAAATCTAACAATCTTCATATATTAGGAAACGTTAGGAAGCGAAATCAAAGAGACGCAAGGAGTTTTTTGGAATTCGACAGAACTTCTTCTATCTCGCTCGCATTGAGGCCTGCGTCATTTAAAACGCTGCGTGCCGTATTTATCGTAATAAGATCGATCGGCTTATGGGCATCCGTGTTTATTACAAGTTTCGCTCCCGTCAATCTCGATACATTGACAACATGCCTATTAGTAGCGGAGTGACCGTTTCTGGAGGTGATCTCCAGATAGACTCCCTTGTCACGTGCAAGCGCGGCGTCTTCTTCCGAGATCCTGCCGGGGTGGGCAATTATATTCACTCCGCACTCTATACCCTTTTTATTTGTTCCCCCCAAGACGGGTTCGCTCAATGTCTCGCCATGCAAAATCACGATCTTGGCGCCTTGCTCTTTTGCATATCTTGATAGTGGCTCTATCTCTTCGAGCGGCACATGCGTCAGTTCGACGCCCGGGATTACCTTTATCTTCCAGTGGGCGTTCAAAATCCTGGAGACCTTGACTATATGGGGCACGACAAAATCTATATTGGACCAATCGCAGTGATCGGTCAAGCCGATTGCCTCATATCCGATCGCCTCGGCCCTCCTGACCAATTCGCTCGGTAGAAGTTCCCCGTCGCTAAAGAATGTATGGGTATGAAAATCTATCATATCTTCACCTTTCTGATTTAGTCTATGGACGATGGACTATAGTCGATAGTAAAAAACAAAAAGAACCCAACTCCCTACTCCCTAAACGCTATCTTTCCTGTGCTCTGGTGACTTAATGACCTTGCAACCTTTTTACCTATTCCTACGAAGCCTGCTTCATAAGAGACGCTTTCACTTCGGCGAAGTATGGTGCGCCTGGAGGGATTCGGCGCCCTCACTCGGCTCACTTCGTTCGCCAGGATGTCCGGGTCGGCCACTCGCCGGCTGTCGCTAGCTTTTGAAGCTCTCCGATGAACGCGCTTTTCCTCCTACTCGTCGGCACCGGCTCACTTCGAATCCTGCTGGGCGCACAACAATGTTAAATGCTGGTGCGCCTGGAGGGATTCGAACCCCCCGCTGACGGAGTTTAGGAAACTCCCGCTCTATCCTAATGAGCTACAGGCGCATCTTTTATCATTCTGATCAGTCAATAGCCAATAGTCTATGGACGATGGATTATAGTCGATAGCAAAAAATCCTTAGGTTTTTAAGTTTTTGTCCATAGTCTATCGTCTATTGTCTATCGTCTATCGTCTATTGTCTATCGTCTATTGTCTATAGTCTAATTCAATACTTAATCAAAGAGATTACTTCGTAATCCTTTATGCGTTCTCTGCCTTTCAGAAAAGTAAGCTCTATCAAAAAACCTATGCCCACGATATCTCCGCCCATCTTCTCCGTCAATCCCGCAACTGCCTGGACGGTCCCACCCGTAGCGAGCAGGTCGTCTACTATGAGAACTTTATCCGACGGGGATATTGCGTCTTCGTGTATCTCCAGCGTATCCTTGCCGTATTCAAGGTCATAGGTGACCGCATGGGTCTTATAAGGCAGTTTCCCCTTTTTCCTGACAGGGACAAACCCTGCGCCCAACTTATAGGCAAGGACGGATCCCAAAATAAACCCTCTCGATTCGACACTCAATACAACATCAATATCTTTATCTTTGTAGTGTCCGTATAAAAAATCTATTGCCTTTCTGAATGCGCTCCCGTCTCTCAATAAAGGTGTGATATCCTTAAATATTATGCCTTGTTTCGGAAAATCCGGGACGTCTCTTATTATCCCCCTAAGGTCTTCCATATCCTTGGCCTCCGCGTTTTACACCAAGCACTTTATCCGCTACGACTGTTGATTCGCGCGTTCTCTTTCTCGATAGCCATTAACTCCTGCTGTTTTATATGCTCTCTCAGTTTTCTCATAGCCGCATTTTCGATCTGTCTTACTCGCTCGCGGGTGATGCCGAACTTTTTTGCGGTAGCGCCGAGCGTCTGAGGAACCCCCGTCCTTAAGCCGAATCTGAGAATCAAAATCCTTTTTTCGCGCTTCGACATCTTTTCAAGGAGCGCGTCGACATGCTCTTTCTTCAGAAAATCTATAAGCTCGTCCTCGGCCGTAGACACGCTCTCGTCCTCGATGAGGTCCATAAATTCAGCTGTGCCCTCCGTACCTATCGGCGCATTAAGCGACGATATCTTCGCGACCATTTTATTGATACGTTTCACCTTCTCAAGAGATAGCTTCATCTTCTTTGCAATCTCTTTTAGTGTGGGCTTTCTTTTGCGCTCCATCTGAATCTGTTCGGATATTTTCTTGAAGCGCATGGCCGTCTCGACCATGTACACCGGCACCCTTATAGTCTTGCCTTGATTTGCTATGGCCCTTGTTATGTACTGTCTGATCCACCATGCGGCGTATGTAGAAAACCTGTAGCCACGTCTCGGATTATACTTCTCAACGGCCTTCATAAGGCCTAGATTGCCTTCCTCTATAAGGTCCATGATAGGGACCCCCAAATAGCTATACCTTTTTGCGATATTTATCACAAGACGAAGATTCGACCTTATCATCTTGGCTCGGGCTGCCTTATTTCCCTTTTTGATCTTCCTGGCCAAATCGAGTTCTTCCTTGGCCGTCAGCAGAGGAATATTTTTAATATCTTTCAGATAAAGTCTTATAGCGTCCATGTTTTTCCCGTCTTGAGTACTGCGTATAGAGTATTGAGCGAAAAGTTATTTTAAACCTTGTTTCCGTCGTAGGAAGACACGACGCGAAATACGCATACTCATTTTTATTAATTCTTCTTTTTCTTCTCTCTGATTACCGCCTGCGCCGCCGCCAGTCGCGCTATGGGTACGCGGAAAGGCGAACAACTCACATAATCCAATCCTATGTCATGACAAAACTCGACGGTACGCGGATCTCCGCCGTGCTCTCCGCATATACCTATCTTCAAATCTTTTCTGACGCTACGCCCCTTGTCCACACCCATCTTCACCAAGGCCCCTACGCCCGCCTTATCGATGGTCTGAAAAGGATCGTCCGACAATATATCCTTCTCGTAATAATAAGCCAGGAATTTACCCGCGTCGTCTCTCGAAAGCCCATATGTAGTCTGAGTCAAGTCATTGGTTCCGAACGAGAAGAATTCTGCCCGCTTGGCTATCTCGTCGGCGGTCAAGGCCGCCCTGGGCAACTCGATCATCGTTCCGACCAAATAGTTTATCTTTATTTTGTGCTTGTTCATCACGCTCTCGGCAGTCTTTCTCACAAGGTCCTCCTGGCTCTTCAGCTCATTGACATGCGCAACGAGAGGTATCATCACTTCGGGTTTTACGTCGATTCCCTCTTTCTTGACTTCGCACGCCGCCTCAAAGACCGCCCTTGTCTGCATCTCGGTAATCTCGGGATAGACTATTCCCAGACGGCACCCTCTGTGGCCGAGCATTGGGTTTGCCTCTTTCAATCCGTCTATCTTGGACTCGAGTCTCTCTTTTTCTACACCCATGATCTTTGCCAGATTCGCTATCTCTTTATCGCCGTAAGGCAGAAACTCATGTAGCGGCGGGTCGAGCGTCCTGATGGTAACAGGCCTTCCCTTCATGACCCTGAATATACCGGCGAAGTCCTCCTTCTGTATCGGAAGCAATTTTGCCAATGCCTTCTTTCGATCCTCTGTGCTCTCTGCCACTATCATCTCTCTCATAGCGTCTATTTTATTTTCGCCGAAAAACATGTGCTCCGTCCTGCACAAGCCGATGCCTTCCGCTCCGAAGGCAATCGCCGTTGCTGACTGGTCCGGCTGGTCCGCATTGGTCCTTATGGCCAATCTTCTCCTCTTGTCGGCCCACTTCATAATCGTGGAAAAGAGCTGATAGGTCTCGGACTTATTCGGGTCCAGTCTTTTGTCTATGAGCACCTGAAGGACCTCTGACGGTTTCGTATTGACTTTGCCCTCGATGACTTCTCCGGTCGTACCGTCAATAGACAGGTAGTCCCCCTCGGCAATCTCTTTTCCGCCGACGGTCATCTTTCGCGCGGCATAATCGATATCCAACGCACCGCACCCCGCAACGCACACCTTGCCCATCTGTCGGGCTACGAGAGCGGCGTGGCTGGTCATTCCTCCTCTTTCGGTCAAGATGCCGACTGCAGCGTTCATACCTTTAATGTCTTCGGGAGAAGTCTCTATTCTCGTAAGAATCACGTTTTCGCCCCTTTTTGCCCATTCCTCCGCGTCTAGCGCGTTGAATACAACCTTGCCGCAAGCGGCGCCGGGTCCTGCGTTAAGCCCTTTTGCGAGAAGCCTCCCCCCCCTAACGGCGGCCTTCTTTTCTGCGAGATCGAAGATGGGCCTCAAGAACTGGTTGAGCTGCTCCGGTTCTATCCTCATTAGAGCCTCTTCTTCTGATATGAGCCCTTCCTTGACCATATCATAGGCAATCTTTATTGCGGCCATGCCTGTCCTTTTGCCGTTCCTGGTCTGTAGCATCCAAAGCTTGCCTTTTTGAATGGTGAACTCCATGTCCTGCATATCACGGTAATGCTTCTCCAGCTTCCTGTATATCTTCAATAGTTCCCCGTAAGGCTCCTTCATATCTTTCTCAAGTTTATATATGGGCTGCGGTGTCCTTATGCCGGCGACTACGTCTTCTCCCTGAGCATTTATAAGGTACTCGCCATAAAATTTCTTCTCTCCGGTAGCAGGGTCTCTGGTGAAAGCGACTCCTGTACCGCTGGACTCTCCCATATTGCCGAAGACCATGGCCTGGACGTTGACGGCCGTTCCCCAGTCCGAAGAGATATTATTCAGTCTTCTGTACGCTATGGCGCGTTCGTTATTCCAAGAGCCGAAGACCGCCCCTATCGCGCCCCAAAGCTGCTGCATCGGGTCTTCAGGAAAATCCATCTTGGTCTTAAGCTTTATCTCCTTCTTGAAAAGTGAAACAAGGTTCTTGAGGTCCTCTGCGCTCAAATCAATGTCCAGCTTGATGCCTCTACTCTTCTTGACCTTGTCCATTATGACCTCAAAAGGATCATGCTCATCTTTGCCTTTCGGCTTGAGCCCTAAGACGACGTCGCCGTACATCTGAACGAACCTGCGATACGCGTCATACGCAAATCTTTCGTTGCCCGTCTGTTTTATAAGGCCCTTCACGGCCACATCGTTCAATCCCAGATTTAAAACGGTATCCATCATCCCGGGCATGGATACGCGAGCGCCGGATCTCACCGAGACAAGAAGGGGATTATTCCCGTCGCCAAACTTAGCGCCCATGATCTTCTCTACTTTCCTGAGAGCGCTCTCTACATCCGCCTTAAGCGTCTTGGGATAAGTATGCTTATTTTCGTAATAGTAGGTGCAGACCTCTGTCGATATCGTAAAGCCCGCGGGCACCGGTATTCCCAAGTTCGTCATCTCGGCCAAATTCGCACCTTTACCACCCAGAAGATTCTTCATCTCTGAACGACCTTCGGCTTTACCCGCCCCAAACGTATATACGTATTGTTTCGCACCTTGAGTCTTTGTCTTGCCTTTTTTGTTCCTCTTCGTAGCCACAACAACCTCCATTCTTGCTCCTTTCTTTTTCATCGATAGATTCGTCAATCAAGTCGATAATTTTTCAGATAGATATTGTCCGATATTTTCTACTTTTACTCTCTCCTGCGCCATAGTATCCCGGTCCCTGAC
>JAFGFD010000121.1 GCA_016931215.1 Candidatus Omnitrophota bacterium
CATAAATATAATTTGTTGAATAAATGATTTTATTATTATATAATTAGTGAATAATATGTCAGCTTCGCGCTTGAAACTTGACAAGGCATTTGTCCTATGTATAATACCGTACGAAAATCAACGGTCTTTTAACCCGCCCCTTGTTGTTTCATATTCGGATAAAGGAGGCGGGTTTTCCGTCTGTTTTGCGAGAGAAAGGCAGAGAATTTGAAGACGTTTATAGGTGGCGTACACCCCAAAGAGAATAAATTTTATACTGAAGATCAGCCCATCAAGAAGGCCGCTGTGCCTGAGGTCGTAGTGATCCCGATGGCGCAGCATACAGGCGCTCCGTGTATGCCCGTTGTGAAGGTCGGAGAGACGGTAAAGAAGGGTCAACTTATAGGTAGCGTCGAGCAGTTTATTGCAAGTCCTGTGCATGCAAGCACATCCGGCGCCGTAAAGGAGATAAAAGAACTCCCTCATCCTGTCGTCGATAAATCTTTGTCTGTGGTTATCGCGTCTGACGGAAAAGACGAATGGGCGGATGAAATAGAAACGCGCACAGATGTAAGGGGATTGGGCAGAGACGATATAATCAAGATAGTTAAAGATAGCGGTATAGTAGGGATGGGAGGCGCCGCTTTCCCTTCGCATGTCAAGCTAAAACCCCCCAAGAAGATAGACACGGTGATACTGAACGGCGCGGAATGCGAGCCTTATCTTACCTGCGATAACCGCCTTATGATTGAGAAGCCGAAAGAGATTTTGAAGGGGCTCAGCCTCATAATGAAAGCGCTTGACGTGGTTAAGGCCGTCATAGCCATAGAGTCTAACAAGCCGGAAGCAATTTCCGTCATGGATCGGTCTATTCGCGAGATTAAAAGCGAAATGATCGATAAAGAAATTACCGTTAAGGTTTTAAGGACAAAATATCCTCAGGGGGCCGAGAAGCAGCTAATCGATGTTGTGCTGGCAAGGCGGGTACCTCCTCAGAAATTACCTTTGGATGTAGGGTGCGTAGTGCATAACGCGGGAACCGCTCTTGCCGTATACGAAGCAGTTTATTTGGGCCGGCCTTTGGTTGAAAGATGTGTCACGGTCTCCGGAGACTGCCTTGAAGAGCCTTTAAATCTGCAGGTTCGGATAGGTACGCAGATAAAGCACCTTATAGATGAATGTAAGGGTTTGAAGCGGGAAATATCCAAGCTTATAATAGGGGGGCCGATGATGGGAATAGCTCAGCATACATTGGAGGTGCCCGTCATAAAAGGCACAAGCGGTATATTGCTTTTGTCCGCCGAGGAGGCCCGTGTGTTCGATGAGTCGCCATGTATTAGATGCGGACGGTGCGTCGACGCCTGCCCTATGAATTTATTGCCTCTGTCGTATGCAAAATTTGTAAAGAAAGAGAATTGGGCGAAGCTGGAAAGCTGTAACATAGATGACTGCATGGAATGCGGCGCATGTTCGTATACGTGTCCTTCGAGAATCCCTATCGTGCAGTACATTAAGGCCGGCAAGAGAGAGCTGTTTTACAGAAGAAAGCGAAGGGCCTCATAGCCATGGATAAAAAATTTATTGTCAGCGCTTCCCCTCATGTGTTCGATCGTCTTGACACGCCCAATATGATGTACGGCGTGTCCATAGGATTGCTTCCGGCCGCTATAGCCAGCGTAGTATTATTCGGATGGAAAGCGGTGATTTTGATAGTCGCCTGTGCCTCGGCATGCGTATTGACCGAGGCCCTTTTCCAGAAGTTGCGCGGAAAGAAGATCGCTGTCGCCGACGGAAGCGCTATCTTGACAGGCATACTTCTGGCTATGGTGATACCGCCGGACCTTCCGGTCTGGATGGCGATCGTGGCCAGCGCGTTTGCTATAGGAATAGGCAAGGAGATCTTCGGCGGATTGGGCTGCAATATCTTCAACCCGGCTCTATTGGGCAGGGCCTTTCTATCCGCGGCATTTCCGGCGAACATGACAGTATATTCGGCACCCTTTTCTAAAGCGGCGTTTAGTTCCGCTGTGAATGTAGACGCGGTAACATGCGCGACGCCTTTGGGGCTAATGAAGTTTGAAGGCGTTGCCACAAATCTGGCGAGTCTATTTATGGGCAATGTAGCGGGTTCCGTAGGAGAGACCTCGGCCATTTGTCTCCTATTGGGCGGGATATATATCATAGTCAGAAGATATGCCGACTGGAGGATTCCTTTAGGTTTTATCTTGACGGTCTTTATATTTGGCCAAATACTTCATGCAGCAGCTCCGGATAAATATCCAAGCGGCCTATTCCATTTGCTGGCCGGGGGCATGATGATAGGAGCGCTGTTCATGGCGACGGATCCGGTCACCAGCCCCGTGACGAAACTTGGTAAATGGGTTTTTGGCGTAGGTTGCGGCATGCTTGTAATCATTATACGATTATGGGGCGGGCAGCCCGAAGGGGTCATGTATTCAATATTGATTATGAATGGTTTTACCCCTGTCATCAATATTTTGACAAGGCCAAGGAGATATGGGGACGTTTCTCCTTGACGTAACACATTTGGATGAAACAAGATGCAAAAAGCAGTTTTCCAGACCTGTCCCCGGGGACAGGTCTGGAAAACCCCATGTCGCAACTCCTTTTCTGCATGCGAGTTACGACGAGGCGAAACGTCCCCTTTTGGAGGAGGTAGATGAAGAACGCGCTCAGAATGATATCGGTTCTTATTATAGTGGGCCTTGTTTCCGGAGGGGTGCTAGTGTGTGTATATAATTATGCGAGTCCTTTGATACAGAGGAACGAAGAAGAAGCGTTGCAGGAAGCCATCTTCAAAGTCTTACCGGGTATCACCAAATATAACGAACTGAAGAAAGACGGTATGACTCTTTATGAAGGCCTGGACCAAAAGGGAAATGTCTCCGGTTACGTATTTATAGCCGAAGGCAACGGATACCAGGGGCCCATAAGGCTCATCGCCTCTCTGGATAAAGACCTGTCTCGGCTCACCGGTTTGGAGGTGTTGGAATCTTCAGAGACTCCCGGCCTCGGAGCCGAGATTACGCAGGAATTCTTTAAGGAACAGTTCCGGAACCTTCCGGTCTTGCTTAAGATAGCTTTCACAAAGGGCGCTGTGTCGAAGCCCAATGAGGTACAAGCGATAACCGGCGCGACCATATCGACGCGCGCCGTCGTCGAGATTTTGAATTTAAAGATAGAAGAGATAAGAAGTGTATTCGGCAAGTAGATAGTATAGCGTAGTGCGTATAGCGTATTGCGAATGATAGCAAAGGTTGGTTAAGGAGAAGGTATGCCGCTCTACAAAGAATTTACAAAAGGACTTTGGAAGGAGAACCCGGTCTTTGTCCAGGTGTTGGGCATGTGCCCCACCCTGGCCGTTACAACGAGCGCCATATACGGATTCTCGATGGCGGCGGCGACTACGTTCGTGTTGGTCTCGTCGAGTTTCGTAGTCTCTGTCTTTAAGCGTTTTATACCGAATCAGGTCAGGATCGCTACTTACACGGTAATCATAGCTACATTCGTGACAGTAGCGCACTATTTTTTGAAGGCGAATTTTCCGCCTATCAGTAAAGCGCTTGGGCCTTATGTCCCTTTGATAGTGGTCAACTGCATAATCCTCGGCCGCGCAGAGGCGTTCGCGTCAAAGAATTCCGTTGTACGCTCGCTCGCGGACGCGTTGGGGATGGGGGTAGGTTTTATGATCGCGCTGGTGATACTCGGCGGCGTAAGGGAGCTCTTTGCCTCGGGAGCGGTATTCGGCTACACGGTTATGCCTCATTGGCAACCTTGGGTAATAATGATTTTGCCCGCGGGCGCATTTATTTCTTTGGGCATTTTAGTCGGTGTCTTTAATTTAATTTCAACAAGGATGAAGAGATGAACCTCATACTTATTTTTATCGCAGCAGCCGTAACAAATAATTTCGTGCTTACATATTTTTTGGGGATATGCCCTTTTATCGGGGTTTCCAACAGACTCGAATCGGCTTTCGGCATGGGAATGGCGACGACCTTTGTCATGACGTTGGCGGCGACAGTTACCTGGCTGATAAATCATTATCTTTTAATACCGCTACATATTGAATTTTTGGAATATGTCACTTTCATATTGACCATAGCAAGCCTCGTGCAGCTTGTGGAGATGTTCATAAGAAAGACCTCGCCGGAACTCTATCGCGCGCTCGGCATATATCTGCCTCTTATTACGACAAATTGCGCGATATTGGGCTTGACGCTATTTGTCGTTCTCAGGAATTACGCTTTTCTTGAAGCCGTAATATTCGGGTTCGGGGCAGGTGTAGGTTTTACCTTGGCGCTTGTGGTTATGGCAGGGATAAGGGAAGAACTCGAATTCGCCGATGTGCCCAAGCCGTTGAAAGGAACGGGGATAACATTGATAATAGCGGGGCTGCTGGCCCTTGCGTTTATGGGCTTTGGCGGGCTCATATCTTCGTAATCTGGAGATTTTGAATATCTAAGGGAAAATATATGATACTTACAGCAACTTTGACAATGGTCGGTCTGGGCGCGTTCTTCGCAATCGTATTGGCCATTGCCAGCCAAAAACTTAAAGTCACAGAGGATCCCAAGATTGAAGAATTGAGCGAAGCCCTTCCCCGCCTGAATTGCGGTGCCTGCGGGTTCCCGAGTTGCCATGAGTTTGCAAAGGCAGTCGTAGAGGGTAAGGACATAGATACTACCTGCAGAGTCGGCGGAGAGAGCGCGGCGGAAGCTATCTCGAAGATAACCGGCGTCAGGAAGACGGCGGCAAAGAAGATAGCCGTTGTTTTCTGCGGAGCCAGAGAGGGCGATAAGACAAAGAAGGCCGTATACAAAGGCGTGGCGACGTGCAGAAGCTCAAACATAATATCCACGGGTGCGATGAATTGCGCGTACGGGTGCCTCGGTTTCGGCGATTGCATGCGCGCATGCCCTTTCGGCGCAATAGTAATGGAAGACGGCCTGCCGAAGATAGATCCCGAAAAGTGTGTGGCGTGCGGCAAATGCGTCAGCGCCTGCCCGAGAGGAATAATAGAACTCCTGCCCTTCGATACGGATAATCTGGTCGTGGCGGCTTGCAGGTCAAGAGATCCGGGTTCGGTAGTGAGAAAAAATTGTCGTGTAGGCTGTATCGCATGCAAGATATGCGAGCGCCTTTCAGGAGGCGTATTTTACGTCGAGGATAACCACTCTAAGCTAAAGACCGAGAGGATGGAAGAAAAAGTAGACTGGGACCAGATAATAAAGAAATGTCCGACAAAAACAATCGTAAAAATAAAATAGAAAGGAGTCCGCGTAATGGCAAATGTGATGGAGATAAACGACGAGACATTTGATGAGGAGATAATGAAATCCGACATACCTGCGGTTGTCGATTTTTGGGCGGAATGGTGCATGCCTTGCAAGGTAATGGGACCTATTATAGACGAATTGGCGAGTGAGCTTTCGGGCAAGATCAAGGTTTGCAAGATAAACATAGACGAGAACACAAAGATGGCGACGGACCTCACCGTCATGAATATTCCTACGATTCTGTTTTTTGAGGGCGGCGAGGAGAAAGGCAGGGTGACCGGCGCAGTTTCAAAGAAGGATTTGTTGAGTAAGGTGTCGGAGTTTTTAAAGGTCTAATATATTAGAGAAGTTTTATATGAAGAAGATAGGCAATAAGAGACTGGGAATAGCTTTGGATATAGGGACTACCGAGGTCAAAGGAGCGCTCGTAGATCTCGAGACCGCCAGAGACATGTCAACGTCAGGCGCGCCGAACGAACAGAAGGCTTTCGGCCAGGACATCATAACGCGCCTGGGCCTTGCCATGGAAGCGAAGGGGCGCAGGTTACTTAATAAAAAGGTTGCCGATACCATCGATAACCTGATAAAGAAGCTGCTCAATGACACCGGCTGTAGCCAAGATGCCGTAAAAGAGATAGTTGCCGTAGGAAACAGCGCAATGTACCATCTTCTCTTGATGATCAAGCCCGATGACCTGGCAAGGGCCCCATTCAAACCGTCCGAGAGTTCTCTTAAGGAAAAGAGAGCGGAAGATGTCGGCATTGGAATAGCCAAAGGCGCGCGCTTCAGGTTTCTCCCTAACATGGGGGGGTTCGTGGGTTCTGACGCGCTTGGCTCGATTTTGGCGACCCGGATACACAAAAAGAAGAATTACAGCGTAATTATGGACGTGGGGACTAACGGAGAATTGGTGCTCGGTTCGAAGGAGAAGATCTTCGTGGCCTCATGCGCATCCGGTCCGGCTTTCGAGGGGCGTCACATAAGCTGCGGCATGCCGGCGATCGACGGCGCCATCACAGGTTCCAGGATTATAAGCAATAGGATGCGTTTCGCTACGGTAGGTGACACGGAGCCTCGGGGTGTAAGCGGCAGCGGGTTGATAGATGTCGTATCGATATTGGTAGATAAGGGCATTATCGGCAGAGACGGCAGGATGAAGAAAAAAAGATTCGACTTGTATGAAGGCTCAGGGAAGAATATATATATAACCCAGGAGGACATAAGGCAGATACAGCTTGCCAAAGCGGCGTTCGCTTCGGGGTTGGAGATAATGAGGAGAAAGGCGAATATCGAGTGGAACCAGCTCGACACATTTTATATAACAGGCGCCTTCGGTAGAGGAATAGATAAGAAGAATGCGAAAAATATAAGCCTTATACCCAGGGAACTGAATCCAAACAAGATATTATTTTTAAAGGAAGGCGCCCTAAGCGGGGCAAAGGCGTTCTTGCTTCACAGCGGCCAGCTCACCGAAGAGATAGATGAGATATTATCTATATGTGCGCATATAGAGCTACATAAAGAGAGGGATTTTCAGGATATCTATGCGGATGCCACCCGCTTTTAAACGTTCTGAAAATAATTCTCTGTTATTACCCTTGACTGGCTCAAAGCGGTGTGATATCGTATTAACGCAATAATTTCCCAAAGGAGATGGTATGAATATAGCAGTCTTCGTTTCCGGTAACGGGACAAATCTCCAGGCGATCATAGACGCCGTTAAATCCGGCTATATAAAAGCCAGGATAGCCGTTGTCTTAAGCGACAGGAAGGACGCCCATGCTATGGAGCGCGCTAAAAAAGCAGGGGTCGAAACGGTATTCGTAGACCCAAAGGCACACAAGTCCAGAGAGGATTTTGACAGCGCGATCATCGATTGCCTGGAAAGGCGTGAGATTGAGCTGATATGCCTGGCGGGCTACATGAGATTGCTGACGCCCGCTTTTATACGAAGATATAGGAACAGGATTCTCAACGTACACCCGGCGCTATTACCGTCTTTCAAAGGTCTTAACGGAGTAAAGGACGCCCTCGATTACGGCGTCAAGATTACGGGGCCGACCGTACACTTTGTGACGGAAGATGTCGACTCGGGCCCTATTATAGCTCAATCTGTAGTCCAAGTGGAAGATGGTGACACCGAGGACTCTTTAAGAGAGAAGGTCCATAAGGAGGAACATAAGATATACCCTAAGGCTGTTAAGGATTTCGTCGAGGGTAAATTGAAATTAAAGGGGAGACGAGTAGTACGGAAGTAGTTAAGTACAAAGCGGAGGAAAGATGAAGGCAAGGATCGAAAATGTCAAAGCTAGAGAGATACTGGATTCGCGGGGAAACCCGACGGTCGAAGTGGATGTTTATCTGACGGGGGGCATTATGGGCAGGGCCGCCGTTCCGAGCGGGGCCTCGACCGGAGAACACGAAGCCGTGGAATTGAGAGACCAAGACAAGTCGCGCTATATGGGCAAGGGCGTATTGAATGCCGTTAAAAACGTAAATGAAAAGATAGCGCCTACCGTTAAAGATATAGATCCCTATCAGCAGGCAAAGATCGACAATTTTCTTATAACTCTTGATGGAACTGAGAATAAGGCGAAGCTTGGGGCGAATGCGATCCTGGGCGTGTCGATGGCGGTGGCCAAGGCGGTGGCCAATCTGAATCATATACCCCTTTACAAATATTTGGCCAATCTCGCAAGTATATCGAAGGAGGCCAATATACTACCGATACCGCTGATGAATATTCTTAACGGAGGCACTCATGCGGACAACAACGTCGATCTTCAGGAATTTATGATAATGCCGATAAACGCAAAAAACTTCAGAGAGGCCCTTAGGATGGGTGCTGAGGTATTTCACAGTTTGAAGAGCATATTGAAGAGCAAGAATCTGTCTACATCCGTAGGTGACGAAGGTGGGTTTGCCCCCAATCTTCAATCGAACGAAGAGGCATTGGGAGTGATACTTGAGGCGATCAAGAAAGCGGGTTATAAGGCGGGAGAGGATGTCTCCATCGCGCTGGATGCGGCGTCGAGCTCCTTCTTCTCCAAAGAGAAGAGAAGATATGTTCTTCAGGCGGAGGCTCAGCCTGAAAAGACATCAGAGGATATGATAAATTTTTATGAAGACTGGCTTGACGAATATCCTATAGTCTCCATTGAAGACGGACTTGACGAGAATGACTGGCCCGGGTGGAAAAAGATTACGGAGAAGCTCGGTTCCAGGGCACAGCTGGTCGGCGACGACATCTTTGTCACGAACACAAAGCTTCTTAAGAAGGGCATAGATTCCGGCGTGGCGAATTCAATCTTAATAAAGGTGAACCAGATAGGCACGCTCACCGAGACGTTTCAGGCGATAAAGATGGCGAAGGATGCCGGTTATTCCGCGATAGTCTCTCACCGCTCGGGGGAGACCGAAGATACCACGATATCCCATCTGGTGGTAGCCACAGGCACCGGCCAGATAAAGACCGGTTCCGCCTCGAGGACGGACAGGATTGCGAAGTACAACGAGCTTTTGAGGATCGAAGAGGATTTAGGAAAGAGTGCGGTCTACGGAAATAAGATATGGCAAAAAAGAAATTAGCGATATTTATTGCGGCCATTGTTATACTGATATTTGTTTTCTTCCCCAATTTTTCGAAGTATAGAAAGCTCTCGATGGAATGCAAAGGTCTCCGTACCAGGATAGAAGAGCTCAAGGCCGAAAATAAGAGGCTGGAGGAAGAGAAATACAAGTTGGCCAATGACATAGAGTATATAGAAAAGAGGGCCAGGGAAAAGCTGGGGGTGGTAAAGAAGGACGAGATACCGTACAAGATTATCGAGGAATAGAGATAAGGCATCCTTGTATGTTTTTATATATAACTTGCCTCTTTTTGGATTATAGAGTAAAATATATCCCGTAACGGCGGGTCAATTGTCTTTGATGCGTAACTAAATAGAGAAAAATCGGTAAGATTAGGAAAAAGGAGGGATAGGATGAAGATTGCCAGGTTTGCATCGATTGTTTTGGTCTTGGCCTTAATCTTCTCTGTTGCCACCACAGCGGCAGCGGGAGATAAGAAAGGAAGCCCTTTTAAAGAAGTGGTATTGAAGATGATGGGCATGTCCAAGAAGACCGTGGTAAAAGAGGTAAATGCAGTGGGTAGGGGCGTAAAGAAAAGTGCAGACGTAGTTGTGGAAGAGGTGAAGGACGTGGGAAAACTCGCTACGGGCGATGCGTCTAAAGCAAAAGACGTATTGGTCAAGCCGGTTAAGGGTGCAACCGAAGCGGTCGGACAGACTGCCCATGATGTTATAAACGCGCCTATCGAGGCCCACAAAGAGACCTATTCGGGCGAAGTAAAATAACGATAGGTGTAATTTACGGACAGCCTCCTTTTTTAAAACGGAGGCTGTTTCATTTTATGCTTGAATTAAGATGAGGCTGTGGTACAATACGTACAGCTCTTTTACAAGATAGATCGCGGGGTGGAGCAGTCTGGTAGCTCGTTGGGCTCATAACCCAAAGGTCGGCCGTTCGAATCGGCCCCCCGCTACCATATTCGTGATGCGTACTGAGAGGTGCGTATTGCGTAGATCAATGGACGGTATTATAAGCCGTCCATTTTTTTATGGGGCAGATTCGAAAAAGAGGGGATTAGGGAGAAAGACCGTTTCTCCCTATCGGCGTAGTCCACATCCATGCGGAAGGAAGAAAAACATTAAAAAGAAACCATCAGGGTTGCTTTTTAAAGAGCGCCTCATTAAGTGCGCGGGTGTTAAGCGACCGAATCGGCCCCCCGCTACCATATTTAAGGGCAGCTGGTTGACAAAGGTCAATTTGTTAAAAAGCTGCCCTTTTGTTTCTTGACACAGATTTCCAATTATGATATAAGAGAAGTTGTCAAGAGACGATTATATATAATAATTTTGGTAAAATTATATTAATGAAAGGTCATGATATGATTGAAAGATACGCCCTTCCAAACATGAAACGGGTCTGGAGCGAGGATAATAAGTTCCAAAAGATGGCAGAAGTGGAGATGCTCGCCTGCGAGGCCATGGCCAAGTATGGGATGATCCCCAAGTCATCGTACAGAAGAATAAAGAAACGCGCGAAATTCAATATCGAGCGCATACAGGAGATTGAAAAAGAGACGAACCATGATGTAGTGGCTTTTATCATGAATCTCTCGGAAAACATAGGTGAAGATGCCAAGTATTTACATATGGGGCTTACATCCTCGGACGTCTTGGATACCTCGCTTTCCGTCATGATGTGCGAAGCGGCCGATATCATAATAGACGATTTGACAAAACTACTTAATGTGTTGGCGCGCAAGGCGAAAAAATATAAATATACGGTCATGATAGGCAGGTCGCACGGTGTGCATGCGGAGCCTATTACATTCGGACTCAAAATGGCCCTCTTTTACGCGGAGACCTTAAGGAACATAGAGAGGATGAAGCGGGCCAAGGATATAGTGCGGGTGGGCAAGATATCCGGAGCAGTAGGCACATACGCCAATATAGATCCCCGGATAGAGGAATATGTATGCAAACAGGGTAATCTTAAACCGGCCAGCATCTCGACCCAGATCCTTCAAAGAGACAGGCACGCAGAATACCTGTCTACATTGGCCGTTGTAGCGTCGTCATTGGACAAATTTGCCGTTGAATTGCGGGCACTGCAGCGGACGGAGATCAACGAGGTCGAAGAGTTCTTTCTCTCGACGCAAAAAGGTTCATCCGCCATGCCGCACAAGAAGAACCCCATAATGTGCGAGAGGATTTCGGGCCTCGCCAGGGTATTGCGCGGCAATGCCCAGGCGGCCTTGGAGAACGTGGCATTGTGGCACGAAAGGGACATATCGCACTCTTCCGTCGAAAGGGTCATATTACCGGACTCCACTATTCTATTGGATTATATGATAGTAAAATTTACGAATATCATAGACAAGCTCGTAGTGCATCCGGAAAACATGCTTCGTAATCTGGAGCTGTCAAATGGCATCATCTTCTCTCAGAGAGTCCTATTGGAGTTGATAAAGAAGGGGCTTACCCGGCTCGACGCCTATAACCTGGTTCAAAGAAGCGCAATGGCGGCGCGCGAAAGCGGCGAGCATTTTAAGGATGTACTTTTAAGAAACGGAAAGGTGAGAGAGTATCTGACAACTGAAGAGATAGAAAGCTGTTTTGATATCAAGTATCACACAAGGTATGTTGACAGGATCTTCAAAAAGGTAGGAATATAGGGAGGCGTTTTGTATGAAGAAGGGGAAACAGATCTATGAGGGCAAGGCGAAGAAGGTCTTCGAGACCGACGATAAGGATCTTTATATCCAGGAGTTCAAGGACGATGCTACCGCCTTCGACGCTACCAAGAGAGGGACGATTAAGGGAAAGGGTGTCGTAAATAACAAGATATCGGCTGTGTTATTCACCCTGCTTGAAAAGAAGGGAGTAAAGACCCATTTCGTGAAGCTATTGAGCGACCGGGAAATGCTGGTCAAGAGACTCGATATAATACCTGTTGAGGTTACCATGAGGAACATAGTCGCGGGGGGGATGGCTAAGATGCTGGGGTTGGAAGAGGGCATTGCGCTGAAATCCCCCGTGCTGGAATACCACTATAAAAATGACGCCTTACATGACCCTTTATTTAATGATTATCACATAAGGGCGCTCGGGTTGGCTACGGAAGCGGAGATGGAGCTCGTAAGAAAGAATTCTTTCAAAGTAAATGACGTATTGAGGGAATTCTTTACAGACAAGGGGCTTCAGCTGGTAGATTTCAAGTTGGAGTTTGGGAGACACAAAGGCCAGGTGCTCCTGGGAGATGAGATATCTCCCGATACGTGCCGCTTGTGGGATAAAGAGACGAACAAGAAGATGGATAAAGACAGATTCAGGCGCGACCTCGGTCAGATAGAAGAGACCTATCAGGAGGTACTGAAGAGAGTCGAGGGTTAGATGAAGAAAGGCATGACATACAAAAGAGCAGGCGTCGACATCGATAAGGCGAATGAGTTTGTGAAGAAGATTACGGGCATCGCTGAGGACACCTACTCAAAAGATACGCTGGGCACCATAGGCCATTTCGGAAGTTTTTATAAAGGAAAATTTCGAGGCATGAAGGAGCCCGTTCTTGTCTCCTCAACCGACGGTGTGGGGACCAAGCTTTTGATAGCTAAGGAAACAGGAAAATTCGATACTATAGGGATAGACCTCGTAGCGATGTGCGTCAACGATATAATCTCCTGCGGGGCCAGGCCTTTGTTTTTTCTCGACTATTTTGCTACGGGAAGCATAAAGGCCAATATGGCGGTGAATATCATTAAGGGCATAGCAAAGGGCTGCAAACTTGCAGGCTGCTCTCTTATCGGAGGTGAGACTGCGGAGATGCCGGGTTTATACGGCGCAGGAGACTTTGACTTAGCCGGATTCTGCGTGGGCGTAGTGGACAGATCGAGGATGCTGGACGGCTCTAAAGTAAAACCCGGGGACAGGATCATCGGGTTAGCGTCCACCGGCGTCCATTCTAACGGGTACTCTTTGGTACGAAAGCTTTTTTCAAAGTCCGAGATAACGAAAAGGTATAAAGACGAACTGCTGAGACCGACCGCCATATACGTAAAACCTTTACTTGGGGCGATGGCCAAGTTTGATATTAAAGCGGTCGCCCATATTACCGGCGGAGGTTTCTATGATAACATACCTCGCGTGTTGCCTAAAGGTACCGCCGTATCCATAGACAGGGGTAAATGGAAGGTCCCTGCTATATTCGGAACGATAAGAGAAAAATCAAAATTGGACAATGAACAGTTGTATCGTACTTTTAACATGGGTATAGGCATGGTTATTATAGCCGATAAGGGTGACGTAACCGGCGTTATAGATTTTTTAAAGGGCATGGAAGTAAAGGCGTGGGATATAGGCGAAGTCATAAAGTGGGCCAGGAGAGAAGTGATAATTTAGCGTATAGAAAATAGGACACAAGAGCACAGAAGCACAAATCGCAAGAGCACAAGGACACAGGTCACCGGGGCACAAGAGCACAAGTCACAGGAGCACAAGAAAAGAACGTATAGGGAATAGGGATTTGGGCTCTTGCATTTTTCTTATTAGAATGAGCACTAAACGCTAATCGCTAGACGCTAAACGCTATAAAAAGGATATATACAATGAAGGTTCTCGTAATCGGCTCCGGGGGCAGGGAGCACGCGCTATGTTGGAAGATAGCACAATCCCCCAAGGTCGAAACTGTCTTCGCGGCCCCCGGCAACGGCGGCCTATATGGTATGGCGGATATAGTGGATACAGAGGCAGATGACATAGACGGCCTTCTGAAATTTGCCTTGTCAGAAAAGATAGACCTTACGGTCGTGGGCCCGGAGGCGCCGCTTGTCGGAGGTATAGTGGATGTTTTTAGCAGGCACGGCCTGCGTATATTCGGACCGGATAAACGGGCGTCTTTGCTTGAGGGGAGTAAGATATTCGCCAAGGAGATGATGAGGCGGTGTAATGTCCCCACGGCGGATTTTTCCGTGTTTGATGATTATAAAAAGGCGTGCGGCTACTTAAAATCCGCGGATATGCCGGTCGTCATAAAAGCCGACGGCCTGGCTGCCGGTAAAGGCGTGGTTATCTGTCGTGACGTTGATGAGGCGCTCGCTAACGTAAGATCGTTCATGGTAGACAAGCGATTCGGTGCAAGCGGCGAGAAGGTAGTGATTGAAGAGTGCCTTGAAGGTGAAGAGGCCTCCATCATCGTGGTCTCCGACGGCGTCAACGTAGTCCCGCTCGCTTCCAGCCAGGACCACAAAAGGATATTCGATGAGGATAAAGGCCCCAATACCGGAGGTATGGGCGCTTATTCTCCGGCTCCGATAATAACAAGTTCCTTGGAGCAGCGGATAATGAAAGAAATCATCATGCCTATGATAAAAGGCATGCGACAGGATAACGTGCCGTATAAAGGCGTACTCTATGCGGGGATAATGGTTACTAAAGACGGCCCGAAGGTATTGGAATTCAACGTTCGCTTTGGAGATCCCGAGACACAGGCAATACTGCCTAGGCTTAAGAGCGATCTGGTGGATATCATTGAACGGTCTCTGGACGGCGACCTAAAGGGATTCAGACTTTCGTGGGATAAGAAAAGTTGTGTCTGCGTAGTCGTCTCCTCGAAAGGTTACCCCGGTTCGTATGAAAAGGGAAAGATTATCAAAGGACTTGAGAAGGCAAAGTCAATGGAAGATATAGTCGTCTTTCATGCGGGCACAAAGAAGATCTCCGATGGCGGGAAGGAAGGCATCGTGACATCCGGAGGCAGGGTGCTCGGTGTAACCGGACTGGGGGAGACGATAGAACTCGCGATAAATAAAGCTTACGAAGGCACTTCTGCTATAAGTTTTGAAGGCATGCATTTCAGGCGGGATATAGGTAAAAGGGCCCTGCGGCATTCCGGAATTATTTTATAAAAGATAGCGTATAGGGAATAGAAAAAGAACACAGGAGCACAAGTCACAGGAGCACAAGAAAAGATAGCGCTTAGCGGATAGGGGAAAGCTCTTGCCGATACGGTTTTTGACAGTCAGAATAACCGCTAAACGCTGATCGCTAGACGCTAAACTCTATAATAAAGGAGATAACCAATGAAGAGAGTCGATGTTTCTATTGTTATGGGTAGCGATTCGGATCTTCCGACAATGACTTTGGCGGGCGAGACATTAAAGAAATTCGGTGTTTCGTTCGAGATAAGAATACTTTCCGCCCATAGGTCTCCGGATGATACGGCCAGATATGCGAAATCACTCTCCAAGAGAGGAGTGAAGGTCGTTATAGCGGGTGCGGGATGCGCGGCCCACCTGGCAGGCGTTATCGCAAGCAATACCATTCTTCCGGTGATAGGCGTACCCATGAAGAGTTCGGCATTGAACGGTATCGACGCTCTTCTTTCCACCGTGCAGATGCCCAGCGGCGTACCTGTGGCTACCATGGCGATAGGAGACGCCGGCGCAAAGAATGCGGCGCTCTTTGCATTGCAGATGTTGGCTTTAAAGGACCCAAAACTCGAAAAGAAACTTTCCGGGTTCAAGCATAAGCTTTTAGAGGATGTAAGGAGAAAAGACAGAAAGAGTTACATAACATTCAGCTGATTTGATGAGTGAGTATATGGGTACGGAAGTGATCAAAGTCAATCCGACTAATCCGGAAAGAGTCTTTTTGAAATGGGCAGCGGATATATTGAGAGATGGCGGCCTCGTTGCTTTCCCGACGGAGACTGTATACGGCCTCGGAGCCAATTATCTTGATGCGGGGGCATTAGAGAGGTTGTACGCGGTAAAGAGCAGACCAAGCAATAAACCGTTTACCGTGCACATAGCGGATATAGATGTTCCCCGGGCGCTTTCCTGCGAGATATCGCCTCGAGCGAAAGCAATAATAGACAAATTCTGGCCCGGGCCTTTGACCTTGGTATTGGCCGCCGGCAACGGAAAAAATATAGGGTTTCGTATGCCGAGGAATAGATTGGCGCTTGAATTTATAACTTTATGCGGTGTCCCCGTAGTAGCCCCCAGCGCCAATCTGTCGGGTAACGTTCCGCCACGAAATTGCGCTGACGTGCTAAAGGATTTGGACGGCAGGATAGATCTAGTGCTTGACGGCGGCCAGACCGAGGTCGGCGTAGAGTCTACGGTGTGCGATATCTCCGGCGAGAGTGTAAGGATATTGAGGGAAGGGGCGATTCCGGCTGAGGAGATAATGGGGGCTTTAAACCAAATATGAAGATAATATTTGTTTGCACAGGCAACAGTTGCAGGTCCCCTATGGCAGAAGCGTATCTTAAAAAGAGGCTCGAAGAGATGGGCGCGAAGGATATTAAGGTAGCTTCTGCGGGACTCTTGTCTTTACCTGATATGCCGGCAACGGCAGAGGCTATAGACGCGGTGAAGGACGAAGGCATCGATTTATCCGGCCATCGCTCGAAGAGATTGACCGACGCAGATGTAAATTCCGCCGACCTTATCTTTGTCATGGAATATAAACATGAAGAGTATATGCTCAGCAAATATCCAAAGGCGCGAAACAAGATATATCTCTTGAAGGAATTTAAGAAGATAGGGGACTACTATATATCAGATGAACCTGATATAACCGACCCGATAGCGAAGGACAAGGATTTTTACAAGAAGACTTTTCAAGTCATCAAGGATGCCGTTGAGAATATCATAAAAGAGGTAATCCAACCTAAGAGAGGAAATTAACGATGAAGATAGCCATAGGCGCCGATCACGGCGGATACAAACTCAAAAGGTCCATAGCGAGATTTCTTAAAGATAAGGGATACTATGTCAAGGACTTCGGTACCTACTCGAAGACTCGCTGTGACTATCCGCCTATAGGGTATAGGGTGGCCTCTCAAGTGGCCAAGGGGGTTTTCGAAAGGGGTATATTGATCTGTAAAAGCGGCCTAGGTATGTCCATCGTCTCAAATAAGATCCGGGGAGTCAGGGCCGCATTGATAAGCGATGCCCGTAGCGCGCGTTCCTCGCGCGAGCACAATAATGCGAACATAGCCGTATTTTCCGGAGATGTAATGAGTCCTCAAAAGGCGTGCACGATGTTGACGATCTGGCTCAATACAGATTTTCTCGGAGGCCGCCACGCAAGACGCATACGGCAGATCTCAGGCATTGAAAAAAAGATTGCCCGAAAACGTTGGTCTTTACGGAGGGAAAATGCAAATGTTCAAAAGACTTAAAGAGGCAGACCCGGAGATATACAAAGCCATAATGGACGAGACCAGCAGGCAGAATGAGAATATAGAGCTGATCGCGAGCGAGAATTTCACCGATATCGGCGTGCTCGAGGCGCAGGGCTCTACTCTCACGAACAAGTATGCGGAGGGCTATCCGCAGGCGCGCTGGTACGGGGGTTGTGAATTCGTGGATGTGGCGGAACGCCTTGCCATAGAGAGGGCGAAGAAACTTTTCGGGGCCCAGCATGTGAATGTCCAACCTCATTCCGGCACTACCGCGAATATAGCTGTCTATTTCGCCATGCTAAAACCGGGAGATACTATTCTTGCTATGGACTTAGCATGCGGAGGTCACTTGAGCCACGGCCATAAGCTGAATTTTTCAGGTAGATATTTCAATATAGCGACTTATGGAGTCAATAAAGATACGGAGATGCTCGATTTTAAGGAGATCCGCGATAAGGCTAAGAAGTACAAGCCCAAAATAATTTTGGCGGGGGCCTCGGCTTATCCTCGAAGCATAGATTTTTCAAAATTCAGGGAGATATGCGATGAAGTAGGGGCTTATTTCATGGCTGATATTGCGCACATAGCTGGTTTGATAGTAGCCGGCCTTCATCCCAATCCTGTGCCGATTACGGAATTCGTGACTTCCACTACACATAAGACCCTGAGAGGCCCGCGAAGCGGATTTATCATGTGCTATGATGAATTTGCGAAGAAGATCGACACGGCGGTCTTTCCTGGGCTTCAGGGGGGGCCTCTTATGCACGTAATAGCCGCAAAGGCGGTCTCCTTCAAATATGCCCTGTCCGATGATTTTAAAGCGTACCAGAGGCGCATTGTAAAGAACGCAAAGACATTGGCGCACGCCATGGAGGGTTATGGGTATAGGATAGTCTCCGGAGGCACGGACAATCACCTTATGCTGGTAGACCTATCGGGCAAGAATATTACCGGTAAAGAGGCCGAAGTGATCCTTGATAAGGCCGGTATAACCGTGAATAAGAATCTTATACCTTTCGACAAACAGAAACCGGCCGTCGCCAGCGGCGTACGTTTGGGCACACCGGCCGCCACGACCAGAGGCATGGGAGAAGACGAGATGAAGAAGATAGCGGGATTTATCGATAAAGTCCTTACCAAAAGGACGGACGATAAGGTGGTTGCCGCGGTCCGTAAAGATGTAAAAAAGATGTTGGAGAGATTCCCGCTTTATAATATTGATTAAAATAGAGACCCCCATAATTTCGGAAAGGTTATCATATGGTAATGACTCAGACGAAGAAAAATAAAGGAAAGATTCAGGCCAGACCCGATTGGGATGAATATTTTTTGGAGATAGCGAAGCTTGTATCAAGCCGCTCAACGTGTCTCAGGCGTAAGGTCGGAGCGCTTATCGTAAGGGAAAAGCGCATCCTCGCTACAGGATATAACGGCGCACCGCGCACGCTTAAGCATTGCAGCGAAACAGGTTGTCTCAGATTGACTCTCAACGTGCCCGCGGGGGAGAGGCATGAGCTTTGCAGGGGGTTGCACGCAGAGCAGAACGCGCTACTACAGGCGTCGCTGCATGGAGTAAGCGTAAAAGACAGCGTCTTATACTGCACCAATCAACCGTGCCTTATCTGCGCCAAGATGCTTATAAACGCCGGGATAAGCGAGGTAGTAATATCGGAAGGCTACCCCGACAAGATGTCGATGGATTTCTTCAGTCAGGCCGGTATTAGAGTGAGGACTTATAAAAAATGAGATGTCCTTATTGCGGGGCAAATAGGGATAAAGTCATCGATTCCCGATCCTCGAAAGGCGGCAGGAGTATACGGCGCAGGAGGGAATGCTTAAGGTGCGACAGGCGTTTTACGACCTATGAATATATAGAAGAGATCCCCCTGATGGTCGTAAAGAAAGACAACCGGCGCGAACCTTTCGACAGGCACAAGATACTCTCGGGCCTCGTCAAGGCGTGCGAAAAAAGGCCCGTCAGTATTCAGAAACTTGAAAAGATAGTGGATGTTATAGAGAGATATATACAGAAGAATTACGACAGAGAGGTTCAGTCTTCCGTCGTCGGCGAATTGACGATGAAGCATCTTCACGCCTTGGACCAGGTCGCGTATGTGCGTTTTGCTTCCGTTTACAGGGAGTTCAAAGACCTGAATCAGTTTATGGGGGAGTTGAAGGGATTGCTGAACAAAAAGGCAAAATGAAAGAGGCCCTTTATTTCAAAAGCTCTGACGGAAATGTAGAATGCGGCCTCTGCCCGCATAATTGCAAAATCGCCGATGGCAAAAAAGGTAGATGCGGGGTAAGGGTCAATAGAGGCGGCCGACTCTATTCGGAGATCTATAACAGGGCGACTTCGATAGCGCTCGATCCGATCGAAAAGAAGCCCCTTTATCACTATCACCGGGGAGAATATATTCTCTCTATCGGCACGAAAGGATGCAACCTTACCTGTCCATGGTGCCAAAATTGGACGATTTCGCAAGATCTGGATACACCTACCCGTGAAGTGAGCACCGAAGCGATCATTGATAAGGCAAAAAAAGTCGGCTCATTTGGCATAGCATATACTTATAATGAGCCGTTTATATGGTATGAATTTGTTTTAGAGTGCTGCGGGAAGGCAAAGAAGAGCGGGCTGGAAAACGTATTTGTCACAAACGGATACATAAACAGCGAGCCGTTTAAGGAGATACTTCCCTACATCGGCGCAATGAACGTTGACGTCAAATCAATAGAGGAGAGTTTTTACGTAAAATATTGTTTGGGAAGACTTCAGCCCGTCCTCGATAATATTATAACGGCAAAGCAAGGAGGCGTACATATAGAGATCACAAATTTGGTCATCCCGGGTTTAAACGATTCCGAAGATTGCTTTACTCGTCTCGCGGACTGGGTCGCCGATAATCTGGGGGAAGATACGCCACTCCATTTTTCAAGGTATTTTCCATGTTTTAAAATGACATCCGCTCCTACGCCGGTCTCTACGCTTTCGCTGGCGAAGGAGATCGCAAAGCGCAAATTAAAATATGTATATCTGGGCAATGTATAGATTCCGGCATACAGAGTATGTATGCGGCGAATTTAAAAAGATGACTGGGAGGACGCATGAAAGAATTTTTTGAAGAGATTGCCAAAGCGGTCAGCGATTTTAAGTTTTACCAAAAGGTGAAGGACTTTACTTTGACAAAGTCTGCAAAGTACCTCTTGACCTTGGTATTGGTAATAACTCTGCTTTTGAGCATACGGTTCAGCCTGGATGCCAGGAAGGGGCTCGATATCGCGGTCGATTGGGCGCAGAAAAATTTGCCGACGATAAACATACAGAATGGGATTGTCACCGTGGATATAAAACAGCCTTATATTGTATCATCCGAAGATTTCACTATGGTCATAGATACAACGGGTGAGGTAGCGTCACTTGACGGATATAAGAGAGGTATTCTACTCATGAAGGATAGAATGCTTTATAAAGAAAGTGATGTAAAATCAGAGACCTATAGTCTATCTGGCATCGAGTCCCTGAGGATAGATGAGGCATTCCTGAAATCGGCGCGAAAGAACATAATTTGGATAATATTCCCTATAATGGTCTTGATTATGTATTTGAGTTTTTTCGTTGCGCGGGTCACGCAGATCCTCGTCTTCAGCGTTATCTCCCTGATAGCGGTATCCATGAGCCATGTAAAACTCGAATATAAACAGCTGATCAACATCGGCACCTATGCTATTACGCCCAGTACGCTCTTGGGGGCGATACTCGCATTTTTAGGTCTAAACCTGCCGCATTTCTGGATTATTTATTCCGGTCTTTATTTGATATTTATTGTAATGGCAATATTAAATTGCAGGGAG
>JAFGFD010000122.1 GCA_016931215.1 Candidatus Omnitrophota bacterium
AACACTGAGCTCCGCGAAGGGTGAGGGCGCCAAGTCTCTCCGCCCGCACTATTCTACTTCGCGCATATAAGCGTCTCGGTGTAGAGTGGCT
The DNA here is from genome assembly GCA_016931215.1 of Candidatus Omnitrophota bacterium. Lineage (GTDB taxonomy): Bacteria > Omnitrophota > Gorgyraeia > JAHIPI01 > JAHIPI01 > JAFGFD01. The sequence goes on from JAFGFD010000122.1 coordinate 92, forward strand.
TCGTAGGAATTAACAGGGTTAAGAGAAGTAAAAAGCCCGTTTATTTTTTCCTTTGCATTATTTGACTTATATGTTAAAATAATACTCTTAAATTTGTTTTGGCGAATGCCCGCATAGCTCAATTGGCAGAGCAAGACACTCTTAATGTCGAGGTTCTAGGTTCAACTCCTAGTGCGGGTACCAGAATTTATATTTTTAGGAGTTGAAGGGAGCCCGTGCCCGACGTGTAGGAGGGAAAAGGCCGTAAGTCGTCCCGAATGTTTTTTTAAAGTGTCTCGGGATCCCGAAAGCGTTCACGCGATTCGGGAAAGACCGGCCGACATCGGGCGGGTGGCCGACCGTAGCCTGAGCTCCGCGAAGGCGGAGGCGCCAACTCCTAGTGAGGGTACCGGAATTTATATCAGTCAATAGTCGGTGGTCTATAGTCGATGGATAAAGACAAACTTTTCAGGATTTATTTTTTCCGGTGAACTATAGCCCATATTTATAAACAGGTTTATGGTTCAGGGTTTCCGGTTAACGGAAAAGAACAAAAGCCGCTGTTGAAGAAAAAATGCGTGGTTCACGGTTTTTTTGAATGAATGTAGGTTAAAGGGTTATTGGTTTAAGGATGACGGTTTTCGGAAATAAAAAATCAACGTTAACCATAAACCGCGAACCTGTTTTTTAAGACCGTAAACCATTAACCGTAAACTAAATTCTAAACCATAGACCATCGTCCATAGACTATAGACATGACAGAATGAAAAAATGCGGGTGTAGCTCAGTTGGTAGAGCACAACGTTGCCAACGTTGTTGTCGTGGGTTCGAGACCCATCACCCGCTCCAGAATCTTTGATAGTGTGAGCGAAGGGGGTCTCGAAGGGAGCTGGACGCCGAACGAATAGCGAGGAAAAACGCGTTCATCGAAGATTTGCAGAAGCTAGTGTCAGTCCAGCGGGTGGCCGACTCGAACACCCTGGCGGAGCCGGGTGAGAGCGCCGAGACCCATCACCCGCTCCATTCTACTTCGCGCATATAAGCGTCTCGGAGTAGAGTGGCTTCGTAGGAATTAGAGAAGGAGGGATGAGGTTCTTCGAAGAAGACATTTCATCTTCACCGAAAATAATTATAACATTATTACAATTCACCTTAGCATAACAGTCTGAAAGGAGCATAGCAACCAACATGAAGATCATGGATTTTTTGAATAAAAAAGCGGTAATAGCAAACCTGAAAGCGACCGACAAAGAGGGTGTCATAAAAGAACTCGTAGAATCGCTCATGAGGGCAGGCGTGATAAAGAGTAAGAAAGAGGAAATAGTTAAGATATTGATGGCAAGAGAGGCTCTAGGGTCCACCGGCATAGGCCAGGGGGTCGGTATACCTCACGGAAAAACTCCATATATAAAGACGCTCGTTGCTGCTTTTGGATTGGCAAAAGAAGGAGTAGATTTTGAATCTCTGGACGGAGAACCTACTCATATATTTTTCCTTTTACTCGCGCCGGAAGATTCAGCAGGGCCGCATTTAAAAGCACTGGCGCGCATATCACGGTTATTGAAGGATAAATACATTCGCGAGATGCTTAAAGGTGCCGGTGGAGAAAAGGATATAATCAGGATAATAGGCGATGAGGATCAAAAGAAAAGATAGAATGATTTTTTAAAGATAGGATCTTTGTATGAAAAAATTGAAATGGCTCATCCCTGGAATGGGTGTAAAGAGATGGATCTTCTTGGTAATATTGAGCGTTGTTTTAATCTCCATGGGTTCGGTCTTTATTATCGTTGAAGATAACCCTAACAGCAAAACAGGGGCGAGCGTCATAATCATAATAGGCATTATTGGACTGGTGACGGGCATAAAGAAAATCGTGACTTCCGTTGTGGAAGTTTTTCTGCCGGCCAGCGACGCCGAACTGGTAGATATTGTTTATCAAAAGCGGTACCTTGAGAGAGGTTCCAACATAGTAGCCTTGGGCGGCGGCACGGGTTTATCCGTATTGCTGCAGGGGTTAAAGGATTACACAAGCAATATAACGGCAATAGTAACAGTGGCAGACGACGGAGGTTCTTCAGGTAGACTTAGAGAAGAATTTAATGTTTTGCCTCCAGGAGATATAAGGAACTGCCTGGTTGCCCTCGCCGATACGGAACCTCTTATGAGAAAATTATTTCAGTTCAGATTCGAAGAAGGGGAACACCTCAAGGGGCATAGTTTCGGAAATTTATTCATTACCGCGATGTCAAAGGTTACGGGAGATTTCGAACAGGCCATTAAAGAATCGAGTAAGGTCTTGGCCATAAGGGGAAAAGTGATACCTTCGACCTTATCTAAGATAAAACTTTTGGCGGAACATCAAAACGGCGAACTTACCGAGGGTGAGTCAAAGATACCCGAGAAGATGAACCCTATTAAAAAGGTATTTCTTGAACCCAAAGATTGCGAGGCTACTGAAGAAGCCCTTGAGGCAATAAGGGCTGCAGATGCTGTTATACTCGGCCCCGGAAGTCTTTATACCAGCGTGATACCGACTCTTCTGATAAGAGGCATATATCAGGAAGTCGCCCGGTCGAAAATATTAAAGATATATGTATGTAACGTCATGACTCAGTCTGGTGAAACAGAAGGTTATACGGCCAGCGACCATCTTAAGGCCATTCTTCACCACACGACACCCGAGGTTATAAATACGTGCATTGTCAATACGGCCGCCATACCTATTAATCTGGTCGAGAAATACAAAGAACAGGGGGCCGAAAGGGTAGAGCCTGATAAAGATATTATTGAAAAGATGGGCTATCGTGTTATAGGGGCCAATATAGTTGACACGGAAGACGTCGTTAGGCACAACTCTTACAAATTGGCGCGAATAATAATGAATCTCATTGGAGAATATACAAGAAAAGGTTCAATTTGATGCTGATAGAAAAGAAGATAATTATAAAAAATAAACTCGGATTACATGCACGACCTGCTGCCATGTTTGTTCAGATAGCAAACAAGTATGATTGCGATATAAATGTTAAACGCGGAAACAGCGTTATTAACGGCAAATCGATAATGGGTATACTTACTCTCGCCGCACATCGGGGTAGCAAGATTTTGATAAAGGCAGAGGGGCCGGATGCCGAGGCCGCCATGATGGAGCTGGAAAAGTTATTGAGCGGAGAGTTGGATGAGACGTTATTCAAGACAATAGCGCCTAAGACAAAGAAGAATGTGTCCTCTAAAGGGGGCCTCATTTCTACAGATGAAAGCGGAGACAATAATGGGTGAAACTATATTGAAGGGAATTCCGGCCGCTCCAGGTATTACTATAGGTAAGGCGTATCTTATAGACAGCGAAGATTTCGCCGTTACAAAGAGACGCATTACGGATCAAGATCTCCCTGATGAAATAAACAGGTTTCAGGACGCCCTCATAAGCACTAGAAACGAAATACTTAAAATAAAGGAAAAGATTTCAAAAGATATGGGCGTGGAGCACGGAGAGATATTCAGCGCGCATCTGCTCGTATTGGAAGATACGATGCTTATAGAAGAAGTCATATTAAAGATGAAAAAAGAGAAGGTGTGCGTAGAATACGTATTTTTGGATGTTTTAAAGAAATACATAAAAACATTTTCAAAAATGGATGATGAATATCTCAAGGAAAGGATCAGCGATATCAATGACGTCGGCAAGAGAATTCTTCGTAATCTTGTCGGCGCTAAACAGATTTCATTGGCTGAGTTGAAGGAAAAGGTAGTTATTATAGCTTACGATCTATCGCCATCGGACACTGCTATTATGCACAAAAAGAACGTTATCGGTTTTGCTACCGATATAGGCGGCAGGACATCCCATACCGCAATTATGGCGAAATCGCTAGAGATACCTGCTGTCGTAGGATTGGAGAAGATCACTACTTTGGTAAGAAACGGCGATATGCTTGTTATAGACGGCAACAGAGGTTTGATTATAACCGAACCGCAAAAGAGCACGCTGGAAAAATATATTTCGGAGAAGAAGAAACTCGAAGAGTTAGAAAAGGAATTATCGACATTAAAGAATTTACCTTGCGAGACATTGGATGGACACAGAATAGAGTTATCCGCTAATATAGAGCTTCCGGAGGAGGTATCGAGCGTCATAAAGCATGGGGCGGACGGTATAGGGCTTTACAGAAGCGAGTTCTTTTACATAAATAGAGCAGATCTGCCGAGCGAGGATGAGCAGTTTAAGGCGTATAAAGAAGTCGCTAAAAAGATGGGCTCAAAACCTGTTATAATAAGGACGCTGGATATAGGCGGAGACAAGTTCTTATCGCATCTTGAGATACCGCGCGAGATGAATCCATTTATGGGTTGGCGCGCGATAAGATTCTGCTTGGCGAGGCCCAATATATTCAAGGTGCAACTGAGGGCGATCTTAAGGGCTTCGGCTTTCGGTAAGCTGAAGATAATGTATCCGATGATTTCCGGAATAGAGGAATTGCGACAGGCGAACTCGATTCTTTCCGATGTCAAGAAGCAATTGAAAAAAGATAGAGTGCCTTTTGATAAAGAGATAGAGGTAGGTGCGATGATAGAGATACCGTCGGCAGCGATTACAAGCGATATCTTGGCAAAGGAGGCGGATTTCTTTTCCATCGGCACAAATGATCTTATACAATATGCTCTTGCCGTTGACAGGGTAAATGAAAAGATAGCATATTTGTATGAACCGGCACACCCCGCAGTTTTACGGCTAATAAAGAAAGTCATAGACAACGGTCATAAAGAAGGTATATGGGTTGGGATGTGCGGCGAGATGGCGGGAGACCCTTCTCTTACGCTAATCTTATTGGGTCTTGGGCTGGATGAGTTCAGCACTTCCCCGATATCCCTTCCTGAAATTAAGAAGATAATAAGAGCATTTAAACTTGAAACGGCCAAGAAGACTGCCGATAAGGCACTGACGCTAAGTACCGGCAAAGAGATCCAGGAGTTCGCTCAATCTACCTTAAAAGAGGTGCTTCCGGAACTGGTGCTGGGCGGCGGTTGATATTTTAGGATAGACTGGAGAACAGATGGATAGTAAAAAAGTATTGGAAAGTGAGTTGGAAATAAAGCGCCTAGACAAGGAAGACATGCTCCGTCTTATATTGGACTTGGACGGACAATGCCGCGAGGCAAAATCAATAGGACTCGATTTTAACATAACTTCAATAGATCCAAAGGAAGTCAAGAATATCGTTTTTACCGGATTAGGTGGTTCTGCAATAGGGGCTGACCTTATTCGGTCATTTACAGCTCAGGATATCGAAATACCAGTCAGCGTAAACCGCAATTATACTTTACCTAATTTCATAGATAAGAACACGCTGGTCATAGCTTCAAGCTATTCCGGTAACACGGAGGAGACATTAAGCGCTTTTAATATCGCCAAGGATAAAGGCGCGAGGATAATTGCCATAAGCTCAAACGGAAGACTAGAGCAGCTGGCACATGACGGCAATATACCATTTATAAAGGTACCCAAAGGATATCCGCCAAGATGCGCCCTGGCGTTTTCGTTTATCCCGGTATTAATAGTATTGTCAAGACTCGGTTTCATAGACGCAGCAGAAGTACATATTGAAGAAGTGATAAGTATTCTTGGAGATCTCAAAAAGGATCTGGGTCCCGGCGTACCGATTGAGAAGAATATCTCCAAGCGCATAGCCTTAGCCCTTTACCAGAGATTCCCCGTTATTTACGGCGCAAATGATTACATAGACATTGCTGTAACAAGATTGAGGGGCCAATTGGCCGAAAATAGCAAGCATCTGTCTTCAAGCCATGTCTTTCCGGAGATGAATCATAATGAGATCGTGGGCTGGGATTTTCCAAAAGAAATTATCCATTCTTTTGTCGTGATTTTTTTGCGTGACTCGGGTGACCACAATAGGATAGCGCGGAGAATGGATATTACAAGGGATATACTTAAAGAAAAAGGCATAGATACAATCGAGATCTTTTCCAAAGGCAAGGGTGTATTGGCCAGGATGATGTCCCTTGTGTTTACAGGGGATATGATAAGTTTCTATTTGGCTTTATTAAACGGCATCGACCCTACGCCTGTCGATAGAGTTACATTTCTTAAGAATGAATTAGCAAAGGAGAGTGTATGAAAGCATTGATATTAGCAGCGGGTTACGCAACGAGGCTTTACCCACTGACCATCAATACACCCAAACCGTTGTTGCCTATAGGTGGTAAGCCGATAATCGATTACATAATGGATAAGCTTGAAAAGGTGGATGATTTGGACGAGGTGTACGTCGTTACCAATGAAAGATTTTATCAGCGGTTTGTAGACTGGTCAAGGAATCACGCCACTTCAAAGAAGATAACCCCCATCAATGACAGGACGCTGACTAATGAAGAGAGACTGGGTGCCATAGGCGACATCCAGCTAGTTTTGGACGAAACACGACTTAAAGATGATCTTATTATTATAGCGGGAGACAATCTCTTTTCCTTCCAAATGAGTAATTTTCTTAAATTTGCAAAAAGCCACGCACCCTACTGCAGTATCGTGTTGCACAACATAGGTTCCAGAGAAGAGGCAAGAAAGTACGGCGTAGTGGAGATTAAAAGCAGTAACAGACTTATAAGCTTTGCCGAGAAGCCCGCCAACCCCGGATCAGCGCTCGTAGCAATTTGCCTATATTATTTGACGAAGGAAAAGCTGGGCAGGGTAAAGGAGTATCTGAGCCAGTCGAAGCATAAAGACGCCCCCGGCAACTACATAAGCTGGCTGGTTCAGAATGATGAAGTTTACGGCTTTATATTTGACGAAGAGTGGTATGACATAGGAGACAAGACCATATACGAGAGGATAAAAGATTCGTACAGAGGTTAAGGCGATATCCGTAAAAAATTAAAAAGGAGATGCAAATGTCAAAACAACAGACTAAACACCTATTCACTTCGGAAAGCGTTACCGAGGGGCACCCGGATAAAATCTGCGATCAGATATCGGATGCTATACTTGACGCCATATACGAAAAAGATCCTAACGGGAGAGTCGCCTGCGAGACGATGGTGACTACGGGGCTGGCTATAGTAGCGGGTGAGATAACGACCTCATGCTACGTTGATATACCAAAGATAATACGGGATACTATAAAAGAAATAGGCTATACCGACGCCGTTTATGGTTTCGATTATTTGACCTGCGGGGTCATTACTTCCATACAGGGCCAGTCGCCTGATATCGCATTGGGGGTAGATATAGGCGGCGCGGGGGACCAGGGCATGATGTTTGGTTACGCCACGGATGAGACAAAGGAGTACATGCCGCTGCCGATAGTGTTAGCCCATGGACTGACACGGCGATTGACTGAAACAAGAAAGACGGGCATATTGCCTTATCTTAAGCCAGACGGTAAATCGCAGGTTACCGTTGAGTATGATAACGGAGAGCCTAAGCGAATCGACGCTATAGTCTTAAGCGCGCATCATGATTCCAAGGTGAAACTTGAAGAGATCAAGCGCGACATGAAGAGACATGTTATTAGTAAGGTCATACCACCGAAGATGATAGACAAAAATACAAAGATTTATATCAATCCCACGGGCCGATTCGAAGTCGGCGGGCCACAGGGTGATACTGGATTGACGGGAAGGAAGATAATTGTCGATACGTACGGCGGAGTCGGGTCTCATGGCGGTGGGTGCTTTTCCGGAAAAGACCCGACAAAAGTCGACAGGTCCGCTTCATACATGGCCAGATACATAGCGAAGAATATAGTCGCCTCAGGCCTTGCGAAGAAATGCGAAATTCAGATCGCGTATGCTATAGGAGTGGCGGAGCCCGTCAGCGTCATGGTCAATACATTCGAAACGGGAAAAATTTCCGATGAGGCCATAGTGAGACTCATAAAAGAGACATTTGACCTACGGCCGAAGGCCATAATCGAAAACTTAAAGTTGCGCAGGCCGATTTATAAAAGGACCGCTGCCTACGGCCATTTTGGAAGAATGGAAGAAGGATTTAGCTGGGAGGAGCTCGATAAAGTAGACGAGCTCAAAAAACGCGCAAAGAAGATGAAAGAGGAGAAGGTAACGGTAAAGAGCCATTCGTAGTAGATAAACATGGTTGAAAGGAAGAGATGAAATACGATATTAAGGATATAAGACTGGCTAAACACGGAAATTTGAGGATAGAATGGGCGACGAAACATATGCCCGTGTTGAATTTGATCAGAGAGAGATTCAGAAAGGAGAAACCACTTAAGAACACCAAAATAGCTTGCTGTCTACACGTAACGACAGAAACCGCCAATTTGGCTATTACCATGAAAGCGGGAGGGGCGGAAGTTTTCCTCTGTGCGTCAAATCCCCTCAGCACCCAAGATGACGTGGCCGCCTCTCTAGTGAAGGATTACAAAATACCCACATTTGCCATTAAGGGTGAAGACGAAAAGACGTATTACAAGCATATAAATAGCACATTGGACGAAAAACCCGTTATTACTATGGATGACGGCGCAGATCTGGTTTCGACCATCCACATGAAGCGGAAAGATCTGGCAGCAGGTGTCTTAGGCGGCAGCGAAGAGACGACGACGGGCGTCATAAGATTGAGGAGCATGGAAAAGAGCGGACGGCTGCTATTTCCGATGATAGCCGTAAACGACGCCGATACAAAACACCTTTTTGACAATAGATACGGCACGGGCCAGTCTACGGTAGACGGTATAGTGAGGGCGACAAACGTCTTGATGTCGGGACGGAGAGTAGTCGTATGTGGATATGGTTGGTGCGGCAAAGGGGTAGCAATGCGCGCCAAAGGCATGGGCGCTATAGTCTACATATGCGAGACCGATCCGTTGCGCGCTCTTGAGGCCGCAATGGACGGACATGAGGTTCTCCCTATTAAGGAGGCGAGCAGGATAGGAGATGTGTTTGTTACTCTCACAGGGGATACGAAGGTCATCAGGTCGGAGCATTTTAATCTGATGAAAGACGGAACCATAGTCGCCAATGCGGGACACTTCAATGTGGAGATAGACATACCTGCATTGGATAAACTGGCCAGGAAAAAACGCAGAATAAGAGATTTTGTAGACGAGTATACGCTAAGCAACGGAAAGAGAATCAACCTGCTTGGCGAAGGAAGGCTGATCAATCTGGCGGCAGCGGAAGGGCATCCGGCAAGCGTGATGGATATGAGTTTTGCAAACCAGGCGCTCTGTGCTGAGTATATTAAAAGGCATTCAGCTGAATTGGAACCTAAGGTATACGTAGTGCCTCAGGACATTGACAGGGAAGTAGCCCGCCTAAAACTTAAATCCATGGGCATTAAGATAGACAAACTGACTGACGAGCAAAAGAATTATCTTGAGAGCTGGGAGCTGGGAACATAGGGAAGTTTTACCTAACGCAGCTTAAGACAGAAAAGATCTACAAGAAACGGATTACAAAACCTGCTCTATTGAGGGGTAGGTTTGGCAAGCAGCCTGTCGTAACCCGTTGAATTTTTTTGGGATGCGACGAGGAGAAACGTCCCATTGAGGATGAGATGAAGACATTGGCGGTTCTTACGAGCGGCGGCGATGCGCCGGGAATGAATGCGGCGATAAGAAGCGTAGTTCGTTCGGCAATATACAGAAAATTCAATATCTACGGCATCATGCGCGGATACGCCGGACTTATTGACGGTGATTTTATGAAGATGAACGCCCGGAGCGTAAGTAATATAATTGCCAACGGCGGCACGATATTGAAGACGTCCAGGTGCGAGGAGTTCAAGACAAAAAGTGGCCAGCGGAAGGCAGTGGACTGGCTTAAGAAGCGCAAGATAGACGGCTTGGTCGTGATAGGGGGCAACGGCTCTTTTCAGGGCGCTCATGTGCTCGCTAAGAATTGGGGCATAAATGTCGTGGGCATCCCCGGGACCATAGATAATGACATTGCGGGTACCGATTATACATTAGGCGCGGACACCGCCGTCAATACAGCCCTGGATGCCATAGATAAGATAAGGGATACCGTGCACAGCATGGAGCGCATATTCGTCGTGGAAGTCATGGGTCGAGAAGAGGGCTTTATAGCAATCCGGGTCGGATTGACCGGTGGCGCGGAGGATATAATTTTTCCCGGAAACGATTATAAGATAGACGACATGTGCGACGATATACGTGCCGGCAGAAAGCGTGGCAAGATGAATTGGATAGTGGTCGTTGCGGAAGGGGTAGCTCACGCAAAGGATATAGAGAAACTTATTCACGAGGAAACCGGCTTTGAAGTGAAGTCGGTTACGCTCGGCCATATTCAGAGAGGAGGGTCTCCCACGGCTCTGGATAGACTTCTGGGGCTGCGTTTCGGAGCGGCAAGCGTCGATGCGTTGGCAAACGGACTGACGGACAAGGCCGTCGGAATAATAGCGGACGAGATCGTATTGACAGATTTTGAAAAGGCATGCAAGCACTCCAAAAAGAAGATCGGTTTGGACCTGGAGTTGTATAGATTGACAAAGATTTTGTCAATCTGACTTGGAAGAAAGTGACAACGAAAACAAGGAGAGTATGATATGGCAGCAGGAAGTTTGTTGAAGCACATGCCGTCTCAGACGGTCAAGAAATTGGGCAAGAACAATAAGTTACTTCTGTTAAGCGGGCACTCGATTTTTGAAGCTTTGAAAGAAGAGAAGGTAATCGTCATGGCGTGCAATATAAGGATAAAGAATGTTGTGCCCGGAATAATGCGCGCTGCGGAAGAGCTTGATGCGATAGTCGGTTTCGAACTTGCAAGGAGCGAGGGCAATTTAAAGGGTGGTTACACAGGACAGACGCCGTACACTTTCTTTGATATGATAACCGGATACGCGCATGAAATAGGTTTTACGAAGCCGTTCTTTATTCACGCTGATCACACAGCAGTGAGAAATACGGAGCAGGAGGAATACAACACCGCAGAGGCAATAATTAAGGCCGCTGTAGACGCCGGATATACGTCGGTAGCCATAGACGCTTCTCATAATGTGACAAAAGATAATATAGAGATATCTTCTAAGCTCGGAAAGATCGTCCAAGAGGCAGGCCTGGGTCTTGAGGTCGAGATAGGTGAGATAAAATTGGTCAAAGAAGGAGGGGCTCTATCTACGGTTGAGGAATCGCTGGAATTCATAGAGGGGCTCAGCGATAACGGAGTGTCGCCGGACCTTCTGGCAGTTAATAACGGCTCAAAACACGGTAATTATGAACCCGGGGAAGAGGTGTCAATAGATTTAAAGAGGACGGGCGAGATATATAACGCAATTAAACCCTATGGAGTGAATATCGCCCAACACGGCATTACGGGGACTCCGCTGAACCTGGTAGGGCAGTTTGCCGACTATGGCATCAGAAAAGGTAATGTAGGTACGGAATGGCAGAACATCGCACATAGAAATCTGCCTCCAGAGCTTCTGGAAGAGATAAAGAAATGGTGTAAAGATAATAATCAGGATATAAAGAAGGCGACGAAGCCATTCAAGGAGAAGATCGACAATATTGATGAAAAGCACAAGAAGAATACAGAGGATGACGCTTACAGGGTTGCGAAAGATTATATAAAAGCATTCAGGGCCGTAGGTACCGGCTCTATGTTGATGAAGGCTTTGAATAAATAGGCTGGCGTATAGGCATAAGTTAAAAAGAGGGTATAGGCTACTTGGTAGACCAATAACCGTATTTAAAAAAAAGTAGCCTTACCCCTTTTTTTTCATCAATTGTAAGTGTATAATATATAAAAGGTTATAACAACAGGATTAAGCAAAAACCATGTTAGATTTACGAACATAAACCGTCAAATATATTGGAAATGGCTATCAGGAATAATAAAGCCCATCGAGAGAAGATTAGTTATGAAAAAAAGTTAGTTTCTCGCTGCGTCAAGGGTAATAGCGATGCGTGGGTTGAATTAGTCGATAAATACAAAAGATTGATATATAGCACTATCATTAAGACCTTCCAACTTATAAGCTATAAAATCAATACAGAAATTACGGAAGATCTTTTTCAAGATGTCTTTGCTTTACTCGTTGCAAACAACTATGTTAAGTTGCGCAGCTTCAAGTGGAAGAACGGCTGTTCTTTGGCAAGCTGGCTGCAAGTAGTGACCAAAAACAGGACTTACGATTATATAAGGAAGACCCTGTCGCACGAGGAGGTTCTTTCCTCATTCCTATCGCGCGGAGAGCAGACCGATGTGGTATTTAAAGATGATTCTTCATGGGTCGAGTCGCTCATGGATGATCTGGAGCATGAGACGAGAATAGAGCTCTTTGAAGAGGCAATAAAAAAATTGCCTAAGGATGACCAGCGACTTATAGAGATCTTATACGTCAAAGAGCTGCCTTATCAGCGGGCCGCCGACATATTGGGCAAAAGTATAGATGCTCTTTATATGCAGAAGAAGAGGGTAATTGAAAAATTGAAAGCTATAATAAATAAAGCCATAAAAAAGAATAAGAGATAAAGGAGAGAATATGAATCCGTTAAACCAGCTGATAAAAGAAGGATACAGGAGGTTTAAACCCAAGAAAGCCGCAAAGAAGACGGTCCAGGCTGTTTCGGAGGAAGATATTGCTTGCTATATAGAGGGTCTCTTCGGCAAGAAAGAGCAGGATGTCTTTATGGAGAAGGTCATTGGCGGTGACGAGGAAGAGAATCTGCGAAACTTACTTCTGACCTCCAAATTGCCCGACATGGCCGATGCGGACGTACCCATAGAACTGGTCGACAAGGTCAAACAACTTGTCACGAGTTCTTGCCTTGAGGAGATGCTGAGCGCGGTCATCGAATTTAAAGAGAACTTCGCGCAGGTAGTAAAAACTACCGGAGAGATCATAGCCTGCGCAGGCAGGGGTGAACTTTTGCCAGCAGGCGTATTTCGAGACAAGGAAGAAAAGACAGAGCATCATGTTATAGAGTTGTCCAAGCTTATAGGTACCTTTATTGTAAGCGTCAAGATAACAAAGATAGCAAAAGATTTTATAGATCTGGTCGTGTATATAAAAGACAGGAGAAAGAATACGCCGGTTTCGGGAGAGCGGATCAGTCTTATACACCAAGACAGGGAATTAAGATCGTGCTTGACAGAGAGGGGTAAAGTTGAGTATGATAATCTAAAAGTCAGAGATTATCAGCTAAACTTGGTTCGTAAAGGCGAGCCCCGCTGTATCGCTGCACTTTCCTTAAGGTCCCTGGAAGGATGAAGACCCTAGTAGTCGAGATACTAAAAGATGCCGCTCAGTGGAAGATAAGCACCTTTTATAAAAGCGAAAGCATAGGTCACAGGCATTATAGCATATGGAAGGCATCCGAGAGTAATATAGAGGTTCTCTGCAGCGATATTTTCAGCATCCTCAACCGCGTGGACTTTGAAGGCAAGGTAACGGCAAACAGTCTGGGCGAGCTGCGTAAAAGCTCGCATCTTTTATACAATCAGGTATTTCCCCAAGAGATCAAAGAAGAACTCCACAAGACAGACGCTTCCCACCTTATATTCTACATAGATGAACAACTTGTCCGCATACCCTGGGAGCTGTTATACGACGGCTCAAATTATATGTGCAACCGTTTTGCGGTCGGCCGTATCGTATTGACCTCCAGCAAGATACATTCCGAGTCTATAAGGAGCATACAACCGAAACTCAAGATGCTGACACTCTGCGATCCGGCCGGCGATCTTAAAAAGGCCTATGAAGAAGGCATAGTCATAAGGAATATACTTGACAAGGCCAAAGAGAAGATCGATGTCGATCTACGCACAACGGACGTCGAACTGAAGTACGCGTTAAAGAATCTTAAAGAATACGACGTCTTTCACTTCGCGGGCCATGCAAAGTACGACAAGACGAATCCTGCCGGTAGCGGCCTGGTCTTCAAAGACGCCAGCCTAACAGCCGACCAGATTGCGGCCTTGAGCGGCTCGTCTTCAATGCCCGTCTTGGTCTTTGCCAATGCCTGTTCTTCGGGAGAGACGGAACAATGGGAGATTGAACCAGCCCAGAATATACGTATATACGGCCTTGCAAATGCCTTTCTCCTCGCCGGCGTGAAACATTATATAGGTACCTTCTGGAAGATTCAGGATAACCTGTCCATGGAATTTGCGAGGGAGTTTTACACCAATGTGATAAAAGGGAAAAGCGTAGGGGAGGCACTAAGACTGTCTCGGACCAAATTGATAGAGAAATTCGGCGAGACGTCACTTATCTGGGCAAGTTACATGTTGTACGGCGACCCTGAAGACCATCTGATCTTTATAGATAAAGAGGAGAAGAAGAGGAAGATCGTCAAAATAAGAATTATAAGCGGCATCTGTTTTGCGTTTCTGGTCTTGATAGGCATAGTCACCCATAGATCATTTTTTGTGGACAGCAAGCCTAAATCGGAGATAAAATTTGAGTCGTTCAAGAACGTCTTTTATGTAGATACTTCCGGTAATGTGACGGCTCACGATGTGATGGCGATTTTCAACCGGAACATCGCCCTGAAGAAGAATGTCTATTCGTCGTCCGAAGAAGGCAGCACCTATTCCGCCATCAATGCCGTTGACGGTAGCTATGAGTCAAGGTGGTCATCAGTACACAAAGACCCTCAATGGATTTACGTTGACCTGGGCGATATGTGTGCAATAGGGCAGATACGACTGGCGTGGGAGGCCGCTTTCGGCAGGTACTATTTCATTCAAGTCTCCAATGATGCAAGACGCTGGAAGACCGTATGGAAGACCTGGCACGGCACTAGCGGCAAGGATGTAATAGATTTAAAGGATAAAGACGTAGTAGGCAGATATGTCAGGTTATACGGCAAGAGGAGAGGGACCGACTGGGGTTATTCTCTTTGGGAGATGGAGATTTATTCAAAGATCTTGCCCAATGTAGCCGTCCATAAGAGCGCTATAGCATCCTCCGGAGACGGTTATTATGCCGCCGAACAGGCAGTCGATGATGACATGGGTACCCGCTGGGGTAGTCAATATCTGGATCCTCAGTGGATCAGCATCGATTTGGGATCAGAGCACAGCGTCAATATGATTACGCTATTCTGGGAGAGGGCATACGGCAAAAGATATAAGATACAACACTCAAACGACAAAAAGGATTGGGTCGACGCGTGTGTTATAAATAATGAAAATAACCTTCTGAATACGATATATTTCGAGACACCTTTCACGGCACGTTACATAAGGCTATACGGGATGGAGCGAAGCACAAAGTGGGGTTACTCTTTGTGGGAATTCAGGATACACGGTATTAAACTACCTTAGCGGATGCCACAGCCGCTATTTATGTCTGGCGATAAGGGTAAGCCCGACAAAGGCAAACATGATATTTGTAAGCCAGGCTGACAACAAAGGGTGTATAAAACCGGCCCGACCCATCGCA
>JAFGFD010000012.1 GCA_016931215.1 Candidatus Omnitrophota bacterium
GATTTCCGCAAATAACTACGTCCGCATGCTTCTTAGCCAAACTCAAGCACCTTGAAGGATCCGCTCCGTATCCGACTATATCCCCCGCTAAGATGGTGCGATCCGCAGCTTCGCGCTTCACGGCTCTTAATACGCTCTCATACGCCTCGAGGTTTGAATGAATATCCGAATAAATGGCATATCTCATAATAGTCTTCTCTCGAGAGCCGATCCTATCTGTCTGACGGAGCCTCTACGCCTTCCAATGTCCCGTTTTGAATCAATTTATCCCGCGCCTTCTGCAGATGTTTCTCTACAATGCCAACGTGATGTCTGTTGTCCTTGTAAAGCGTTTCGCATCTCAGCCACTCTTTGTACTCAGACGCTATATCGCCTTTTTTTCTATACGCGTGGGCAATAAGCCGGTCTATGTAATCGGGATGCTCATAGCGCGTTGCGCTTCTAAAATATCTGATCGCTTCGTCATAATCCGCGAGTTTATGATAATATATCCATCCGAGGTTGAACCATAGATTGTAAACATTGCGATTTCTGGCAAGGCCCTCCTTTAAAAATCTTATGCCGTCTTCAATATACCTCTCTCTGTCGGGCGAGTTCGCAGCATATGCATATAGATTGTAGGCAAGATGCCATCCACCTATCTCCCACGCCTCGATAAAGTGGGGCTGCATCCACGTAACGGCTCTAAGTATCGGTAGTAGCTCAAACCATTTACCGTTATGCCAACATTCGTCCATCTTTAGCCACAAAATATCCGCGGCCAGACCCCTGAATCCTCCTATAACAAAATTTGTGACGAACTCCCCCGGCATGATGACAATATTCTCTACAAGGTCCTCGGTCACGCGGCTGTAGTTTATAGACTGTTGCAATGGGGCCATCGCAATAAAGACGAATATCACCGCCCCAACTAAAAAATATTTCCTAATCCGCAGGGCAACGCTGTTTTCCATCAAACTTCTCTTTCGGCAAAGAACAGATATCCTATCGCAAGCATGACAAAAGTATAAAATCCTCCATATGCCATAACCTTCGCCATATAAAGCCAGGATACCTTCCCTCCAAGCACCACTGAATTCTGTACGTTAAAATTTTCAAAATTGGGTAAAATTGTATAAAGGCTGAGGAGTAGGGATTTCATCAGCAGGCTGTCAAATCTGTCGGCCAAATAAGCTATGTAATTGCTCAAGTGACCTATTAGAAAAATCAATATCCCGAACGTGATGTTAAATATCTCGGACGCAATGGTTGACACGCACAACGTGATAGAAGCAAGGACTATAAGTTCCGCCTGAGTAAGGAGCAGCGCCTTTATGAGTTCCGGCGCCAACGCCTGGAATTTTACATTAAGCTCCGGACTCAACGCCTGGAATTTTATGAACAATATCATAAAAAATATAACGCTCATTATAATAATGTTGGTAAATATTGAATAAAGAGCTCCGCAAAATTTGCCGAACAGAAACTGGGCCCTGGAGACCGGTTTCGACAGTATCACGGTAACGGTCCGCCTATAGATCTCCTTCGGAAGTAGCCCTCCAGTGACAAAGACCGTTATGAGCATACCTATAAATCTGATGATGCCCAACGCGGTATCCTGCATGATCTTCAGCTCTTCGCTGGGTGCAAAAATAGTAAAAAACCTCGTGCTGGCTATGGCTACAATGGCAAATAAAAGCAGTACGTTGAGAAGTTTATTTCTTAAGACCTCCTTAAAAGTCATGTTCGCTATCAAGAGTATATTTTTCACTATTTATTCTCCGCATTGATAAGATCTATAAAAAGATCCTTGAGTGAACTCCTCTTCTGGGAAATATCTTTGACGTCCAACCCGCATTCCGCCGCGAGACGCTTCAGTTTCTCGATATCGCCCTCATCCTTGCTGGTTAGCTCAACGGAAAGAGCGTCCTTGACCGTCAATAGACTGTCTATGCTTCCATCCTTTATAAGCCTGCCCTTATAGACAATGGCTACACGCCTGCATGAATCTTGAACTTCGGAAAGTAGATGACTTGACAGGAAGATGGTCTTGCCCTGGCTGTTCAGTTCCCGCAGTAACGAATTTATTTCAACGGTTCCTATGGGGTCCAGGCCCAGCGTAGGCTCATCTAAGAACAATAGATCGGGATCGTTTATCAGGCTGATTGCTAAGCCGATTCTCTGAAGCATGCCTTTGGAAAAATTGGCGATTCTCATTTTTTCGAACTTAGTAAGATTTACTTTCTCAAGAAGATAATATACCCTTTTCCTTAAGACGCCTCCCTCAATACCAAAAAGAGAACCATAAAAATATAATAACTCAACGGGATTCAAAAAATCCTGAAAATAGGGTTGCTCGGGCAGGTACCCTATCCTCTTCTTCGTCCCTATGTCCCTAGGGCTCTTGCCGAGCACAACGGCATCTCCCCCGGACTGAAATATAAGTCCCAGCAGCAATTTCAACAACGTCGTCTTGCCGCTTCCGTTCGGACCTAATAGGCCGAATATCTCGCCTTTTTCCACTTCGATAGAGAAATTATCCAACGCTTTAAAATGTCTTTCTCCTACTACATTTCTATAGAATTTACTCAAATTTTTAGTTACAATTACTTTCTCCATAAAAATCCTCAGAATTTTATAATAAAATCTCCGAATTCCTTTGTGGGTTCGGACCAATCGATCTCAGCATTTCTGATATAGCGTCTCATGGGACCGCTCTTAATTTTCTCGACGAAAATCGTCAGCTTATCCTCCTCGCCTTCCAAGACGGCTTCCACCCTGCCATCCGCAAGATTTTTTACCCACCCTTTTAGACGTAGATTGGCTGCTACTCTCTCTGCGGTAAAACGAAATCCGACTCCCTGCACCATACCCGAATATAATATGTGAACCCTCTTCTCCATAGAATATACTCTCTACTCCCGACTCAATACGACATACTATTAATGGTCGGGGCGGGCGGATTCGAACGTCGCTCCTCCGTCGCTCCTTAAAAAGCAACCCTGATGGTTTCTTTTTAATGTTTTTCTTCCTTCCGCATAGATGCGGACTACGCCGATAGGAGGAAACGGTCTTTCCTCCTATAACCACCTTTTGGGTTCGAATCTTCCCTATTACTTCTTTACTCTCTACTCCCGACTCAATACGACATACTATTAATGGTCGGGGC
>JAFGFD010000123.1 GCA_016931215.1 Candidatus Omnitrophota bacterium
ATGATGAACGAACTGAAAGAGAGGCAAGTCGTGATCAGCCAAGAATTATTAAATATACTTGTATGCCCTGCCTGTAAAGAGAAACTTAGGATTGAAGGCGAAAAGATAAAATGCACAAAATGTAACAGGTCTTATCCTGTACGCAACGGCATCCCCATTATGCTAATAGAAGAAGCCGAGAGGGACTAATGCTAATCGGGCTTGCGGCCCAAGCCTGACTTATGCGTATCATGAAGAGCAAAAAATAAATGGGAGGAATTAAAGACATGCTTAATATACTTGTGGTACACGGCCCAAATCTCAATCTTTTGGGAAAACGTGAAAAAAACATATATGGCACAACGAACCTATCGACCATCAACTCAAAAATAGAAAAAAAGGCTAAATCGTTGAAAATATCCGTTGAATTATTTCAGTCAAATCACGAGGGAGAAATTGTAGACGTAATAGGAAAGTCCGAAAAAAGATTTAATGCCATCATCATCAATCCCGCCGCATACACTCACACGAGTGTGGCTATACGAGACGCTGTAAGCGCCATCTCAATTCCTGTTATCGAGGTCCATCTGACGAATATATACTCCCGGGAAGAATTCAGGCAAAAGTCTTTAATATCACCCGTCGCAATAGGTGCTATTTGCGGTTTTGGTGCAAATAGCTATATCCTTGCCCTCGAGGCAGCGGTCGATCTCTGTGGAAAAGTTTAATCTTTATGAACAAAAGGCGCATAAACTCTCTTATAAAAAAAATCGAGCTGATTAAGCTCGACGCATTTCTGATTTCAAAACCCGTCAATCTATATTATTTGACTTCCTTTCAGGCGTCGCATGCGCACTTAATCGTATCCAATAAAGGAATTATCGCGGTAACGGATTTTATATACGCCGAAGCAGCGGCTGAGTGCCTTAAGGATTGCAGAGTAATAACCGCCGGATCTGCTGAGGACCGGTGGAAAAGTCTCTCTGAAGTTCTCAGGAAGATGCGGATCGGACGAATGGGATTCGAGGCCGATTATTTAAATTTTGCCGATTTTAAAAATATAAGCAATCTGTTAAAGCATACGAAATTGGTTCCATGTATTAACCTTATGGAAGAGATCAGGCAGGTAAAGGAAAAAGGGGAAATCGCCGCGATTAGAAAATCTATAGAAATAACCGGCAAAGCGCTCAATCTGACCGGCAAGCAACTAGGTGCCAACAAAACCGAACGCGAGATCGCGCATTACATAAAAGAAAATTGCATAAGATGTGGGGCTGAGGGTCTGGCCTTCGAGCCTATAGTAGCCACTCAGCCAAATGCCTCTAAACCTCATTATTGCCCTATGCAAAAACGGCTGGGCAAAGACAGTCTTATATTACTCGATTTTGGGGCGCTCTATAAAGGGTATAATTCCGACTTGACAAGAATGCGCTCCATAGGTAAAATAAAATCCAGATTTAAAAAGATATATAGTATAATATTAGAGGCTCAAAAAAGGGCATTGGACAGCATCAGGCCCGGGGTAAAGATATCGGATTTAGACTCGGCAGCAAGGCAACATATAGAAAAAAAAGGATTCGGGAAATTTTTCGGCCATAGCCTAGGCCATGGCATAGGCTTGGAAATACACGAATTGCCCGTTGTGTCGGGCAAAAACAAAAACAAACTTGAACAGGGTATGGTCTTTACCGTCGAACCGGGCGTATATATTCCCGGATTCGGCGGCATGAGAATAGAGGACATCGCTCTGGTCAAAGAGAAGGGGTGCGAAGTCTTAACGGATGATATCGACAAATCAATTTAGGAGCGGGTTATATATTAAGTTCGACGACGAAATATACGTAATTCTGGAATCGCAACATCATAAGCCCGGCCAACGGGGGGCTATTGTAAGAACTAGATTAAAAAATATGAAGACAGGTGCCGTATTAGACAAAACATTCCGGTCGGGCGAAGTAGTCGGCGAGGCGTATATAGAAGAAAAGAAATGCCAATATCTATATCGCTCCCGCGATGAGTACTATTTCATGGATAATACCACATATGAACAGACGGTTATAACGGAAGAGAAGATCGGTGACGTTAAATGGTTCCTGAAGGAAAACACGGAGGTGACCTTTGTGTCACACGAGGGGGTCATACTCAATATTAAGCTTCCGATATTCATGGACCTTAAAGTGGCCGAAGTAGAACCGGGCGCAAGGGGAGATACCGTGAAGGCCAGTTTAAAAACCGCAAAACTGGAGACAGGGTATGCCATTCAAGTCCCGCTCTTTATAAATAACGGTGACATGATAAGGGTCGATACTCGCACCGGAGAATACATAGGCCGGGCATAATGACGTACCTTGAACACACCATTTTGAAGCGTATAAAAAAGGGGAGAATATGAACATCAAAGAAATCAAAGAGATGATAAGCCTGATGAATGAAAATCATCTTACCGAACTCGAACTTGAAAAAAACGGTCTAAAGATAAGGCTGAGAAAAGGCTATGAAGGGGTCATAGAGAGGGAGGTCGAAAAGGTCGTTCCCAGGATAAGCGGGGGCGGTATAGAAAAGTTTTCATCGGCTGAGCCTGCCGCAGCGCATGCCGCACAGATGGCCGTGGAAATAAAGTCGCCCATGGTCGGCACTTTTTATAAAGCGCCTGCTCCCGATGCCCAGGCTTATGTCAAGGTCGGCGATAACATCGAAGCCGGGCAGGTCGTCTGCATAATAGAGGCTATGAAATTGATGAATGAAATAAAATCCGAAATAAAAGGCAAAATAGTGTCGGTCTTGGTTGAAAATGCCGATCCCGTAGAATTCGGCCAAACTCTTTTTTTAGTCGAACCACTATAAAATCATATGTTCTCGAAGATACTGATAGCAAACAGAGGTGAGATAGCGCTAAGGGTAATCCGTGCCTGCAAAGAGATGGGCATAAAGACCGTCGCCATTTATTCTGAAGCAGACATAAATTCTCCTCACGTAACACTCGCGGATGAGGCCGTATGCATAGGGGAGGCCCCCAGCATCAAGAGTTACCTAAACATACCACCTATTATCAGCGCTGCGGAGATAACTGACGTCGAGGCTATCCATCCGGGATACGGTTTTCTCGCAGAGGACGCTCATTTCGCGGAAATATGCGAATCCTGCAACATCAAGTTTATAGGCCCTACCCCCGAAAACATGAGACTCATGGGTGACAAACTCGCCGCAAAGAACGCCGTTAAGCGCGTAGGGCTCCCCGTCGTACCGGGAACCGATAAAGTCGTCAAGACCAAGGAAGAGGCCCTTAAGGTGGCTAAAAAGCTGAAATACCCGGTAATGGTAAAGGCATCCGCAGGCGGCGGCGGAAGGGGGATGAGGGTATGCCACAATGACGTCAGGCTCATAAGCGCCCTACTAACGGCACAACGCGAGGCCGAGGCGGCCTTCGGGACGCCGGATGTATATATAGAAAAGTTCATCGATAAACCGCGACATATAGAAATTCAATTAATCGCTGACGAAGCCGGAAATACGATCCACCTCGGCGAAAGAGACTGCACTGTCCAAAGAAGGCATCAAAAGCTTATAGAAGAATCCCCTTCGCCCGCAGTAAATGAGAAATTAAGAAAGAAGATGGGCGAACTCGCTGTCAAGGCGGCCAAGAGCGTTCACTATGTCGGTGCGGGCACCATAGAGTTTCTATTGGATAAAAACGGGGATTTTTACTTCATGGAAATGAACACGAGGATTCAGGTAGAGCACCCTGTAACGGAGCTTGTTACGGGACTCGATCTGATAAAAGAACAGATAAATATTGCCAGCGGTAAAAAATTGTCCATTAAACAGGAGAAGGTAAGCATAAACGGGTGCGCGATAGAGTCGCGTATTTATGCGGAAGATCCGGATAAAAACTTCATGCCCTCTCCCGGTAAAATATTGGAATATTTCACGCCCGGAGGACGCGGCGTGAGACTTGATACCCATGTACATACAGGCTATGAGGTATCGCCTTATTACGACTCGATGATAGGAAAGCTGATCACTTTCGGCAAATCGCGGAATGAAGCTATCTCCACCATGCAAAGAGCTCTGGACGAATATAAGATAGGGCCGATAAAGACAACGATACCATTTCTAAGAAATATCTTCCACGATCCTATGTTCATAAAAGGTGATATAGCGACGGACTTTGTGGAAAGGATTACGGAGGTACAGGAATCATGACAAAAGAGGTAAACGGCAATAATCTGGGAAGTGTCAGCGTCGATAATGAGGTAATAAAAAATATTGCGCTTAGGGCGGCCATTGATATAGGCGGTGTCTATAAAACCAAAAAGACGCTTTTAAAAAAGGCGTTTAGGTTGTTGACCAGAAAGGAAACGGCCGACGGCGTAAAGCTGGATTTTGTATCTGATAGCGAGCTCAAGGTCTCATTGCAGCTGACTGTGGGTTACGGAATGAATATCCCGCATATTACGGGAACTGTCCAGGATAATGTAAAACGGGCGATAGAATATATGACCGGACTGACGGTCATTGAAGTTAATATCAAGATATCGGACATAAACCTACGCGAAAATTCAAAGATTGAATTTGAAAAAAACGGCGATAACCCCGTCTCGGTCATAGACGATGTTCCTTTGATGTAAATCAAGGAGTGGGTTTGACCAAATAGGAGGCAAGCATGAGAATATTCAGCGGTTTTACCATGTTTTTTTACACTGTTTTACTGCTAGGGATCGGTTGCGCTCTGATAGCTTTTGCTCTCAATATGATAGCCTTGAACGATATAGTTCTGATGATGGAGTATGCTTATAACGACTTCAATCCCAAGGTCGCAACAGGCGCAATAGGCATTCTTTTGATTATCTATAGTCTCGTTGCGGTACAGGTGACTCTCGGAAATCTGCAAAGAGAAAAGACCATCGCCTTCGACAACCCCAGCGGCAGGGTGACTATCGCTCTTTCTGCGATAGAGGATTTTATAAGAAGATCTTCCTCAAACATACCCGAGGTAAAAGAGTTGCGCGCCGACGTCAAAGCGAGCAAAAAAGGAATAAATATAACAAACCGAGTCGTTGTCTATTCGGATGCCAATATACCCGATACTACGGAGAGGATACAAAACATATTAAAAATTAAAATCCAAGAGATGCTTGGGATCGAGGAACCGATAAATATTAAGGTCCACATAGCCAAGATCGCCTCGAGCGAGTCCAAGGAAGGCAAAATTGCCAAGGTCTCGGATAAAAGGGAGCCAAAACCGTTTTTCAAAGGCATGGAATACACCAATTCTTGATTAAGGACAAAAGATCCACGTCAGGATAAAACAAAGGCAAGGAACAGGAAAGGAGCAACAGGTAATGCAAAAGATCGGAGTGTTGACGGGCGGCGGTGATTGTCCAGGCATAAACCCCGTTCTGCGTGCAGTTGTAATAAGCGCTATGCAAAAGAAATATAAAGTAATAGGCATCCTGGACGGCTGGAAGGGCCTATTGGAAAAGAGTTATGTCGAGCTCGGCCTGGACTCAGTTGACGATATTATCAATAAAGGCGGCACGATACTGGGCACATCAAGGACCAATCCTTATAAAATCGAAGGTGGGCCGGAAAAATGCAAAAAGAACGCCAAGGCCTTGAACATTGACGCGCTCATAGCCATAGGAGGCGAGGACACCCTTGGAGTAGCTACAAAATTATACAAAGATGGCATTAATGTGGTCGGCGTTCCAAAGACCATAGATAATGATCTCGCCGCCACAGATTATACGTTCGGCTTCGATACATCCGTCAATATAGCCATGGAGGCCATAGACAGACTACATACGACGAGCGAAAGCCATCACCGCATCATGGTAGTGGAGATAATGGGAAGGCACGCCGGCTGGATCGCTCTCTTTGCAGGCGTCGCGGGAGGCGCCGACATAGTACTAATACCCGAGATTCCCATAGACATGGACGAGGTCGTCAAGATTCTCAAGCAGAGGCGAAAGAACGGTAAAAAGTACGGCATTGTGGCAGTCGCGGAAGGAGCGACCTTTAAAGACAAAAGTTTTATAATACAAAAAGAGAAACTCGATTCATTCGGCCATGTCAGGTTGGGCGGAATAGGCGAGCTATTGGGCAGTAAAATAGAAGAGTTGACCGGATTTGAAACGAGGGTAACGGTACTGGGCCATCTCCAAAGAGGTGGTTCTCCAACGGCTGCGGATAGGGTATTGGGCTCAAGGTTCGGCATAGGCGCAGTAAAGTTGGTGGAGAAAAAGAAGTTCGGCCGAATGGTAAGCCTAAGCGGTAACGAAATAATAGATGTCCCCCTTGAAAAGGCAGTGGGTAAATTGAAGACGGTCAATCCGGAATTTTATGAATTGGCTAAAACATTCTCCGAGAGCGGGCGGTAAGATGGAAGATAAAATAAAAAATATCATCAAAGAAAGTATGGATACCAAGTCTAAACTCCTATCTTCTGAGTTGCTCAATATAAAAAAGGCTACAGCGGCCGTTGAAAAATGCATGATCTCCAAAGGAAAACTTTTGGTATTCGGAAACGGCGGAAGCGCGGCAGACAGCCAGCATATAGCCGCAGAGTTTGTAGGTAGATTTAAAATTGACAGGGCGCCTATGGCCGCCCTTGCCCTTACCACAAATACATCGACGATAACCGCTCTGGCCAACGATTATGGGTATGAAGCAGTATTTGCAAAGCAGATAACGGCACTTGGCTCGAAAAATGATATTGCCTTGGCAATATCCACCAGCGGAAACTCAAAAAACGTCATAGAAGGCGTCAACGCGGCTAAGGAAAAAGGGATACAAACAATAGCGCTGACCGGAAAAAGCGGCGGTCTCTTAAAAACGTTGTGCGATATTTCGATAACGGTCGATTCCGGCAATACGGCGCGCATACAAGAAGCACATATCCTCATCGCGCATATAATGGCTGAGATAATAGAAGCGGACATTGCCGGTGCTTAAGACTTGATATAGTCCTTCGGCCAGTTTTGAGAAGATAACGTGCTAAAAATAAGCCGAGGGACTATTGTTTCTGAATATCTTTCGTGAGTAATGACAATATGAGCGGTAAAGTAAAAAATCTATCACAGCTAAAGAAAATCATATGTCGTCTAAAAAAAGACGGTAGAAAAATAGTCTTTACAAACGGCTGTTTCGATATATTGCACAAAGGCCATATCGAACTTCTCGAGAAGGCGAAATCTCTCGGAGACATACTCGTTGTGGGGCTTAACAGTGACGGCTCCGTAAAAAGAATCAAGGACAAATCCCGGCCGATAAACACAGCCAAGGATAGAGCATTTGTATTAGCCAAAATAAATGATGTCGATTATATTACCATATTCGCGGAATCCACTCCTTTTAAACTAATAAAGCACTTGAAGCCGGACATCCTCGTCAAGGGTGCCGATTGGAAGAAGGAAAAAATAGTGGGAAGAAATATCGTCGAAGGCGGTGGCGGGAAGGTAGCATCTGTCCCGCTTGCCAAAGGTTATTCCACGACAAATATAATCAAAAAAATAATCGAGCGGTGCGGCTGACAGCATCGTATTTTAACAGTCTCGCGAATTATGGATGAACGAATATTCTGCATAATAGACGCCAATGTCAACCGATTCAGGGAAGCGATGAGGGTATGCGAAGAGATCACCCGTTTCGTCTTGTCTGACGAAGTAAACACGAGGTGTATAAAGGCCCTTAGGCACAGGCTTGCCAAAGGCATAAAAATCCTCGATAAAGGACAAAGAAGCATAGTAGAATACCGTCGCCCCGCGGAAGATGTGGGGAGACGAACTATAAAGAGCGAGACAAAAAGATCGAACGCGTCGGACATATTTAATGCAAATATCAAGCGGGCGCAAGAGTCGGCCAGGGTCTTGGAGGAATTCTCGAAATTATTCAGCGTTCGGGCCGCAAATACGTTTAAGGACATGCGTTTTGAATGCTATGAACTTGAAAAAAAGATCGTTAAAAGACTGCGGCCTGTACGTAATCATTGACAGGGAAATATCCGGCGATAGAGATATTGTTGAGATAACAAGAGATGTCTTGAGGGGCGGCGCCGATATCATACAACTGAGAGATAAGCTCTCGAATGACAGAAGCCT
Organism: Candidatus Omnitrophota bacterium; assembly: GCA_016931215.1. Taxonomy (GTDB): domain Bacteria; phylum Omnitrophota; class Gorgyraeia; order JAHIPI01; family JAHIPI01; genus JAFGFD01. Next base: position 8,079 of record JAFGFD010000123.1, read on the forward strand.
AATAATAGCGGCCAAAAGAATAAAAGACCTCGCCTGCGAATACGGGACAATATTTATCATCAACGACAGGTCGGATATAGCTCTAATCAGCGGAGCTGACGGAGTGCATTTGGGGCAGGATGATATGTCGCCGGTTGAGGCGCGTAAGATTTTAGGCGATAAAATCATCGGGTTCTCCACCCATAGCATAGAGCAGATTGAGGCGGCCGCCAGAAAACCGATTGACTATATAGGCATAGGCCCGATCTTTAAAAGCTCAACTAAAACGGCATTGGAGCCTATAGGCAGTTCTATTTTACGTAATATCTTCGACCGCTGCAATGTACCTTATTTTCCTATAGGGGGCATAAATTTAAAAAATATACATGAGCTCACGGACATAGGTGTCCGTGGCATAGCCGTAACCTCGTCAGCAATAGGAAAAAGCGATGTATGCGGATCGGTTCGGGAATTAAAAAAAACATTAAAAGGCGATTAAAATAATACGTGGATTGTAATGACTCAAATAGAAGCCGCAAGAGACAACAAGATAACTAGAAAGATGGAGGCCGTAGCCCGCGCCGAAGGCCAGCACCCTGCGTTAATAAGAGACCGGGTGTTAAACGGGACTGTTGTAATACCGTCCAATATCGAACGTGACATTACTAATTTATGCGGCATAGGCACCGGATTGAGGACAAAAGTGAATGCGAACATAGGCAGCTCTCTCGGTTGCGAGGACATAAAATCGGAAATAGATAAACTTGCCTGTGCTATAGAATTCGGGTCCGACACTGTAATGGACCTTTCTACCGGCAAAAATTTGAAAAAGATCAGAAAGTTGATCCTTGAAAAATCACCAGTGCCGGTAGGAACCGTTCCGATATACGAAATAGCCAGTAAGAAGATGGCTTCCAAAAAAGAGATAGGAAGTATCACAGTGGACGAGATATTGAGCTGTATAGAGGAACAAGCCCGCGAGGGAGTGGATTTCTTCACGATCCATTGCGGAGTTACAAAAAACGCCTTAAAACAACTCCGCAATAGTAATAGGCTTCTCGATATTGTGAGTCGGGGTGGCGCGCTCATATCTACTTGGATCGTCCAGACAAATAAAGAAAATCCATTTTATGAGTACTTCGACGAGATTGTCCGCATAGCAAAGAAATACGACATTACGCTTAGCCTCGGAGACGGAATGCGTCCAGGTTGCCTGAACGATGCTACGGATAGAGCGCAGATAACGGAACTTGTGACATTGGGCGAGCTGGCGAGAAAGGCGAGAAAAGAAAGCGTGCAAGTCATGATAGAGGGACCTGGCCATATACCTATTAATCAGATAAGCAGAAACGTAGAGATGGAGAAATCTCTATGCGATAACGCCCCGTTTTACGTATTGGGCCCGATAGTAACGGATATTGCGCCCGGTTACGACCATATCACAAGTGCTATCGGCGGCGCAATTGCGGCATCGTGCGGAGCAGATTTTCTTTGCTACGTCACTCCGTCGGAACATCTCAGATTGCCGACCCTGGATGATGTAAAGGAAGGCGTTATAGCGACAAAGATAGCTGCGCATGCAGCCGATATAGCAAAGGGCATAAAGGGCTCTCAGGAACTGGACAACGCCATCTCCAGGGAACGCAAGAAAAGAAACTGGGTTAAACAGATAGAGCTTTCGATAGACCCAAAAAAAGCTAAGCAATACAGAAGAAGCTCGGAGTCAGCACCAAAAAACGTCTGCACCATGTGTGATGAATATTGCCCTATTAAAATATATGATGACTCAACGAAAAAAAAGGATGATGTTTATCATGCAATCAAAGAAGGGCTATAAACATATCCGGAAAATAAGGGGTGAGAGATGTCCATACTAGTCGTTGGCTCCGTCGCATTGGATTCGGTAGAGACACCTTTCGGCTCTGTGAAAGAAGCATTGGGTGGGTCGGCCACCTATTTTTCTATAAGCGCGAGTTATTTCGCTCCTGTCAACCTTGTGGCCCGTGTAGGCGAAGATTTCCCGAATGATTATACGGCCATACTCAAGAGACATGGCATCGACATAAGAGGGTTGGAGGTGGCCAAAGGTCAAACTTTTCAATGGAAGGGCAAGTACGGTTATGATTTGGACGATCCGGAAACAATATATACTCATTTAAATGTGTTCGAGAATTTCTCCCCCAAGATACCTGTTGAGTATAAAAGAAGCGATGTGGTTTTTCTCGCCAACATAGACCCCGAGCTCCAATCATACATACTGAGACAAGTCGACAAACCGCGACTTGTAGCATGCGACACGATGAACTACTGGATTGAAAGCAAAAGACAGAAGCTTCAGGAACTTCTAAAAAATATCGATATTTTCATAATAAACGAATCCGAGGTAAGGGAACTGACGCAGGAATCAAACTTATTGAAAGCCGGTAGGGCCGCCCTTCGTCTGGGACCAAAAAAGGTAATCATCAAAAAAGGGGGCAACGGCGTGCTTTCGTTTTCTAAAAATTGCGCCTTCTCGGCCCCCGCATACTTACTTGAATCCATCCTCGACCCAACCGGGGCCGGAGATACCTTTGCCGGAGGGTTCATCGGGTATCTGCGAAAAAGCGGGAGATTTACTTCGGACACAGAGATCAGGCGGGCCATCATATACGGCACAATAATGGCCTCATACACCGTAGAGGATTTCAGTATAAAGAAATTGGATAGTATCTCGTACAGCGAGATACAAAAAAGATATCACGACTATAATCGTCTGACAAGATACTGAGAAACATTTAGATATTTATTGCGGGTGTAATTCAATGGTAGAATACGAGCTTCCCAAGCTCGCTGCGTGGGTTCGATTCCCATCACCCGCTCCAGCATTGTAATGGCAGAGCGGCGGCAAGAATCGAAGAGAGCTCCGCGCCCGACGCGCAGGAGGGAAA
>JAFGFD010000124.1 GCA_016931215.1 Candidatus Omnitrophota bacterium
AGGGCCCTTGGACCGAATTCCATCCTGCCCTGGAAAAGGCCTATGACCTTCTGATCCGCTATAAGCTCGCTTATCTTATCGGGCAACTCTTCATCTTTCAGATAAGTATATGTCACATTCTTTTCATCGAGAAACCGTCTTATGCATTCATTGTCAAACGATGGGCCGAGATAAGAGCCTTTCTGAAAATCTCTGCCACCTGATGGCTCGCGCTTGTTGCCAAGATAATGGTACCATATCAAAAGCGCCGCTCCTATCGCTCCTCCGGCGTCTCCTGCAGCCGGCTGTATCCATATGTCTTCAAAAGGACCTTCCCTCAATATCCTGCCGTTACCTACGCAGTTTAACGTCACGCCGCCGGCAAGACAAAGGAACTTTTTTCCCGTCACCCTATGCACGTGCCTTGCCATCCTAAGCATGACCTCTTCAGTCACATCCTGCACCGACCGCGCTAAATCCATATCTCTTTGAGTAAGAGGCGATTCCTGCCTTCTCGGAGGCCCTCCGAAAAGCCTCTCGAAGCGTGAATTTATCATTCTGAGTCCGGCGCAATAATCGAAGTAGTCCATGTTGAGCGCAAATGATCCGTCCTCTTTTAGATCCATAAGATATTCAAGGATAAGATCCTTGTATTTCGGCTCTCCGTAAGGAGCCAAACCCATTACTTTATACTCCCCTGAATTGACCTTGAAGCCGGTATAGTAGGTAAAGGCGGAGTACAAAAGCCCCAATGAATGAGGAAAGCGCAATTCCGCCATAATCTTTACTTCGTTATCTTTCCCGGCACCGTAGCTTCCAGTGGCCCATTCGCCTACGCCGTCTATGGTCAAGACGGCGGCTTCTTTGAACTTCGAAGGATAAAAGGCGGACGCAAGGTGCGACTGGTGATGTTCGGGAAATAATATCTTTCCCGGATAATCGAGGTGCGAGGCTATAAGATCCTTGATCCAGAGCTTCTGTTTAATCCATAAAGGGATGGCTTTGATGAAAGAGCTGTAACCGCGGGGTACGAATGCTAAATATGTCTCAAGGATACGCTCGAATTTGACAAACGGCTTATCGTAAAAAGCGACATAGTCTAAATCGCGTCCTTTCAGTCCGCCATATTGCATGCAGTATGAGATTGCATTGAAGGGAAATGAGTGGTCGTGCTTTTTACGCGTAAATCGCTCTTCCTGGGCTGCCGCGATGATCTCTCCGTCTTTTACAAGGCAAGCGGCGCTATCATGGTAAAACGCTGATATGCCAAGTATGTAGCTCATGAACCTGTTCCTTTATCGCGACCAAAAAAGTACATCATATTGCCGGATAAGTCGTTATGAGGGTGCGCAAAAATCGTACGGTTCCAACATACCTAAAAGGCGGGGTACATTCCTGCGGTAAATTATACGGTCGCCGGAATCATTTTAAGAATGGTATCATTCCAGGGTCAATAGGTCTCCCCGTTTTACCGCGCCCGTAGATTCGATGATCTTGGCCTTTGAAAAATTTTCCTGCACCTCTGTGACAATGACCTTAGCGACCTTTGTCTTTTCGCTTCCTAGAGACATGCCGGTAACGGGGTCTGTAAGCGTCTCTCCCTCCCCGTAAACGGTAAACATATCGCTTTCTTTTATATTGGTGCTGCTGCCTGAGTTTATAAATACCGTGGCGCCGTCTACCTTGGCTATTCGACCCTCCCAAGGTACATCTGCTAATCTCTTCGCTATGTAATTCACCGCTTCATTTATAGCTTCCTGTGTGGCTTTACCCAGAGGAGTTTTATTAAAACCCGATGTGCCCAAACCGAATTTGCTGTCATAGGCGTAGTCGAAGCCCAGCCCTCCGGATTTGGCGCTACCTTCTATTCGTTGCGAATCGAGAATCTGACCCGTCGCAGTATCTATAATATAGACTATAACTGCCACATGAGCGTTTTCAGTCTTTCCGCTTATACCGAAATCACCTATTCCGAAATCTCCGAACCGTATGTCAGTGCCACCCCCTTTGGCCTTGCTCTCGAATTCCGTAACCGCCCCTTTGATGATAATCTGCGCGGGGACAAGATTACCCTTCTTCGCAACTTCGGATTTGGCGAATCTATCCGTTGCAGCAAGATCCTGTTCCGTAATAACGGCGGACAGGTCCTGACGCGCAACGACGGTAAACTGGCCGCTCTTCATCAGCGACTCGGTCAGTTGATTTGAAAAGTCGTCTCCCAGGGCAACCCTGCCTTTAAATGAAGTCTTGTTCTCGAAGCTCAATACGCCGACGGTCTTTTTTGGTCCCTTTAGTCCGATTGCATCCAGTTGTATCTTTGGACATAGCGATTCGCCGCATTCGCTGCAAAACTTGCTGGAACTCTTATTGTTCGCTCCGCATACAGGACATTTAAGCGCCCAAGCAACGGATGCGATTCCGACAAAAAAGAATATAAAAACTAAGCATATGCCTACTTTCTTTGTTGCTCTCATCTATTAGACCCTCCTTAGTCAAATCAAAAACGTAATTCTAAAATGTCGATTTAATTACTAACGACGACACTCACTACGTCTTCTACGCTCTCGCCGCCCTGTTTGTGCCAGCCGTATACCTTTATCGTATGTCTGCCGTTGGGTAAAGAATGCGTATCCAGGGTAAATGCATAGGGCGGCATATTATCCCAATCTTTAAACCCTACATCCACTTCGCTATATACGTAGGAAAAATTGTCGCTGGTAGCGTCCGTGTTGATGGTGATTGTACCGTTTATAGTCTCGCCGTTCCTTGGGGACAGTATAGCAAGCGAAGGTCGCATGACCCTGTCGTTCTGTGACCTGACGAATACACTGGCAACCTGAGTCGGATTTGAACTATCTTCAAAATGCCCTACAACGGTAATGATATGATCGCCGTCTCTCCAATACTGAGTGTTCCATATAAATTCAAAAGGCGGTGTCTCGTCCCATCCAAGATACTTCTCGTCTATCTGCAGATAACAATGGGCCAGGCTATCCTGTTCATACGAAAATACTGATATCTTGACAACCCCATCCACCGCTGAGTTATCCTTGGGCTCCGATATTATCAAAGTGGGACCTGACCTATCCTTAAAACTATCCATTTTGTTGATGGCGCTAAACAGCTCGTTATCGGGCGTCTTATATGTCTCGACAACGGGTTCCTCGCCCGGCTTGGACACAAAGGTCTCGTCCATAGTGGCTGTCTCCTTAGGAGTAGCAGAAAATATCTGAAAGTGTCCGTTTTTCAATCCCGTAAAATACACGACTCCTCTATCGTCAACGTTTCCCAGGCGAATCGTGTCACCATCGAAAAACTCTGTTATATTGCCTCTCGTATTCGAAAAGATTTGCCTGAAGGTCTTCTTCCCCACGGTCACCTCTTTTTCCCATGTTATCTCTCCTATGTTGTTTATCCTGGGTGTCCTTCCGGACAGACCTGACGATATTTGGCCTTTTCTATTGGAAAATAATTCGAGCTCGCCGGTTGAAGAGTTGCCTATATACACAATCTCTCCGTCATTGGAAATATCGGCTCCTTGAGTCGGTCTGATAACTACCTCACCCCTGATGGATGAGACAAAGACATATCCTAAATCTCGTTTTTCGCGCCAGATAATCTCTCCGTCATCATTTACGCGCGGTAATGCCACATCACCCTTAGCGACCTCCCCCCTAAGACTGGAATAGACAACGGGCAATTCATCATCAAGCCTTTTTATATAAACTATCTCTCCTTGAGAATTGACATCGGGTGAGATGTGATCCCACTTATCAAAGGTAAGTTGTCCGAGAGACATGCTGAAGACCTGGCTATATCCGCCTACATCCTGAGTCCAGATGACTTCTCCTGAACTGCTAGCCGAAACCGAGTCATGATCAATGTCGTCAAATGTCAACTGCCTAACGACATAATTTGTGCTGCCCGCATAGCAATTTCCGGCAACCAATAAAACCAACAAGACAAGCATATTTATCGTCTTGCCCATGTCCGGCCTCCATTGAAATCACAATATTCTTACTTCAGAATAAACTCTGAATTTTTTCCTGTAAATGTAAAAAACTATAAAATAATACCGTTCATCTTCTGCTCTTGCGGCCAATTGATCGGAAATAAGCTATATTCAAGAGACAAGCCTTACGATATTCATAAAAAGCCTGTCTATTATGTGAATCAGCTCATTGGGATTCTTATTCCCGTAAATCCTGGCTATCTTTCCCGTTACAATGGTCGCAATGCGGCGTCTACTACCGACGTTTATATCGTACTTCTCATAGTCCTCGCAATGCTCGGAAAAGACTTGATCAAAATAATCGTGAAAAGTGTGATATTTAAGTCGTGCGTTTTTGTGCTGCGTTATATCGGCTATAATCTTTTCAAACAAGAGTGTTAAAATTTCTTTTGTATTCTTCCGATTCCCGAGCTTCGTTGCAATAATCTTGGATGCGGTAAAATAGGAAAAGGCCAACAATTCCAGCACGACATCGCCTTCGGCTTCCCGGGAGGCACTCGCATATTCCTTTATATTCTTAATCTTCTCCTGGGCATCAAGTACTATATCGACCATTCTCTTGAAGAGAAACTCAGATGCGCTCTCCATAGATATCAAACGCAAAACGGAAAACAGTATGCCCACACCTTCTCCTTGGTTTATGGCTAGTTATAGACACACTCTTTTTGCGAACATCATTATTATTACCAGTCAATATTATACTACTAAATACAAAACGGGGCAAGGATTAATCCTTGCCCCGTTTTATTTCTTCTAACAACATATTATTTCTTGCGAAGAGCTTCTCCTAGAGTTTTATGCCCTTTGTAATCAACTTCGCTTGTCACTTTCTTGTGGTCCTGTTTTACAAATGACCCTATTAAGACATAGGGAAATTTCAATGTATCGGCAACAAAATCCGCGATCTTCTTATTGTTTTCAGCCCTTTTGTCAGCCGCATATGCCGGCAATCCAAAACTGACCACATATACTGCAATCAAAGCAATAAGAACTACTTTTTTCATCCACCCCTCCTTGTTATAATATTTCTGATATGAAGGATTATATCAGCAAATCCTGTCTAGTCAAGACAAATCTCCAAATAACCATGAATAACTTAAGCAGTGTAAAATATGCGGTACGCAACAAGCGCCTGTATAATTATTTAAGGCCATTTATGGTCATCACCCGCAACCGTACATTCTATGTCTATCAGATTGCCGGCAACATATATCAGATGATAATCGTTCATATCCTCAACATTGCTGAAAGGACATTCAAAATACCCTCTGCTTCTCAAATAACCGGCATCGTAGAGGGTCTGCATTGCATCTGAATCACTCATGCCTTCCAGGGTTGTATTTGCCTCGAGCTCATAAAGAACAGCGGCATCGTATATGATCCGTTGATTATTAATGCAAGTTGTCACTACAGCCTGATCGCGAGCCTTCATTAAGTTCGGTATTGCTATTGCGGCCAATAATCCGATGATCAGCAAAATAATCATAATCTCAAGTAGTGTAAATCCCCTTGAGTAATATATATTTACATGGAGCGATTGCTTATGCCTTATCTTCTTTCTCTTCATTAAAAGAACTTCTGCTCTTAATGATCCATGGGTTGTTTACTGGGGCAAATAGGCATTCTTACTGCTACGCCACCATTTCATCCATCTGTCCAAATCGTCCCCAAAATGCTGGCCCGTCAGTTGATATAGGCTCTCCGCCACATTATAACGAATATCCACATTAGAATCTTTAAGGGTGAGGATAAGCGGTTCTATGGCCCTCGGGTCGTTGAATGTGCCCAAAATCTCAGCAGCATGATTTCGTATCTTTGAGCTGTTGTCGTCAAGCATGTGTGTCAAGGCGAGGATGCAACGGCTATCCCTAATGCGACCCAAGGCTTTCAAAGCTTCATATCTGACATCCGGATCCGTATCCTTCAGCAGGATGCTTAGATTGTCCACCGCTTGAGGATCTTTGATCTTGCCTAGAGCATTTGCCGCCCTTACGCGTATCTTTATATTATTATCATCAAGGGTGCTTATTAGTCCGAAGACCGCGCGGGGATCTTTTATGTCTCCAAGTGCCTCCGCCGCGTAGAGCCTGACCGTAACATTTTCATCCTTTAAAGCTTCGACGAGCGGCTCTACTGCTCGTGGATCTTTTATCAGGCCGAGGGCAAACGCCGCACTCATGCGGACCTTCCATTTATCATCGATCAAGAGTCTTATAAGCATGTCCACGGCGCGAGGATCTTTTATCTTTCCCAGTGCTTCTGCGGCAAAATATCTAACGTCGGGATTATCGTCCTTGAGAGACTCTATGAGGTCGGTAACGGCGCTCGGATCCTTGATCTTCCCCAGTGCGTCCGCAGAATAATACCTAACGGCCGAATGTTCATCCTTGAGAGATGATCTCAGATTAATGACCGCCCTGCTGTCATTAATCTCGCCCAGGGCCCAGGCCGCATTCATCCTAACCCTCCATGACTCGTCCTTCAGTAGCTTTACAACCGGGTCTAACGCCCGTGGATCCTTTATCTTCCCCAATGCGTCCACCGCATAATACCTTACGTCTACTTCCGAATCGCTGAGCGTGGAGACGAGGTCGTTAACTGCGCGCGGGTCTCTCATGAGGGAAAGGCAGAAAGCGGCATTTACGCGAACGCCGGCGTCTGTGTCGCCCAAAGCTTCAAGTACCGGATTGAGGGCCGGGGCTCCGATATTCGCCAAAGCCTTTGCGGCCTCCCTGCCTGGTGTGCTTATTTCGCCGTCGAGCATTTCATTAAGCAGCTCAACATCTCCCAGCAACGCTATCAAAAAAGGTATGGATGATATGGACTGGATGCCTGAGTCACCTATCTCTCTGGCAGCTTTAGCGCGAGCCATCGCATTATTGGAAAAAAGGTTTTCTATCTTCTTCCTCTCGGCACTTGGGATGTAAGGCGGTATCCTCGATCTTGTCATGGCTGGCATTGTAAAAGCTTCACTACACAAGAAGATCACAATGATTATGATTGAGAAGATTATCGTTGTAAATACTTCGTATCTTTTCATCGATACCCTGCTTATATAACAGATTCGATTCGTGAGTGTTCTATTATTCAGCCGTGATGGCGTTGACGGGACATTCACTTACTATTTCATCTGGATCTTTATCGCAGGTACCCTGGGGTTTTACATGCGCCTTGTTATCATCTCCCACCTCAAACAACTCGGGGCAGCTGGCAGCGCAAAGACCGCATCCCGTGCATAGTGAATCATCGACTCTAAAATCCGCCATTAAAAACCTCCTTTTTCTCCGTCCTTTATCGCATATTACGGCTCTCATATTACCCGGAGCCTATTATACAATTATATACGTTTTCGACAAGATTACAAGGGTATAATCAGATTTTTATCTCCTCGATGATATTAAACTTCTCGTGAAAATTTATATCACTTGTCAATATGGGCATCTTGAACTGGCCGTCGTGGCGACCTTCGCCTACCATCTTCGACCGATGATTCTCAAACGTCCCCTTAGGCACTACTTTTAAAACTGGGTGAGCCAGTCTCTGAGATCTCCTCTTTGTCTCGTATTCAACGTTTATCTTCAAAAGTTGCGATTCGATGTTTCTCAAAAATTCCAACTTTGCATCCTGAGAAGTCTCGGCCATCAATTCCACGAGAAAGGCATATCGGGGTTGCGGTTCCCATTCCACAAATGCGGAAAAGAACTGAAGTCCTATGCCTATCATATCTGCGGCACCCCTGACGGCATCTTTAATATGGGATTCATAAACCTTCTCTCCGGTTACGGAGGAGACCACCGATCCTTTCTGCTTGAACTCAATGAGGGGGGTAGCGTTGTAAAAACCGATCACCTTTATTATGTCGTCGATATTATATCTGTAGAGGCCTCCGTAAGTCGTAAGCACCACATAGTACTCTTCTCCTTCTTTCAACTGGTGTGCAAGTAAAATATCTTTACGGCCCTTGTCAATATCATCGAGAGGAATGAACTCATAAAAATTGCTCGTAATCGCCAGGGCTCCGGCGCATCCTTCATCCGATACAGGTACGGACGCCCTGGCCTCACTGGAAAGATACCCGAAATCCCTTATCTTTATGGTTTCGTTGAAATATTCTTTAAAATGGCTCATATACACTCCGACCGTACCGCCCTTCCAGCAGACGATCAGACGCAGATCCGGCCAGCAATCTCTCGGTACAAGCCTGCCTTCCCTTTTCTCCATCAATCTTCTAAGTTCATCCGCCCTTTTCGGGTTAGGATGTAAAATCTTCTCGATCTTTTTGCGGATATCATATCTTATGCTCAACTCGTTATCGAGGCTCCCTTCCTGAATATCTTCTATAATTCTGTCTTTTATCCTCTCGAGGCGTTGACACAGCAGGAGTATAGTACTCGGGTTTAAAGCCGCTATAACCGTCACGTTCTGTTCTACGGCCAATCTAAGTATACAATAGTATTTCGCGTCATAATCCTTTATCTCAAAGACCTCGTAAGGCAATGCGTAGATGTTCTTGACCGCCTCGGGCATATTCTTATAGGCATGCCCCGATTCCGCTCCAAAAGGTATGCCGCGCGTCGTATACCCCTCTATCTCGGGGCTGACTATCGTAAGCACCTTGCCTCGCAAGACATCCGGATGATCCCGTAAAGTAAAGTATGTCCAAATATCCATAACTTCTCTTTTTTTTCTTCTTGAAAATTCCGTCACGGGTATATGCTTCGGTTTACCCGTAGTTCCGCTGGTGACTCCGAACAGTATCACCCTGTCCCTTGTCAATATATCATTCTTGCCGCCTATCATCCGCTCTATATAGGGCCGTAAGGATTCGTAATCGTTCAAAGGTACATTTCTCTGATAATCCTCAACGGAGCGACAATCGGTAAAATTATGCTCCTTGCCGTAGGCGGTGTTTTTATTTCGCGATAAAATCTCAAAAAGTACTCTCTTCTGACTCTCGCATGGATTCCCCGTTGCCCTTTCAAAAAAAGATGTCTTAAGACCGTACGCTTTCAGCAGATAAGAGGCGATTGCCATAAACTTTCCTCTCCCGTCATTTAAAGACCTTTCTGTCTTTTACATATTTATTCAATTTGCCTTCATCCACGCTCACGCCCAAGCCGGTTCCCTTAAGTGGTCTTGCGCGCCCGCCATATCCGAAACTCACGTCTTCGGTCACGATATCTTCCTTCAGGAGGAACTTCGCATAAGACCCCTCGAGATATCTGATGTCTTCGAAGCAGGCTGCAAAGATTCTCCCGGCCGCCGAAAGCACGCCGGACTCTCCAACCTGACAGCCAAGTTGATAAGTCACTCCGTTTTTCCTTGCGAGATCTGCGATCCTTGCCGAATCGAGCATGCCCCCGCACTTGGATAGTCTTATGTTGAACATCCTGCATGCCCTGCGCCTTATTAGCCTCTCGGCGTCATCAAGGGTACACAGTGACTCATCGGCCATCACCGGCTCCGGAATGGCTTCGCTTATCTTAGCCAAGGAGTCTATATCGTCCTTCGCTGAAGGCTGTTCAATGGCGCTGAATCCGAAGTTGCGCATGACGCCGAGTTTATCAATAGCCTCTTCTGCCGTCCAAGAACAATTGGCGTCAAGTCTGATATCCGCATCCCTGCCAAGCAAGCTTCTTGAAGTCTTGATTCGTTCTATATCTCGGTCATCCCCGACCTTCAGCTTAATTTCCTTTATACCAAAAATCTTCAGTTTGATAGCCGATAAAACTGTTTCGGCGCCATGTGTGCAACCTATGGCCCCGCTGTATTCCAATCGCTTCCTTTTGACTCCGCCAAAGATATCCGCAATGTCCTCTCCTGATATCCTCGAAGCACAGTCTAGAAGAGCGGTCTCAAATGCACATTTTGCCGGCCCATTTAACGGCACGGCCTCCTTGCAAAATGGAACGGCCTCCTCAAGGGAATTTATCTTTTTACCCAATAACGTGTCCGGCAATATATTACTAAGGGCCTTGAATACATCATCCTGACACTCGCCTGTCACATACTGACGCGGTAGCGCTTCTCCAAAGCCCGACACGCCGGAGGCGACGGATAGTCTTACAAATACGCTTTCGGAGAAATTTCTCGATTTATACGAATGCTTAAAAGATCTCTTAAACGGGATATTTACGGAGAGGACTTCAACTCTCGATATATTGTTTTTCACCGGATGCTTCCCTTGATTTCGCCCAGTGCGATATGAAATCCGCGAGCGGGCGGCTATCTTCTTCAAACGGCATTACGTGGTGAAAATCGGAGAATATCCGCAGTTCCTTATCCTTTGAAATGAGCCGGCCAAACCATTGCTCAACCTTTTTGTTATCGACAATATCGTCATGGCCCGCCAGCAGTACCAAAACAGGAATTTCTATTTGATGATTTAGGGGCGACATCTCATTCTCCATCTTGATGATCTGATTGAAGAAACGAGCAGAGAGGGTCCTGAGTCTCATCTTATCGTTTTTTATCAACGAGAGATACTTGGCGTTTGTGGTAAACATGCCATCTTTTATGGGTATGGTAAAGTGCATTCTGGGCTTCAAGCAGAGACAGATACGCGCTATTGCCTTCTTGAATAAAGAGAAATCCACTTTTCTATATAGCGCGGGCGAAAGCAGTATTAGGCCGTCGACTTTTATATTGCTACTTATTGCATAATTTACCGCGAGTAGCCCGCCCCAGCAGATTCCCATCAGATATATCTTGTTCCGGGGATGCTGTATCCCTATAAACCGGATGGCATCTTCTATATCGTTAAAAAATGTTTTGTAATCCTCGATGTCTCCGCGCCCGAATTCATTGAGGCCTGAACCGCGTCTGTCTATGCCGTAAATTGCGAATCCTTGCCTATTGAGATGGCTTATAAAATCTCTGAACCATATCGAATTGGATTCGATTCCATGAACGAGGACCAATACATCTCCGGCGCCCGCCCACTTTCTGAATGCGAGGCTTCTTCCGTCCCGGGCTTGGTATTCTCCTAAAGATTCTTTCATCATTTTATCCAGCCGATTATATTATCGGTGCGCCTTTCCACGATTTTTGCGCCCGTTATGCCTGGCGAATATCCGAATATAACGGCCGCCTGTATCTTCATCTTGGGAGCCATGCCAATAATTTTTCTGGCCTTTCGTGATAAATCCAAAAGGTCCGCCCGCCCTATATAACAACTGCTGATACCGATAGAATGGGCGTATAGCATCATGTTTTGGGAGGCGATGGCACAGTCTTTCGCTGCGTACATTTCTTTCCCGTCAGCCAAAAGCAATATCAATAACGGTGCGTCAAAGAAGACGGCATCGCTTGCCGCCGTCGCGCTCTTTTTTATAGCGGCTACGACTTTTTCGTCTCTTAGAGAGGATTTTATAATCTGCAACAGCGGCAGGAACCTCAGTATCTTTTTAGATACCGTCTTGACTATCTCGGATAGACGGCGGATGGTCTCTTTATTCGTGATTATTACGAATCTCCAGGGTTGCTTATTCAGTGCGGAGGGGGCATAACGGCCCGCTTCTATTATCCTGGTTATCTCATCTTCGGGAATATTCTTATCGATAAATTCCCTTCTTGAGCGTCGTGTTTTTATATTGGACAAGATCTCGTTCATGGTCGCTTGAAAATTTATTCGGTCTTTAGCGTCTTCTCCAGGCCTTCCCTAATGCTTATCCTGGAATCATAACCTAATTCTTCGATCGTCCTGGAGATATCAAAATCCAAATTGAGCCCGGCGACTTTAACCCGCGCCTTGGTAAGAAACGGGGGCTCTTTCTTTTTCAAGACCCGACTGTACGTTTCCAAGGAAGAGGCAAGAACTTTTGCTACGGGAAATGGTATAGATTTATAAGGTCTCTTTATTTTAAGTATATCGCATATCATATAAACAAAATCCCTCATTGTCACTTTGTCTTTATTTGTCACGTTGTAGACCCTGCCTATTGCCTTTTGCTTGATGCCGGCCTGAACGAGGGCGTCGATTAAATTGTCTATATATATCAAATCCATAATATTTGTGCCTTTTCCCAGAAAGATGAATTTATCGCTCTTCAACAGATTCAACATGCGCGGCAGGAACCTTCTATCCCCCTCTCCGAATACAAAACCCGGCCTTACGATAACAACTGGCAATTTATATTTTTCGTAATAATCCATCACCAGCCTTTCGGATTCGATCTTGGTATCAGTATATATGTCACCTGTCATTACGCGAGGGGCATCCGGCGGTGTATTGAAATGATTGCGCATGCCGAGGACCGCCAAAGAACTTACGTGCACAAACCTCTTGACCTGCGCATCCAGGCAGGCGTCGAGAAGGTTGCGCGTGCCTTTGATATTTATGCTCCAGGCCTCTTGGCGGGAAAGCCACTCTCCGACGGTAGCTGCGTTATGGTATACTATCTCGACTCCTTTGAGGGCATTTTGAACGGCATTCTTGTCGGTAATATCAGCGAAGACTATAGATGTGTTTATCCTCCTAAGCTTGGAGACGTCGCTCGTATGGCGGGCTAGGCATCTGAGTTTATAGCCGGAAGCGTATAAGCGCTGGGCAAGATGGCTTCCTATAAATCCGGTAGCACCTGTAATAAATACTACCACTTACCCTCCTTTAATTTCTATTATAAAAACAAGAACATATAAAAATTACTTATGGCCTATTGCTGCCTCTCATCCTTCTTATGAGCTCTTCCCCTCGTCAGCAAAAGAGGTATAAAAGGATTGAAGACTGTCTGGCGGATGTTCTTGAAACCAACCTTATTCAGTATTCGATGAAACTGCTTGCTGTGTAAATGATGAACGTTTCCTTCGTGCCTCTTTATGATAAAATCGAATATAAACCTCCCAAGCAATTTGTCCTTGTACCCATCGATTATCATGATGTGGCCATCGTCCTTTAGAACGCGAAACATCTGGCGGACCGCCTTGCTTTTGTTCGGGTAGTGATGAAAAGAGTGCGCGCAAGTTATATAATCAAAGGTATTATTTTCGTAAGGCAAGTTCTCCACATCGCCTACGCGAAAGTCAAAACCGCTTTGCGATTTCGACTTCTTCCTTGCTATACCTATCATCTCGGGAGATATGTCTATGCCGAACATCTGTATGTCCTGCCGCCCCCCCTTCAGTTTCATAGCGAATTCTCCCGTGCCGCAGCCGACATCCAATATCTTTAACGGTCTCTTTTCGCTGTTTATATGCCTGATAAACATATCGTGAGAATTTCTGAATACCAGATGTTGCAAGATACTCCTATCGTACTTCTTCGACCACTCATTGAAGCGGCCTGTCGCTTGTGTCTTAACTTCATGCCCCTTTTTGTTAAATGATAAAGTCAACTTCACGTCTAATCTCCTATGAGAAAACTCTCTCCTTATCGCACCGCAATTTTCTGAAGAGACCCACTCCCCAGCCATCAGTTTTAGAATAAATATAATAAACGCTTATAGATATTATCGAATAAATCAGCTGCGCTAAATTGCTACAGCTTCACGCACGTCAATGTCTTCGCCACGCCGTCGATCTTCAATATCTTATTGACAACTATATTCCCAAGGACTTCCATATTCTCCGCTTCTACTTCAGCAATGCAGTCATAAGGACCTATAACTGCATCCGCATTTTTTATCTCCTTCATCTCCCGAAGTTGCGTCATCGTGGTGGATAAATCCGATGTGACCAAATTCATCAAGACAAATGCCCTAATCGCCATTTAATCCCTCCCTTGAATAAATTAATATGATTTCCTCCGATTTACATTGTCATATATTATATCCGAATCAATTTTTTTTGTCAAGCAATATTACACATTTAATGATTTTTAAAAATAGGAGCCCATGATAGCGTAACTATTTATTAAGTAATATGTTATAAACATTACAGTTTTTGTTCTCCTAACTTATAAGACTCGATGTCTTCACTTTACATAAGGCTCAATGTTCCTATAATCAGTCAATTCAGGTAAGTTATAAGTCAAGTAGAAATATCTCAGGGTATAATTCTCGTAATTATTGTTCCTGTACAGCTGGTCCAGTCTATGGCTGGAATAGAGAGCATATTTGCTGTCGGGGTACCGCGCTATGAGTTGCTCATAGCTCTCTTCTGCGAGGACCTTGTTTCCGTACTTGTACCTAAGCTCGGCCAGCGCAAAGAGCGCTGCTGCGTGATATATGCTGCTACGATGCGATGAGACATACGCGGCAAGGCTTTGGATCTTCTCGTTCAATATGAATTCCTTGAATTTGTTATAATTGACTTCTTCGTCTTTAAGCCTTTCGGCGGATATCGCCCCCTCTTCGACATCTTCCTTCATTTCGTCGGCCGGCTCCTCTTCTCCGGTCTCAATGCCCTCATCCTGCTCGATGATATTCTCCAATTCTTCCTTTGCCAGTGTCAATTCCTCGACCTCTTCCTCAAGGTTGGCCCTGTCCTCCTCTCTCATTTGCGTAACTTCTTCCAGAGTCCTCTTTTCCTCTACAATGCGATCATATTCGTCCTTCACCACCTTATGCTCTTCAACGACTGCCTTTAGAAGGTTCTCCATCTCCGCTTTGTCTTCTTCCGCCTTTTCCTTGGCGGCTTTGACCTCCTTGCCTTGGTGAACGGCCTTTACCAGCTGTTTCTTGCGCGCTTCCGTTTCTATATTTGCCTGGTTTAAGAATACAAGGGATAAGGTAGCTGCTACCAAGAGAACGGCGATAGCAGAGTAGATAAATCTCGTCTTAAACTTCAGCCATTGAACATAATCTATTATCTTCTTGTATTTTTTTTCATCTATCTGGTCATATGAAACACCGAACAGATACGTGTCTACGACTCGCCCGGGTCTTCTCTCGAGCCATTCGATTCTCGCAGAACACTCGACGGGCTCTTTGTCAAGGGGTATATTGACAATCAACTTCAGCCTTGTCTCTTTGGGTTGAAGGTCAAGCTTATCCTGTTTATAATCCTTGGCCTTTTTAACGAATATGCACATGCCTCCTTTTCCGACGTTACGGGTAAACCCTTCGTGTAACTCGGCGCTCTCCTTCGCGCCCTTTGTCAGGACCTGAAATTCAATCGGAAATACCGTATCAAGTCTTACGTATTTTCTGCTTTCTTTAACCGCTATGTCATGACTATCCAATCTCATTTCCTCGCTCGCTATTTTAATGCCGTATAAATGAAAAATTATAGAGCCGCTTAAACGCCTCTTTCTTTTCAGTATGTCCTAATTTTGCCTCTCTTATAGACCTTTGCAATATTTCAATGGACTGATCGTAGACGCGCCTATTGACCGGATATGGATAACCGTCTTTCCCCCCATGGGCAAAGCTATAGCTGGCCGGATCCTCCGTACTCACCCTAGCGCCATATACCAGTTCGGAGAGAAGTGCCAGTGCCCGTATAGTCTTTGGCCCGACCCCCGGAATGGACAACAGCTCTTCAAATTTTTTAGGTTGACTTTCGTAAGTCGACAAAAGCACTTTCGATAAATTTTGAGGCTTTACATCTTTTAAGCCCAGGGCATGGTGCTTAGGCAAATCCATTTCTATGAAATAACCTATGTCCCTTAGCGTATTCCCGGGTTTGTTGCGCGCTATTGCACTAGATATATCTCTGGCAGAAGCGCTTTCACTTGCCACCATATTAAATATACGCGAACGGTTGTCGCAGACTATTGCCGAATGCGGCTCGCACACAAGATCATCGATCTTCCGGCTCAGCCAATGATACCGTCGTGCCCATGATGTGTCAGTATTCATGCCTTGTTGCACAACGGCCCAGTCGCCGTCTTTGACAAAGAAAAAATTATGATGGTATAGCTGATATCCGTCCTGAATGGCGGCGCTGTCTATTTTGGCCGACATCCTTGAATAGTAAATCAATCCGCCGCTATCCAAGCAGAAAGGGTATCTTTCGGTATACGATTTTATTTCCTCGGGTGTCCTTCTTGAGACCCTTCCCTTGCCGCCTGCAATAAACAACCCAAAGTCACCTTCATGCCCCTTGACAGCCTCTTTGAGCGCCCCGCATACCGTAGTCGTAACACCAGACGAATGCCAATCGAATCCCAAAACACAGCCGAAAGCCTGGAACCAATAAGGGTCGGATATGCGCGCGAGCATCTCACTCGGCCCGAATTCCTCGACTATGACCGCGGTAAGGACGCGAGCAAGCTTAACCATGCGGCTGAAAAGCCAACGCGGCGCCTTTCCGCCGTGAAGAGGTAAATTTGCAACACCCGCTCTTCGCATACTACTCCATAAGACGTCTCCGGGGAAGGCTCTATCCTCTAAATATGCCTGGACTGGACTTCATGATCTCAAGAAATATATCGACGATCTCGGGATCAAATTTCTTACCTTTCATCCCGCTAAACTCAGAGATAATCTTGTCTTTTGGCAAAGGCCTTCTGTTCTGCCTATTTGAATTCATTATATCGAAGGCGTCTCCTACGGCTATAATCCGCGAGCCCAAAGGTATATCTTTGCCCCTAAGGCCGTCGGGATAGCCATTGCCGTCGTATCTTTCATGATGATGCCTTATCATAAGTTTTTCATCCTGCATAAAGGTCAATGGCTCCAACACTTCCAATGCCAAAAGAGGGTGCTTCCTCATGATGACCCGTTCCCCAACGTCAAGTTCGGACTCTTCCTTACGTACAACCGATTCTTCAATCCCGATCTTGCCTATATCGTGAAGGTAACATGCATATTCTATCTTCTTTTTGACATCAACGGCTAGATTCATCTTATCGGCGATGGCGAGGGCATACTGCGTAACGCGCCGGCTATGCCCGCTAAGATACGGGTTTCTCGCTTCTATGCTCACTATAAGCGCCGTAATTGTAGCGAAGTGAGCTCTTTTAAGGTCCTCCTGGGTTATCAAAAGTTCCGAATTGAAAATCTCAAGTTTCCTTCTGTCGCGTACCTCCTGAATCCACAGATAGACCAAGGCAATCAAGACACTTACCAAGAGCATCTCATTGGGTACTATAGTAACATCGGGATATTTGAGGACTTCATAAAGATGGAAGCATGTAATAAAAAATATGAAGACTACGACTCCCATCTTGAAGTCATTTGTAACGCTCGGTTCGATTTTTTTTATTTCCTGCCTGGGTTTCATCGCTTTGCCAGATAAACGTTATCGTGCACCCTTACTCTACTCTTGACCAGTATGCCCACCTCGTCACCTACCTGCCCTTGATGAATCGGTACCCTGTCAATTTGCACTGACTTCACTTTCTGCTTAAAATCAGTCGTATGCCCTTTGATATGTATTATGTCACCCACCTTTAGCGCCCCTTTTTCTATTATCATGGCGCCGGCTTTTACATTGGGGAAATAATGCGTTACCCTGCCAAGAAACGTCTCGTCCGAAGCAATGGCGGGCTTCTTCGTTGCGCTCGGCCTCTTTTCCTTACGGGCCTTTCTCTTTGGCGTTACTTTCTTCATCCTCGCCGTCGCCCTCTTTTTTGGAGAGCTCTTCTTGTTCCTTGCTTTTTTCTTTCCCCCTGACTTACTCGCTTTGGTCTTGGCCTTTCCGCCGCGCTTTCTCTTGGCATAAAGCATAGAGCACCTCCCCTTGTAGACAAAATGTTTTTGAAAATTTAAATAACGTATTAAACCTCGACCCTTAACAGATCCTCGGCTACGATGATCTCGCCCGTATATTCCCGCCCACACTGTTTGGCTATGTCGTATCCGTCGCAGACCGGATACATATGCGTAAGAACAAGCCTCTTTGCGCCGGCGCGCTCCGCGATAATACCGGCGAATTTCGGAGTGAGATGCCCCTCCACCTTTCCCCCATCCGGAAACGAGCATTCTATGACGGACAGATCTGCTCCCTTGGCAAGCTCAACGGTATTCTCGCAATAATCCGTGTCGCCGGAGTAAAACAAAATCTTTCCTCTTGAATCGGTCAACCGAATACCTATAGCAGAATCTGAATGAACGAGTCTCTTCACCGATATCCTGTCTTCCCTTAAGACTAAAGACCCGTCCTCCAATTCTTCCAAGTCGACCCTAAAACCCTTGGGCTTAACAGCTTCCCCGAAAACCTGTAAGATGCCATCGTAATATCTCTTCAGCCCTGTTGCGCCTATAAGACAAAGTTCTTTATTTCTGGGCTGCAAAGGATACCTGCTGGCAAAAAGGAGAGATACGAGATCCAGGCAATGATCCGGATGAAAATGCGTCAGTATGACGACTCCGACGTCATTATAATGGAATCCTGTGCGCAAAAGCTGCCTTATGCTTCCCGGTCCCGGATCAATCAGAATCGCATTTGTATTTGTTTTAACGAATAGGCCCGGGTAAGTCCTCCTATCACTCGGAACCCCCACGCCTGAACCAAGAACATAAACGTCCATAGCTCATAGAGAATTTTCGTGCTCAAACCAACTTGCTGCAGGATGACCCCATAATCAACGTAGTAGGCAAAATCTGCTTAAAAGGCTGCTTCCTTTTGCCGTTGATTATATCGATAAGGGCGCATGTCGCAATAGCGCCCATATCGGAAAGCGGCTGATTGACCGTGGTTATGGTCACGTGGCCGAGTGCCGCTATGGGGCTATTATCAAAGCCCACAACCGAGATGTCTTCGGGCACCTTTATGTCCTCGCGGAGGGCCATCATGATGGCGCCGAATGCCATCAAATCACTCGCACAGAAGACCGCCGTAGGCCTCGGTTTTTCATTGATAAGCTTCGCCATGGCCTCCTGCGCCTTTTCTCTGTTATATGCTCCGTTTACGATATATTCCGGATTCTCTTTTATCTTAGCGGCAGCCAATGCCTCCTTATACCCTTCGAGACGCATCTCGGCCGATTGCGTCTTCATGTTACCCGTTATCGTGGCTACTTTAGAATGGCCGAGCTTTATGAGGTATCCGACCGCGCCCTTTGCGGCAGCTTTGTTATCGATGCCTATGCAATTGGTCTGATCGTCGAGAAATATATTATTCATAATCACATACGGCAGCTTTGTCTGCTTTATCATGCTTATAATCTTTATATTGGAATTGATATCCGCAAACAATACGCCGGATAGATTCAGAAAACTGTCCAGATTTTTTCTGATAACGTCTTCTTCCGTATCAGGGTCAAACATATGAAGCTGCAGGTCGAATTCTGACCCTTCAATGACCTTGCCCACTCCCTTCATAATCTCTATCGCATAATAAGACCCGAACATGTCGGCAAAAGACGGCAATGCAAGGACTATTGTTTTTTTTGTGGCTTGTTTGCTATTATTCTTTTTTTCGTTGACCATTTTGTCTCCTCCTCGGGCGTTTCTATTGATATAATTATTGGAATATAGGACTTATATTAGTGTATAAATAGTATACCTTGCATTCTATATATTATCAAGACCGGAGGGTAAAAATTACACCTTAGAACAATTCTCTAATCGGGCATATGTTACATCTTGGGGTTGACTTACATACATCCTTGGCCAGCTTCACTAGTAGCGCGTGATATTCATTATAGAGCTTTCTTGCTCTCGGCAGGTTGTCCATGAATAATCCCTGGATTGCATCGTAATCAGCGCCGCCATCTATAAGGCTGTGCCTTGAAAGTATCCTTTTGGTATAAGCGTCTACGACAAAAATCGGTTTGCCGCCGGCGTACAAAAGTATGGAATCGACGGTCTCCTTGCCGAGTCCTTTTACGCTTAGCAACTCATGCCTGAGACGGTGCAGGTCTCTCGAAAACATGAAGGAAAGATTACCCCCATACGTGCCGTAAAGAAACTTCATAAAGTTTTTTATTCTCGAGGCCTTAACATTATAATATCCGGATGGACGAATCAACTTCGCCAGGCGGGATAAGGAAATTTCATTTATAGATTTGACCGACAGAAGCCCGGCCTGTCTTAGATTTGCTATAGCCTTTTCGACATTGGGCCATGAAGTGTTCTGAGTTAGTATTGCGCCTATTATAACCTCGAACCTGGTCCGGGCCGGCCACCAGTGCTGAGGTCCATATTCCTTACTGAGAACGCTATAAATCGAAGATAGAGTCCTTTGGATGCTTCTATAAGCTCTTGTCATATTCCATGATCTTATTCATCTCTTTCTTTATCTTTTCTATCTCTTCGTCAAGCTCCCACAACTTTTCGCGTACTTCCAGGTCCTTGATGGCCTTTTCGCCGATTTTCATCATCTCGCGCGGCAGGTCCTGTAATTTAGCAATTATCTTATCCCTGAGCGCGGTTGACAGTATCTCTTTTATCACCGGGCCGGGGCTAAACTTAGGGTCGTCTATCGTACCGGTTATCCTGAAATCAAATTTTATGTCTTTTTTGTATTTATCGAAGAAATCTATTACTGTACCGGCCGGCAATCCGAAAAGTACATCATGGTTTTTTGGCTGTATATCATTCAGTTCGATATCGTAGATCCTGACGTTCTGTACGGCCAAAAGATTATTATCAACGCACTGAGACTTTGAGTGTAAGTCTATCGTCGCTTCTTTCAATACCGAAAAAGACGTCTTTTCGTAATAAGGGGCGAACTTTATGAGGTTTGCATCACGGACGGCGATATCCAGATCAAAGTTATATAACCCTTCTTTTTTGGAAAAGGTGCCGTTGAGTTTGACATTTCCTTCTCCAAAATCGTTGAGATCCCCTTCCAGTTTGCCCATATCTATAAGAACGCTGGAAAAATTGAAAGGAAGGTGGACGTCCTTAAATATTCCATTGATGCCTGAAATCTCGACGGATAACGGCTCTTCGCCCGTAACATGGTCGACATATTTTAACCTCATGTTGTCGACTATCAACTCTTCTATATTTAGATTTGCCAAAAATAGATCGAACGGTCTCCAGGTCGGCTCATGTCTTTCGGTCCCGGCGACTTTGGCCGGCAAACTTATTTCGTCTCCGGCAGCGTTTTGTGTTCTTCTCACGCTGAGGTCCATGTCCTCCAGGTATACAGATCTCAAGGTAATGCCTCTATTCAACAAAGTGGCGAATATATCAAAGATGAAGACGAGCTGCGTTGCTCTCAGGTCGGCGGGATATTTTATAAAGGCTACGCCTTCCACCGAAAGCCCTTTTAACGCAATCTTTTGCATTGAAAGTCTGACATCCAGACTTTCAATGCTTACGGACTTCCCGAGATTATCCTTGGCATACTCGAGGATGGCATTCTTCAGATAGGGTTTAAAATAATGCGTAAAAGTAAACAGGCCGGCCGCCGCTATAACGAACGCTATGGAAATAAAGATTAATAATTTCTTCATCGCTATTTTCAAAAAAGATCTTGTCACGCATGAAGATTACGGAACATGAGTTACTTCTTATCCTTCTTTTTTCCGGACTTCAAAAATTTCTTTCCTATTTGGGTTATCTCTCTCTTTTTCTTCTTTGACTCTGAGATGACATCCTGTGCCTTTTTAGCAAGGGCCTTCAGAGCCGGATCGTCGATATTGTCTGCGAGATTCTGATCGACGATCCTCTTCCCGATATCTTTAAGTATTTGATCTTTTTTTATGTTTAAATTGACTGTATCTATCTCGAGCTTACCCATCTTTGAGAGGCGGGATAGTTCCACTTCTCCCTTCTTTATCCATATGCCCGTCTCTTTGCCTATAGCCTGAAGTCTCTTCTTTGTATTCTCGAAAAGCTCCTTAAGATCCTTTTGTGTGACTTTTTTTGATTTAGCCATCTCCAACCTCCTTCAATATTCATATCCCCGAATTAAAGGGCTATGAGCTAACCAAATTATAATTGTGAGAGTTAATTTTGACTTGCAACCTTGTGTTTCCGCAGAGATTAATGAGGATTTTCCTCTGGCGCGCAATTACGTTACGCAAGCTTGACTATCATTTGTTTCCCTTCTTCCTCATTTTCTTCTTTCCGTAATACTTATGCAGCACTCCGATAACCTCTTCCGGTGTATCCGCCAGTTTGAAGATATCCATATCCCCGGCCGAGATGCACTTGTGCTTGTAGAGCATGTTCTTCTTAACCCAATCCATGAGTCCTTTCCAATAATTACGACCGATTATGACAATGGGAAAGGCCGGCACCCTTTGGGTCTGTACGAGCGTGAGCGCTTCAAATAGCTCGTCCATCGTGCCGAATCCTCCCGGCAGGACCACGAACGCCTTGCTGTATTTGGCGAACATGACCTTTCTGCAGAAAAAATAACGGAATTCGATCAGTTTAGTAATATAACGGTTCGGCTTCTGCATAAAAGGGACCTGGATATTGAGGCCTATAGATTCCCCTTTGGCCATCTTCGCGCCCTTATTGGCCGCTTCCATGATACCGGGACCGGCTCCCGTGATGATAGTATAACCTTCCTTCGACAGCTCATAAGCGATCCGCTCGGCCAATTTATAATGAGCGCTGCCCCTCTTGGCCCTGGAAGAACCGAAGATGGATATGGCGGGACCTATATTTGCAAGAGTCTCAAACCCATCGACAAACTCTCCCATTATTCTGAAAATACGCCAGGGCTCTTCTTTCGAGATGTTCGGATCTTCAACATTTTTATAAGGAATATTGTTCTTCATATCAATCCCGTAAATCGTAAAGTTAAAAATTCGTTATTTGTGTATAATACCAAAAAAGTTCAGAGAATCGATAAGATTAAACATGGCCGCAGTAGCCTCTCTTCGAACCGGCTTTCAGAAAATCGATCAATCTGCGCACTTCCTCTCCTAAAGCGGCCTTCTCCAGTTCCTCTGTCGCTTTTGCTAAAGTATAACCGGATTTATAGATAATCTTGTGCGCCATCTTAATTCTATTTCTTGTCTCAGCCGAAAATTGCGCCCTCCTTAAACCAACGATGTTGAGGCCGTAAACAGTCGAATTTCCATTAACGAGCATATAAGGCAGGACGTCTTTAGTAATACGCGACTTGCCTCCTATCATGGACAACGTGCCGATTCTGACAAACTGATGAACTACTACGTGAGCTGAGATAAAGACCCTGTTATCTAACTCCACATAGCCGGCTAAAGTTGTCGCGTTGGCGATGGTCACGTTATTGCCGATCCTGCAATTATGGCCTATGTGCACAAATCCCATTATAAAGTTGTCATCGCCGATGCGCGTCTCCGAGTCCTCTTGAGTCCCCCTGTGAATGGTCGCGTACTCGCGTATTATATTTCGCTTGCCTATCTTAAGGAAGCTTCTTTTCTTGCGAAACGCAAGATCCTGAGGTAGATGGCCGATAACGCCACCCATGTGTATCTCGGTCTCCTCGTCAATCTCGGTATATCTGCAGATATAAGCGCGCGCCATAATATTGACGCGAGGCCCTATCTTTACATTGTCTTCGATAACGGCATACGGCCCCACTTCAACATCATCTGCTATTTCTGCATTCGGATTTATTACTGCGGTCGGATGTATCGACACCTACTTCACCTGAATTCATCCTTTATATAATAACTCGGTTCGACTAAAGGCCGAACAAGTCTTTGTTGACTAGTTACTATCCCTGATAAATATCGTCCTTACGCCTTTACCCATTCTCTGAGCATCCTTCCTTATACCTTGCACCGTCTCTCCGCAGCCGGAAAGCTCAAAACAGACTACGACAAGCACCGATGCAAATACGATCTTCTTAAGAAATACACTCATTCTACCCCCCGTTTTATCGATTATATCTTATGCTCTTTCGCTAATCCTCAAGATCTCATATATTATAATAACATAAAAATTTATATAACTATACATTTATTTTTTAATTAAGTCAATATCAAAGGGTTGAGATTTGTCAAAACCCCGATTCAATATTGGTGCCCGCAAAACCGGGATCTATCTTGCCTTTGCCGTACTCCTGCACCCATCCTTCATCGAGACCGTATTTGCGCAAAAGTCCTAGGGAGTCTTCATATTCCTTAATAGTGATATGCCTCGAGATGGCCTTATCCGCTCTCGCCTCATATGCCGGATAATACTGACTCATGAGAGAAATATGTATATCCTTATCAAGCTCTTCGGATATGAACCTGAAGACCTCCTCCGTTCCGCACACCCCACCGGGAAGAATGAGATGCCTGATAATAATACCCCTTTCGGCAATATGGTCATGACGTACTTTAAGCCTGCCTACCTGCCTATACATCTCGCGCACCGCATCCCGGTTTACCTCAACGTAATCGGAGCATTGCGAATACCGCTTTGCCGATTCATTTGAACCGTACCTCATGTCCGTCAAATAGATATCCACGAGTCCGGAAAGAAGCCGTAGGGTCTCGATCTTTTCGTATCCGCTTGTGTTGTATACCACCGGTATTTTAAGCCCTTTCTTTTTGGATAAAGTGGCGGCAAGGGCTACATGCACCGCATAATGCGTAGGTGTTACAAAATTGATGTTATGTGCTCCTCTTTCTTCAAGAGAGAGCATCATCTCTGAAAGCCGCTCGATTGTGACTTCTTTGCCGTCTTGCAACTGACTGAACTTATAATTTTGACAGTACGAACAGCGTAGGTTGCAGTGATTAAAAAAGATTGTGCCGGACCCGTTCTTTCCCGATATCGGTGGTTCTTCGCCGGTGTGCAGGCGGACGGCATGCACCTCAAGCCTATCCGTCGCCTTACAAAAACCTCCCCTTCGACCAATCCTGTCGCTTGCGCATTCCCGAGGGCAGATGGCACATTTTTTTAAATAATTTTCTAAGAGACGCCTGTCTTCTATCATTATAACTCTTTTGAATTATCTAAAAGATAAAAAAGGGCACATCGTTTTGACTTTAAAAAGGCGGAATGTGCCCCTCTGTGAAAATAAGATGTCAAATGTTTATCTTATCGGCTAGGTCAGCCACTACAGGCATCTTCCAGTAATTTCCGGTCAATGCCTGTACTATCCCTATAATAGAGAATATACCACATATAACGATACCGAGAAAGCCTATCAACCAGCCCAAGATAGGTATTATTCCGACGAAACTAAAAATCACCTCACCCAAAAACAAGACCAGGCCCTGCTTGCCGTGAAATAAAGCAAACTTGTTCTCCTTCTTCAGTAAGAGCGGAAGTAAACA
Source organism: Candidatus Omnitrophota bacterium (assembly GCA_016931215.1). GTDB lineage: Bacteria > Omnitrophota > Gorgyraeia > JAHIPI01 > JAHIPI01 > JAFGFD01. The sequence goes on from JAFGFD010000124.1 coordinate 24,981, forward strand.
TAGTATGCCTATATAAGCTATAACGGCAAAAATCTTACCCTCCTGAATCTCCTTGTCCTCTGCCATCTATTCACCCCCCGTAATTTAATTCATATTATTGACGGAAAAAACATCGATATTTCGAATTAAGTATACATCACAGCCAGAGAGCTTGTCAAGTCGAAGATAAAAAAGAGAGCCCGATACGATTTCGTACCGGGCTCTCTTGTGCAATACAAAAACGAGCCTAGAACGTCACTTTGCAACTCGCCACTACTTCACTCGCTACCGACTTGGAGTTCAAGCGATTAGCGCCACCCTGCGGAAGTGTCGTAGACGGCACATCCTCAGGAACAGCATAATATTCACCTGACCAGAACCACGCCGTCAATAGACCGAATGTCACGTCTTCGGTATATTCATAGGTAAGCTCGACATCGAGTTCGTCTCCGATGTGCTTTTCCTGCTGACCGGCGCCAACCCCATAGTCAAATGCGTTCTCGTGAGCCCTGAAGCGTATATATCTTCCGTCAACCGTAAGGTTATCCATCGGCTGAATGGTCCCCATCAGTATCAACTGATGAAGGTTCGTATCGGCCCTGTCTGTGGTAGGCATTCCGTTGGTATAGAATACGTTATACCACTCGTGAATCGCCGAATCCACTTTGCCTCGGAACATCCTGTCCCATCCGTGCCAATCTTCGCCCAATCCGGTTGGATCATGGTCGTTCTGACCGGAATAGAAAATATACTCTGCTCCTATAACTGGTCTCCATGCATACTGCTCTTCCCACAGCCTGGACTCTATGCCGATGTCGGCTGCCCATGCGTGTCGAAGACGCGGTTGTTCCTGCACGGCGTTGGCGATATAATTACCGCCCTGGTAAGCAATTTCACCCCAGAGTGTGATGTCTTCGTGGGGATCATAGCTTCCTCTGGCACCGACGCAGTGTATGCGGTTCTCACGGCTAGTGTTGTAATTTGGTATTTCGTCGTCCTTTACGTACCAGTAATAGAGTTCTACTTCCGCATTCTTGTACTCTGACAGATCTACGCCTACGTTGATACCATAGAGCTGTTCGTCATCATCAGCCTGGACTTCGTTCTCTTCTATCTGTGCGAACACGCCGTCGAATGTCCATGGCTCCATATCCCATGTCGCCCTTATGGCTTTAAACGACGTGAAGCTCGTGAATTCATCGGCCGAAATCTGGCCGTTCGGGTCTTCATAGTTTGCGCCTATGATGAATCCTTTACCGAACCAGAGATCCTGTTTACCGATCCTCACCGTCAAAGGAGTAAAAAAGAATTCCTTCAACGTTACATATGCCAAATCCACCAACACATCGAACTCGCCGTAGTTATCCAGCGGGCCGTCAAGACCGCCGGCGCTTATTGCGCCGTTCGGGTCATAGTCTGTATGATTGTTCGTAGCTTCTGTTATGTCACTGACATTCCAATCGTGTTGGTTTACCATCCTGATAGTCACTGCAACATTGTCCGTTAAATCCGCATCGAGCTGGACTTCGGCATTGGTCATGAAATAACTTGCATCCGTGTCCGCTGTCTCATCGTCCTGGGCGTTAAAATCATAGTTGTCGCGTGAAATGTATCTCACCGCGAGATCGCCGCTCAGCTTGATGCTTTGTGTTTCAGCGTATACAGGTATGGTAAAAGCTATCGCTAGAGCTAAAATCGCTAGCCCCTTTAATAACCTCATCCGATACCTCCTTTTAAATAATTGCTCAGTTGGTTATATACTTTAAAACAAGTCAAGTTCAAAAAAAATTTTAGAAC
>JAFGFD010000125.1 GCA_016931215.1 Candidatus Omnitrophota bacterium
AGCGCCGGTTCTATCTTTATCTTCGGATGAGGACTAAAGCCCTGTGAAAATTTTAACGGAAGCCGGGCCCTTCTTGCCGCCCTTTGAAAGAGCCTCAGTAAATCGAGGTGGGATATGAACCTCATGGTGCCCTTCTTTTCCAAGGTTATGTCAAACCCATATGATTGCAATGTGTTGCTCATAAAATGTCACATAGAGTGCGGCACGGGCAAGCGGTAATGAAGAGGCTTGTTGGTAGGGTAACCAGCTTCATTATCATATTTCCTTACTTCAGCAAGCGATAGACGTAAAGAACGAAACGGGCGACGGCTTTCGATTAATCTTTTGCCCCCACAGCCATTTCAACAAATGCGTTAGAAGACAGCGCTTCGATGTCCATAACCTTGCCGCTCACAAGGTACACTGTCATAAATATAATGAGTTCCGTCTTCTCCGTGCCCTCCTCGGTCTTGGTAAACATGATGGGCCCTACCATGGGTATATCCCCCAAAAACGGAACCTTCTTTTTGTAATTTATTGTATTCTCTTTAAGGAGACCTCCCAGCATGATTGTTTCGCTGTTCTTCACCATCAATTGCGTCTCCGCTTCGCGCGTAGAATATCTGGGCGCCCGGATGCCCCTAGCCGAATCCAGCACATCGTATCCCAATAACTCCGATACCTCCGGCTTAAGATCCACGACTATGTCGCCGTTGTCATTGACGTGTGGAGTTACGGCCAGTTTGATGCCTAGATCCTTTTCAGTATATCCCGTGATCTCTATGGTGCCCGTATCCGGATTGCGCTCGAACGTAGGAATAGCTATAATCGTGCCTATGTGGATGGACGCCTCTTTATTGTTGAGCGTCGTAACTTTCGGATCCGATATGATATTCGTGTCTCTTCTTGACTTTAAAAATTCCAAGATGGCTGCGAACTGACTGAAGTCCAGCGTACCCATCGTGAATTGATCTGTTGTTGCCATCGGCATGGAGCTGCTGCTGGTAGAGGGAAAATCGCTGGAAGGTACGATGGTTGTCGTACCGACGCCACCGGTTGTAGGAGCCCCTTTTCCAATTGGGAAAAATTCTCCCATTTCAATATGGCCCAGGATCCTGGAGCCGATTGAGTCGAAGGGAAATACCCAAGGCCTTGCCGCTCCAGTAGCCCCGAATTTGACGGTCCAGTCTATGCCCATATTCTCATCGTCGTCCAGCGTCGTCTCGATAATCTTGGTCTGTATAAGTACTTGTGGCGTCTTTCTGTCGAGCTTTTCCACTACCTGCCTTATCTTGTACAGATTGGTCGGTATGTCGGTCACTATAAGCACATTCGTCCTTGAGTCATACTTGATCTTGTCCTTGCCCCGTTCGGTCACCATCTCCTTGATTGCTTCGGCGACCTCGCTGGCATTGGCATAATTCAGGGTAAATACCTCGGTGGTCAGCTCCTCCTGCTTCAGGTTCTCGACAGTCGTCACCCTGATGATGTTACCTTCGCGCTCAAAGGCGTATCCGTAGTTTTTACAGATAATGTCAAGGGCTTTTTCCCACGGAACGTTGGTCAGTCTGACCGTTACGTATCCCTCGACATCCTTGCTGGCTACGATATTGACGCCGCTCTTCTCCGACAGCACCCTCAATACGGTGACTATGTCCGCCTCTTTGAAATCAATTGTTATGTTGCCGCTCTCTATCTTCCTGTCCACAATCGTAGCGCCTGCAGCGGGTTCAGCCTGAACCGAGGCACCGTTCTCCTCGGCGCTCGCGGCTCCGGAAAAAGCCGAAAACAGCACAACAGGCACAGCAAGAAAAATGAGTAAAGATAAATACCTGGAATAAATTTTTGTTTTCAAATCACTCACCGCCTTCCTCTGATAATGAAACCATATACGTTTCGTCGTAAATTTTTATTTTTACACCGTCCGCAAATATTTTCACCAGTCCTACATTAAACAGCGCATCGCCCTCCTTCATCATCTCGCCGTTAAGTATGGCGAGCGACTCGGCATTAGGGTCGTATATTATTCCTTCAAGCCGTATGTCTTCTATGCTCTCCACGTACTCCAAGCCTAAAGATAACCTCACCTCGCCGGTAATAAGCGGTATGAACGGATCTCTGTTTGCGTAAGCTTTATATTCGTATTCCGAGCAATGGGCCCGGCCGGCAAGACACAAAATGATACATGATAAAAGATAAAATGCGCGAGATATCCTTGCTTTCATCAATCATCGCCCTTCAGTATAAATGTGCTCACTACAAGCTCTACGTTATGTCTTTTTGGACTGATCTTACTTGCCTCTATGCTAATCCCGGAAACGGCCATAAAGCGCTCCGCCCCTTCCATGGCGGCTATAAACTTGCCGAGCTGATGATAGCCGCATTGGGCGGTAATGCTGATTTCGCGCTGTTTGTATATTGAGGAGCTTTCCGCAGAGTCCGAGTCTGATAGATAATCTTTAGCTGGCAATATCTTGGTGATCTTGACGCCTGCGCTCTTGGCCATATTTGACAGATTCTCAAGTACCAGAGGAAACTCCTCCTCTTTAGGCAGTTTGTTCCCGTAGAGGTCGCGTTTTGCAAGCAGCCCTTCTATCTCTTTTTTGATCTGCGGAGTCCTGCTTATCGAAAGGTTTGCGCTCTCCAGTTCACTCTGAGCCCTTGAGACATCTCTATGCATAGTCAGAAACCTGGATATGACGGGAGATAGAAACACCAGGTAATAAACGACAAAGAGTACGCACCCGACGATGATTCCGAATGTCATTATCTCATTCTTTTTGGCCTTTATTAAAAAATCAATGTTCATAACTCTCATCTCTCAAAAATGATATTGCTGCCATCCGGCGTCATTTAAAATAGCCTATGAGCTCAAAGTTCATGACCTCCACATCCTTTAAATTAGCCCTTTGTATCGACGCCGATTTTATCTCTTTAAAATCCTTGAAGAAACCTTGATTCTTCTCAAGGCTCCTGATAAATTTTCCTATTGCCGCAGTCTCCTCTCCCCCCGTAGCTATGACGCTACCGCTTAGATGCAGAGTCTTTTCCGTAATGGTGACGGGTGGTCGAGGAGCGTCTGATGTGACGGTCGGTCCCGCGCTGACTACAGAGACCTTTTTCTCGAGCCACAGCTTGTTCAGCCATACTCCCGGAATAATAGCGTCGCTCAGATCGCTAAGCTTCTTTGCCCAGCTCATCCTTCCTTCTATTAGGCTGTCGATGGCGTCAATCTTGCTGCGCATGGAGACCAATTCATCTTTATAACGTTCCGCCTCCTGTCTTTCAGGCTGTATCTTTTGCCAGGAGGTCTCGAGCCTTTTCAGAGACCTCGTCTTTACATTGACCGCCAAGATAAAACTTAGATGCAAAAAAACTATCAAGCCTAAAAAGACTGCCGCTATGGGCAACAATGGTATCTGCCGCATCTCAATCTGTTTTTTCCTCATCTCTTTTGGCAAAAGATTGATAGATATCATGGTCTTGTTCTCAATCCCCCTGCTGCCTAAACGCGAGCCCGGTCGCTACGCCAAGTTGATCTTTAACGGACGCGAAGAGCGATTTATCCACTTCTGCCTCTATCATCATCCCGTCCGAAGGATCCCATTGTTCTACAGCGACCTCAAGATTTTCTCTTAATAGATTATGGAAGTTTTGGATCCGAGACCCCCCGCCTCCAAGATATACCCTTTCTATGCTCTTTCCCGACTGATTCTCAAAATAGCTGAAAGACGGCCTTATTTCGTCGATGATATTGTACAAAACGGGTTTTGTTATTTCGGATATATCGTCCGCACGTTTCGCTGGGTTCATCTTCAACTCTTCAGCGCGTCTTATATCCATAGATAATTTATTTGAAATGGCCTTTGTTATCTCATCTCCGCCGATTTGAAACGTCCTTGTAAAATATAGTATGTCATGATCTATGATGTCTATATCGGTTGCGCTTGCGCCTATGTCGATTACTGCGGAGACGCCCACCCTGGCCTTCTTTCTAGGGTTCATCAAGAAAGCATTCGCGTTGGCAATCGAGGCAACGTCCAAAATGGATGCGGATATACCGGACTCCTGGAGGAGTTTCAATCTGTCGTTTACGTGATCCTTTTTTGCGGCGACCAGCAATACCAACATTTTATTGCTGCCTATATGGGGCACGACTACCCGGTGGTCTATTACAACTTCATTGATGCCGAAAGGTATATATTTTTCGGCCTCAAATGTAATGGCGTTGCTGAGTTCATTATCATTCATTCGTGGAAGCTCTATGAATCTTACTATAACGGCGGGTCCGGCGATTGCTACATTGAATTCCTTTATACCGGCATTGCCTGTTTCTACGCAACGCTTAATGGCTTCTATTATGCTGGATCTGGATGAGGGGTCTTTTATTTTAACATATGAAAGCTTGGCAATAGATGCGGAGTCTTTTTCGTATAACAAACGGATGAACTTGATTGAATGTGAGCCTATGTCCAATCCATAACCATCTTTTCCGGTCTTCTTTGTCGTATTGAATATGTCCATCTATAAAAAAAGTATAATTACATTATTAGGATATAATATGTTACTAAAAAAATACCATATAAAGCAACCATTGTCAAGCAAAAGACCTTATTCTTTTACAATAGGAATTTATTGAGCATATTGGTAAAAATAAAGCGATGGTTAAAAATACTCAAAAACCATCGCTTTAAATTCGATCTTTGCTCAGTTATAACGCCAGATTAGTATCCTGTCGGCAAGACGCCGTGGACGCTACAAGAGGGCGGCGTATCAACGTTATTAATTGTATACGTGCCGCTAGCTGGGCACCCAGGAAATCCTCCTCTTATATAGGCACCGACATCGGCAGCCGATGGCGCAGCCGTTCCCGGCTGATTGTTCTCTATCGCCCACTGCTGCTTTCCTGAATCGATCTGCCGCATATTGTTAATACATGCGTTTGTCTGTGCCGTCGTCCTGGCCCTCACGAAATTGGGTATCGCTATAACCGCCAATAAACCTATAATTGCAACAACGATCATAATTTCTACAAGCGTAAAACCCTTTTTATTAAGTCTCCTCATTAAACATTCCCCCTCTCTTGCCCGTATGGCCCTTATACAGTAAAGGCAAATACCATATCCAGCCGGGAAGTATTTTATTATGGCCCGTCTATCTATATGGCTTTACAATACCTTACACTTGTACAGTTTAAGTATATCACAGCGCATGCCAAAAGTCAAGATAGCGAAATTTACATATTTACGATTGTCGATATCTTGAATATCGGCAGGAACATACAGATTACTATAGTTCCTATAATGACCCCCAAAAAAGCTATTATGAGGGGTTCTATAATGCTGGTAAGACCGCTTATGGTGGCATCGACTTGAGCGTCATAAAAGTCAGCTATCTTATTTAACATCTTCTCAAGCTCGCCTGTCTGCTCTCCAACGTTGACCATCCTAACGACCATAGAAGGAAATACGCCGCTCTTGGCCAGGGGTTCGGCAATATTCTCTCCCTCCTTGATGCTGGAGTGGACCCCATCAACGGCCTTTTCAATAAGCTTATTGCCTGATGTCTTGCCAACGATCTCAAGCGAGTTTAAGATCGGAACGCCGCTTTTTACGAGCGTGGATAGGGTCCTTGTAAACTTGCTTACGGCTACCTTTTTGAGCAAGACTCCAAATATAGGCAATTTTAGCAGCATCGTATCCGTTCTAAGGCGCCCTCCCTCCGTGTTCCTGTATCGATTGAACAAAAAGCCAAGGCCTATCAAAGCGCAAAGCGTATACAAGAAGTATCTTCTCAAAAAATCGCTTACCGCTATCAGTATCAAAGTGGGTTTAGGTAAAGCTGCGCCGAATCCCGCGAATATCTCTTTAAATACGGGTATGACCTTAAGTAGCAGTACCGCGGTAATTATGATAGCCATAGCGGTTATAACGGAAGGATAAATAAGGGCCGATTTCACCTTCTTTTGCAAATTGGATGTCTTCTCCAGATAGGTGGCGACCCTGTCAAGTATCTCATCGAGCATCCCGCTTGTCTCGCCCGCCTTTACCATGCTTACGAATAGATTTGAAAAGACTTTGGGGTGCCTGGAGAGTGCTTCTGATAGGCTGGACCCGGTCTCTATATCGTCTCTTACGCGCATGATGACCCCCGCAAAGACCTTATGTTCCACCTGTTCTCCGATTATATCCAGTGCTCCTACAAGCGGTATCCCGGCATCGACCATTGTAGCCAATTGGCGAGAAAAAATGACGACATCGTCAATCTTTATGCTCTTCCTAAAAAATAAGCCCCTATCCGCATGCTTAATGCTGTCCTTGGTCTTTGTGATGGATACTATTATGAGGTTTTTATCCCTCAATTTCGATATTAAGGAATCTCGATCCACCGCTTCCAGCGTACCTGAAATATTTTTACCATTTTCATCTTTAGCTACATATTTGAAAAGTGGCATATGATACCATCCTTTATTTTATTATAGTACACACCATTTATTTTCATTCAATACGTGATGATTCCATAAAATCACCATTCGGTGGTTATGCGCAGGGCCTCTTCCAATGTCGTTTCGCCCCTATAAAATTTTGTCAGGACATTATCCCTTAGCGTCTTCATGCCGTTATTTACGGCGTATTCCTTGATTTTATCACTTGATATTCTCTTGATTATCATATCTCTGATAGCATCATCGATAAGCAATATCTCCAGGGTCCCCATCCTTCCATAATAACCTGTATTGTTACATGTCTTACACCCCTTACCCTTGTAAAAATCCTTTATCCCCTTTTTACGCAAGTCGGCTAGGTCAATACCGACGCGTTCAAAGACAGATTTTGGTATATCCACCCTCTCCTTGCAATTTGGACATATCTTTCTGCATAGCCTCTGGGCAGCGGCCAATATAACGCTGGAAGCGATTAGGAAGGGTTCGACCCCCATATCTATCAATCTAGTAACGGCTCCGGCCGCGTCATTAGTATGCAAAGTGCTAAGGACTAACTCGCCAGTTAAGGATGCCTTTACGGCGATATCCGCCGTTTCGTAATCCCTTATCTCCCCGACCATTATGATGTCAGGGCTCTGTCTCAACAAACTCCTTAAGCCGCTAGCAAAAGATAATCCTATGTCCGGATTTACCTGTATCTGAGTAATGCCTTCGACCTGGTATTCGACGGGGTCCTCAATGGTTATTATGTTTCTTTCTTGCGTATTGAGCCTATTGATTAGTGAGTATAAAGTAGTCGATTTCCCGCTGCCCGTGGGGCCGGTCAACAATATCATGCCGTAAGGCTTCTTCAACCCCTCTTTGAAGATCTCGAGAGATTCCTCAAGAAATCCAAGCTTATCAAGACCAACGCAAAGATTTGACTTATCGAGTGCCCTAAGGACGACTTTCCCCCCGTACGCTATAGGAAGTACCGATACCCTAAAATCTATCTCTTTTTCGCCGAGCCTTATTTTGAATCTACCGTCCTGCGGTATCCTTGACTCGGTTATGTCCAGCTTGGACATTATCTTGATCCTGGCCAGGACGGCGTTTTGGTTGCGCTTCGGCAGCCTGAAGGCCTCGTGCAGCTTGCCATCTACTCTATATCGAATTCTAAGATCTCTTTCGCAAGGCTCTATGTGTATGTCGCTCGCTCTCTTTTTCAGGGCCTCCGCCAGCATGAGTTCTACCATCTTTACGATGGGTGCCTTCTTGCTCTCTTCGGTCAATGTGGAGATGTCTATCTCTTCTTGGCCGACTACTTCCACATCCTCATCTTTTACCTCTTCCAGGATCTTGGCCATATCCGCCGAACCGGACCCGTAATATTTGTCTATAGTCTCTCTTATTTCGGATTCCGTAGCCAGCACGGAGTCTATTTCGCAATTAGTGACGACCTTTATATCGTCATAGGCCACTATATTCATCGGGTCACTGATGGCCAATGTCAGAATATTGCCGGATTTAGAAATGGGAAAGACGCAGTATTGCCTGGCGACCCTTTCAGGTATAAGCTTTACGACATTTGCGTCCACCTGAAGTTTCGACATATTTATTTGAGGTATATGCAAGGCATCACTTAAAAAACGAATGAGATCCTTTTGGGAAATCAGCCCTTTTTGAATCAATAGCTCGCTCAGACTGCTCCTTTTACTCTTTTGCTCCTCCAAGAGTTTATCGACATCATTTTTAGTAAGGAGGTTCGAGTCTATAAGTAAAGATATAAGTCTATCGTTAATAGATTTCGCCGTCATAATTTTGTCCGTACCGAATTACTAAACTGTGTCGAGGTCTTGGTCGCCGGCCGTCAATCTCAACACTTCTTCCCATGTAGTTATGCCTGCCAGCGCCTTTTTCAGTCCGTTTTCTCTTAGGGTGGCCATACCCTCTCGCCTGGCGGTATCCCTTACCTGATACTCCTGAGCCTTGTTTACTATCAATTCCCTCACTTTCGGAGTCAGTGCCAATGTCTCGATAAGGCCTACGCGCCCCTTATACCCCGTATTGAAGCAAGACTCGCACCCACGCCCTTTATAGAGGGTATATGTATCCTTGCCTCTTTCCAGATTGCATCCGGCAAATAAGGATCTCTTGACCTTGTATTCCTCCTTGCAATTCGGGCATATCCTCCTGGCAAGGCGCTGAGCCGCCACAAGTATAACGGAGGAGGTGATGAGAAACGGTTCTATGCCCATGTTGACCAATCGAATAATAGATCCGGACGACGTAGTCGTATGCAACGTACTCAAAACAAGGTGTCCCGTAAGAGCGGCCTTAATAGCGATGTCCGCTGTATCATAATCCCTTATCTCGCCCACCATTATGACATCCGGGTCCTGTCTAAGTATGCTCCTTAATGAACTTGCGAACGTAAGCCCTATTTCTGGACGCACCGTAACTTGATTTATGCCGGCCAGGTCGTACTCGACGGGGTCTTCAACCGTGATTATATTGCTTTCGGGTGTATCTATATATTTCAATATAGAATAAAGGGTTGTGGTCTTCCCGCAGCCTGTCGGCCCGCAGACAAGAATCATACCGTGTGGCTTGCGGGCTGCGTCGCGAAGTTGCCTTAAAGGCTCGCCTTCAAACCCTAGCTTCTCGAGGTCAAGCATTGCCTGGTTCTTGTCGAGTATTCGAAGTGCCGCCTTTTCACCTATATTGGAAGGCAATACCGATATCCTGAAATCCACCTCTCTGTTTTGAATTCTGATTTTGAATCTCCCGTCTTGGGGCAGCCTCCTCTCGGCTATGTTCAGATTCGACATTACCTTCAGTCTAGAAATTATGGCCTCGTGCATGGATCTCGGCGGCGTCTTTGCCTCGTGCAATATACCGTCTATCCTATAACGAACACGCAATGTCCTCTCCATGGGCTCTATCAGCACGTCGCTGGCTTTCATGTAGACTGCTTCGGTAAGTATGAGGTTGGTGATCTTGACGACGGGAGTCTCTTGGGTAAGGCGCATGAGATCGCTAGGCTGCGCCATCTGTTGCCCCATGCCGTCTTCCACCATCTCTACGCTTCCGCCTTTTTCCATCCCCTCCATTATCTCTTCTATCGCATGATGCGTAGCTTCTCCGTAGTACTGATCTATGGCGCTCTCTATATCCTTATCGGTAGCGATGAGGATGCCTATCTGGAACCCCGTTAAAGTCTTTATCTCGTCTATCGCAAATATATTGAGCGGATCCGCCATTGCAACCGTAAGAAGATTTCCCATTTTTGAAATAGGCATAATTTTATATCGCTCGGCGAATTTTCTGGGGATCAACTTAACGAGGGACGTGTCTATTCTGTATCGGGAAAGATTGATTGGAGGAATGCCCAGCTCCTGGCTCAGAACGACCATCAGGTCCTTCTTGTCGACAAAACCACGTTCTATCAATATGTCGCTCAGCTTGCCGCCCACTTCCTTCTGGATATCTATCGCCGCGGCGAGATTTTTAGCGCTTATCAGTTTCTTGTCCAGAAGTAATTTATTTATTCTTTCCTTAAGAGACAGCGGCATAATCCCTCTCTTCAGACATCCTTATAGTATTTTTTTATAACGTTGTTGATGTCGGTCATGGTGCTGACGAAAGTCTGGACTTTGCTGGTGGTAATCCGTTCCACTTCCGCGATGGCATCCACGTTTAGCGGATTGGCCAAGGCGATGGTAAGCGTATCGCCCATCTTGTCTATGGCAACAAGGCAGAACTTTTTTGCCGTTTCCTCCGGTATGAGCCGTATCATTTCCTTATCAAGTTCATAATTTGAAAGAGGTAGATAGGGCAATCCGTACTGAATAGTTATAACCTGAGCTATCTGCTCCTCCGTTGCGTACCCCGCCTCTACAAGCAAGCTACCGAGCAGACCCCCTTTCTCTTTCTGGATCTTAAGAGCTTTTTGAAGTTGTTCGTAGGAAATTACCTTCTTTTCTACAAGAAGGTCTCCGATTTTTCTAGCCTCTATTCTTCTCAGTTTCACCATTTTGCCCCGTAGCCACCACTCAAAATATAACGCTTTCTTCTTGAGTCTCTCGACGGCCCAAGTTATTTCCTCAACATCTTAGCCAATTCTTCCTGGTCAAGGGTGCGTGAAAAGGCATCGTTTTCGGAGATTATCCCGTTTTTGGTCAAGTCACACAAAGATTGATTCATCGTCTTCATGCCTTCCTTATGGCCCGTCTGAATACTCGAATATATTTGGTGGACCTTCTGTTCCCTTACGAGGGCTCTTATAGCGGGCGTTGCAATCATTATCTCTGTGGCAAGTATCCTTCCGGGCTTGTCCTTTCTGGGTATTAGCAATTGCGAGATTGCCCCGAGTAGAACAAACGAGAGTTGCGTACGTATCTGCTGCTGCTGATGGCCGGGAAAGACGTCGATTATTCTGTTGATGGTCTGGGCGCTATCCGATGTATGCAGCGTTGCAAATACCAGATGGCCGGTCTCCGCTATTATGAGAGCCGATTCTATGGTCTCGAGATCTCTCATCTCTCCTATTAGGATAACGTCGGGGTCCTGCCTCAAGACATGCTTCAAAGCGGCACCGAAAGAGTGAGTGTCGTAATATACCTCCCTCTGATCGACAATCGCTTTTTTATTCTTATGCACAAATTCTATGGGATCTTCAACCGTGATTATGTGACATTCCCTTTCCCGATTTATGAAATCGACCATAGAGGCAAGTGTCGTCGACTTGCCCATGCCCGTGGCACCGGTTATGAGCACCAGCCCTTTTGGCTTGCGGCAGAAGTTCTCCGCAGTCTTCTTCGGCAACCCGCATTGATCGAATGACATTATCTCAAATGGTATCATCCTTATGGATGCACCTACTTTACCCCTCTGAACGAAAAGGTTTATCCTGTATCTAGAAATGCCTTCGATTTCGTAAGACAGATCCAGCTCTTTATCCCTCTCGAATTTCTGAATCTGCTCTTTAGTTAGAAGGCTATACGACAATCTCTTTGAATCTTCAGGACTTAATACAGTGTCTGCGGCGTCGACAAGTCGCTCGTCTATCCTGAATTTAGGTCTGGAGTTGGCGCTAATATGAAGGTCTGAAGCTCTAACATCAACTATTTTTTTTAAAAGTCCGGTAAGTTCGATCACCATAATATCTCCTTAGGGTATGCGTCTATTTCTTTCGACGTCTATTTTATGAAGCTAATATTAGTTTAAAGTATACATTATATCGATAATAATGTCAACTTATGGGATGATTTAAGTGCTTCACTATAATGCGGTTAGGATAATGCCTTAGCGATACCGGCCTTCCGGTGAGCGTCGACACTTTCCCTCATAAGTACTGTTTTGTCTATGCCAGATTCAATGTGACCCCATGGCAATGGAGCATCATAGCTGAGTTCTGCCGTATAGGCCCCGGGCTGGATTACGCAATCCGCAAAAGACTCTCTCCATATATTCGGGTTAAAGCAATCACTCCAATTGTCAAATCTCGCCCCTTTACAAAATGCTTTTTCAATTACTTTACCCAGTCTTCTGTCGCCCCTTGACAAAACTCCCTCCAGAATACTCATATCTAAATTATGAACATCCATTTTGATCTTTTTATCTCGCCCTCCCCTCATAAGATAGCTTGTTTTGGCTTTCAATATATCCTTGCCGGCCATCGGTTCCCACTGAAACGCGGTATGCGGCTTCGGAATGAACGATGAAACGCTTATCGTCATCTCTTTGAGCTGCCTGCCGCCAAGCGCCTTAATCTCGGCGATCATCTCCAGAATAGACTCAAGATCCGAATCATCCTCACCGGGCAGGCCTATCATAAAATACAACTTGATCCGATTCCATCCTTCGTTTAATACGCTGGCAATACTGCGCAATAAGACGTCTCTCGGTATATTCTTGTTGATGAATTTCTTTAGTTTTTCGCTGCCAACTTCAGGCGCGAAAGTAAAACCGGTCTTTTTCACTTTTCTTATAACTTCCGGTAGATCTCTTGTGATGTGCTCGACGCGCAGAGACGGCAGAGAGATGCTGATTCCATCAGACTTGTTTTTCTCGATGAGGCTCTCCAGTAAAGGTAATATATCAGGGTAGTCTCCCGTAGAGAGCGACAATAGAGATATCGAGTCATAGCCGGTAGCATAGACTGTCTTACGCGCCAATTCGCATATAGCCTCTCTGCTCCTAATCCTTGGGGGATGATAGATGGTAGACGCTTGACAAAACCGGCACCGGTTGGGACATCCGCGCATCACCTCAAGGGCGATCCTGTCATGGACAACGCCGACATTGGGCACGACCTGATTTATGGGGTAGAAACAACTGTCAAAATCGGATACGCTTCTTTTTTTTACAACGGATGGTGCGCCGTTTACTTTCGGAAGGAGGGCGGCGAACCCCTTCGAGTCATATTCGTCTTTATAAAAAATTGGCACATAGGCACCCTGAATATCGAGAAACTCCCTCAATAAATCCGCCCTTTTATTTAAATGCCTTTTGGCTTTACAATCGATAAATCTTCTAGACAACTCTAGGACGCCTTCCTCCCCTTCGCCTATAAGAAAGATGTCGATGAAAGATGCCATAGGCTCGGGATTGAACGACGCCGGTCCGCCGGCTATTATCACGGGCGATTTTTCATCTCTGTCCGCGGTGTATATCGGTATATTTGACAGATCCAGGATATTCAAGACATTGGAGTAATTCAGTTCATGTGAAAGCGAGAATCCTATAATATCGAACTCGTCCAGCCTCCTGTTACTTTCCAGGGAGACGAGAGGCAGGCCGGATTTTCGTAAAAGGCTCTCCATATCCAACCAGGGCGAAAACACCCTTTCGCACAATATCTCTTCCCGAGAATTTAAAATGTGGTAGAGGCTCTTTATGCCCAAATGGCTCATTCCGACCTCGTAGAGATCCGGGAAGACCAAAACTACCCTTAGATCGGCGCTATCCCAATCTTTCTTGACGGCGTTTATCTCTCCGCCGATATACCGACCTGGCCTTTTTACGAAATCCAGTAGCGCCTCATATCTTTTATCCATAGATAATATCCGCAGTCTTATTCGTCAAAATATCGTCCGCCGCATATCGACATTTATTACCAAGGCGATGGCGATCCACGTCGTTATCAGGCTCGATCCCCCGTAACTTATAAGCGGCAGAGGCAGTCCCACTACTGGCATGAATCCGGCCGTCATCGCAATGTTCACAATCATTTGAAAAGAAAGCATAGCGGCTATCCCCACGACAACCAGCTTTCCCTTATAATCGTTCGTCCGACCAGCAACCTGCAAAACGCGAAAAATCAGAAGGCTGAATAAGAGTATGACCAAAAGGCACCCTACAAACCCCCATTCCTCCCCAACGACCGAAAATATAAAATCGGTGTGTCTTTCGGGTAGAAAATTCAGTTGATTTTGCGTGCCGCTCATCCACCCCTTACCGAATATGCCGCCGGAACCTATCGCTATCTTGGATTGAATTATTGTGTATCCTGCGCCCAGCGGGTCCATATTAGGATTAAGAAAGACCAATAGCCTGCGTTTTTGGTAATCTTTCATAACGTACCACAATAAAGGCGAACTCAGCACGCCCAAAATAAGGCTTCCTAAGATATAGCCTAGAGGTATATCGGAAGCGATCAATATTGCAAACAATATCGGCAGCAATGCAAGCGCGCCGCCCAGATCCGGCTCCTTGAAGATAAGGATAAAAACAAAAGCAGTCATTATGAGGGCAGAAAAAAAGATCTTTATAGACCTGCTGGAGTAACGGTTATTGCCCAGGTAATGAGCAATCGTCATAATCAGGGCCAGTTTGGCGAATTCCGACGGCTGCAGCGTAAAACCTCCGATAGAAAGCCATCTCTTGGCCCCCATCCTTGCTCCGCCTATAAAAAGAATGGTTATAAGCAAGGCTACGATTAAAAAGTAATAAAGATAACTCCAGTCGAGAAATCTCCGAAAATCTATATTGGCTACCACAAAAGCAATCGCCACGCTTAGGAAAAACCACGTTACTTGTCTGGCCGTGAAATTTATACCTTTGATCTCTTGCATGCCGCGGGAGGCGCTATAAAGAAAAAACAGGCCTATGCAAAAAATAATTATCGGAAGTACGAATAAGTAAACGTCGAAACTCCGTCTATATTCGGATCTGTACATCAAGGCGCCCTTTTCTATTAGAAATCAAATATGCATTTATAAGTATTCGAGTTCTTTCAGCTTAGTGAATATTTTCGAGGCTATTTCGCATGGTATGCTGCCTCCTTTGCCACCATGTTCGACGAAGATGACTATGGCTATCCTGGGTTTATCGTTAGGGGCGAAACCTGCAAACCACGCATGGGTCGACGCCGCGCCCGTCTGCGCGGTACCCGTCTTTCCGGCAACATCAACTCCTCCCACATATGCCCTATGGGCAGTGCCGTTTTCGTCTTCTACGGCCATGCCGACGCCGCGTTTTATCGCTGCGAAAGTATTTGACGTGACATTGATGCGGCTTTTCTCGACATTGTAGACATCCACGTTGCCTATGTTCTTGACTACAATAGGCGTTATTAAGTATCCGTTTTGCGCAATCGTGTTATAGACTTTAAGAATCCCTATCGGCGTCAACGACAGATAGCCTTGCCCTATAGCAAAATTTAAGGTATCACCTTTGTACCAAGCCTCTTTTCTGAATCTTCTCTTCCATGACCCGCTCGGTACAACACCCGATTTTTCATAGGGAAGGTCTATATTTGTTGGGAGATTCAACTGATAGCGTTCCGCAAAATCCGTAAGGGCGTCCGGACCTGCCTTGAGACCCAATTGATAAAAAAATACATTACAGGAGTTCCTAATGGCCTCTGTTATCTTCTGGCTCCCATGACCTTTCTTGCGCCAGCAGTTGAATCTACGGTTTCCTATCATATAATACCCGTTGCAGTTCAATCTTTCATCATCCCCGATCTTCCCAAGCTCAAGAGCCGCCGTTGCCGTAACCACTTTGAAGACGGAGCCCGGAGGATAAAGACCCGATATTCCTCTGTTTACGAACGGATAGTCTTTTCTATCCAACAGCCTTTTTACCTGTAAAGAATTATCGGGATAAATGAATATGTTGGGATCGTAGTCCGGCTTACTGACCATAGACAGTATTTGCCCGGTTTCAGACTCCAAGACAATAATTGAGCCTCTAAGACCTTCCAAAAGAGAACTTGCGTACTCCTGGAGATCGATATCTATCGTAGTCATTATATCCAGGCCCTTTTCAGGTTCTTTTATACCTAGAGATCTCAGCTCCCTTCCCCGGGAATCGACTTCGGTCTGCCTACCGCCGCTCTCGCCCTTCAAGTAATCATCATAGTATAACTCCAGCCCTCCTCTGCCTACCACATCCCTCATCTTGTAACCGTAGTCCCGCAAGACGGACAACTCATCTTCGTTAATCTTCCCTACGTAGCCGGTGACATGAGCACATGCGTTCGCGTGAGGATAAAACCTTGCCGGATACGTATGAATGATAACGCCGGGGAGGTCTACGATTTTTTCCGATATCTTTATCGCAGTCTCTTTGCCGATATCTTTTTTGAGAGTAAGCGGAGCGAAAGGCGCGATAGTATTTTTATTAATTATATCCCTTATGGCCTCCAGCGGTTCGCCGAGCAATAAACATAAGGCCCCAAGCTGCCCGCTTTCGGAGTCAAACTCCTGAGGAATAATGGCACAGTCGAAAGCGAGTCGGCTGCCCGCCAACAGATTCATGTTTCTGTCATAAATATTTCCCCTTGGCGCCACAAGAGGCACTATTCTGATTCTGTTGTTCTGAGACAAAATCTTGTATCTTTCGTTCTCGACGCATTGGAGGTACCAGAGGCAGATTATCAAAAGCGCCGTACCGAGAATTATTAAATTTTTTAAGATCTTTAATCTCATGTTAAATCACATCTTTTTATACATCGTCGCATTACCTACATCACGTCTTCGCCATAACGAAAAATTTTAAAAAGGAAAGTAAACAAAAAAACCGCAAAGAGAGAATTGACGGCCGACGGTATTATGACAAGGGGGCCCAGGACGGGCTTAAAATGCGCAAGGGATTGCATCGATGATACTACAAACGTTACTGAAATGTAATAAAGAGAAAGGATGAAACAAGAAGCTAAAAAAACCAGGATTGCGGACGTAATACGACTGTTTCTGTAAAATTTATTATTGTAAGCCCCTATCAGAAATCCTCCCGCGCCATAGAGGAGAATATTTATTCCGAATGGCCTTATAGAAACAATATCAAAAAATAACCCTACTATTATCCCGACCTCCAAGCCAAACCATTTATCGGAAAAAAGAGCCAGGAAAGTCAATAAGATTATCATGAGATTGGGCCTCAGCATAGCGCTGTCTATATAATTACTGACTACTAGCTGAGCTATAAAAGTCAAGATGATTACGGCATAAGCATGGTAACGTTTAATTTTACGCATGGTTTTAAAATTGTAATACCTTCAAAAGCTATCGGCTTCGCCGCACGCATTCTTAAGCGAAGTAAATTCGCACTTATAACTTACACCTCCTAACGGGCCAAAACGCGGATGGTTTCGGCACTTCCTCGCACAT
>JAFGFD010000013.1 GCA_016931215.1 Candidatus Omnitrophota bacterium
AAGAACCATATAGAGCGGGTTTTGCCGGTTGGATGTTCAAAAAGACCACTAAGATACCGTTAAGCGTGGAATATCACAATGATACCTTTTTTGATAGAGAATGGCTCAATACAAGGCCGATGATTCACAGGATATACATCCCAATAGGAAAAAAAGTTATGCGGATAGCCGATTCTATTCGTTGTGTTAACAGAAAAAATAAAAGTAATTTAGATAAAATATATAATGCTAATAGGAATAAGGTAATCGAAAATATCCCCGTTCCGACACAATTTTTTAGTAAGGAAGAGCATTTAAAAGATGCTATTATCATACGAAGTAGTATTCTGAAAAGTAATGACGGCATTATCATCCTCTTCGTTGGTCGTCTTGTTCCAGATAAAAGAGTGCAAAATCTCATTAATGTTTTTGCTGAACTGCACAAGTGCTACAAAAATATATACTTGAATATTGTTGGAGATGGTATTGAGAAGAGGAGATTGATGGAACTTGCTTATAAAGTGGGAAATGAGCGGATTATTTTTGAGGGTTATGTCTCAGAAGATAGAGTGCTTTCCTATTTTGGTGCGTGCGATATATTTGTTAACCCGTCCGTGAAGGAAACATATGGTAAGGTGTTTATAGAGGCCATGTCGGCAGGTAAACCCGTTATCTGTACGACAAATACCGGCGCAGTAGAAGACGGTCTTTGTGCAAATGGTGTTAATTCCATAGTAATTAAGCCGGATAACCTGGACGAACTCAAAGCGGCTCTTGTTAAATTAATAGAAAGTGCTTTCTTGAGAAAGCAGTTAGGGGAGCAAGGGCTTTTATACGCTAAGCAGAAATTTGCCTATGAGAAAAGCTTACAAGATATGAAAGATTTTTGGGGGAAAACGGTCTATGCCGTATAACATGCGTAATAATGATATTGATTTCAAGCAGGTTTCAATAGTAATACCTGCTACAAATGCGGGGAGATATATAGGCAAATGCCTTGATGCACTTGTCGCTCAGGATTATGGCAAGGATAATTTCCAAATTATAGTGGTTGACGGCGGTTCGTCAGATAAGACAGTAACTATAGTAAAGAGATATGGAGTTCAATTATTGCAGTATAAAGGCTGTACAATATCTACATTAAGAAATATAGGGGTAAAGCAATCGTCGGGCGAAATCATTGCTTTTATTGATTCAGACTGCATTGCGCCAGAGGATTGGTTAATGAACGCCGTCAATTTATTACAAAATGAAGAAGTAGATATAGTAGGAGCTGAATATGCATTACCCGAAAATCCAAGCTGGACAGAAAGGGCATGGGCTCTGAATATAAATAGAAGATCTAAGTGTAACGCAAAATGGCTCCCAAGCGGGAATTTAATAGTCAAAAGAGAGGTATTTGAAAAAATAGATGGTTTTAGAGAAGATTTAATTACTAGCGAAGATGTTGATTTTTGTAAACGTTTGAGGAAAGCAGGATATAACATAATTAGTGATAACAGGTTAAGCGTTATTCACTTGGGCAACCCAAAGACAATAAAAGATTTTTTCCTTAAAGAAGTATGGAGAGGTAAAGGAGCTGTTCAAAGGTTATTTGATGATATGCCAAAGTTTCGATTAACAAAGTCAACATCC
The DNA here is from genome assembly GCA_016931215.1 of Candidatus Omnitrophota bacterium. Lineage (GTDB taxonomy): Bacteria > Omnitrophota > Gorgyraeia > JAHIPI01 > JAHIPI01 > JAFGFD01. Next base: position 1,615 of record JAFGFD010000013.1, read on the forward strand.
TTTGCTATGATTATACTCTTACTTATAGTAAGTTTACTTTTTGGATTATTAAACGGTATGGTTCTAGATAATTGGTTCATATTTTTTATTTCTTTGATATGTATCTTTGTATTACCAAGTTTTTTAGCAATCATTAAAGTCTTGCGTACACATAATTGGAAGCATGTCTTCCAACTGGCATATCTTTACTTTATTTACGGTATCGCAAGAGCAGTTTGTTTGATAGATTATAGAAATTGGAAATTAAAATGAAACTACCTATACTTCTTTACCATGACATAAAAGAGGATAATTTTGACATAGCAACCATAGAGTCCGGAAACAGGCCCTATGTTATGCGGCAGTCTGACTTTGAAGCGCAGATGAGTTGGCTTTATGATAACGGCTATAGGGCTATAGGCATTGATGAGATCGAAACCGCAACGGATAAATCAGTTCTATTGGTCTTTGATGATGGGCTTAAGAGCAATTTTGATATTGCCTACCCTATACTTAAAAGATACGGTTTTAAAGCAGTGTTTTTTGTTACAGTAGATGACATAGGAAAAAGAGATATAATGAGCTGGCAGGAGTTAAAAGAGCTTAAAGACAACGGAATGTCAATAGGTTCTCATAGCATGAGCCACAGAGTTCCCATTGAATTGAGTGATAACGAGTTGAAATATGAATTATTTGAGTCAAAGAAGGTTCTGGAGAAGAATCTGGGTAAGAGAATAGATTATTTCTCACTTCCTACGGGTTTCTATGATAAGAGGATTACGACTGTCGCAAGAGACGCCGCCTATAAGGGACTTTTTTATTCTGAAGTTGGATATACGGATATAGCTCATAGCTCATCGCTCATAGCTCATAGCAAAAGAACGACAGGACCGGATATAGCTCGTAGCTCATCGCTCATAGCTCATAGCAAAGGAACAGCAGAACCGGCAGCAGCGTTATTCCAAATATACAAGAAGATAGGGATAAAGAGGGGATATGACCTTTGGACATTCAGGGCGCTCGTTGAACAGAATACAGGGGTATTATTCCTATTTAGGTTAAATCAGATGTTCAGGAACCTGGCAAAATCATTTCTCGGGAGTAAGAATTACATTAAACTCAAATCGATTGTTTTAAGGAAAGCGTTATAGCTCATAGCTGATGGCTCATAGCTCATAGGAAAAGATTATGAAATTTACATTCTGGTTTTCCGTAATTTTAATTTTTTACACTTATATTGGATACGCGGTTATCCTTAAGATAATTGTTAAGAGTAAGAGATTGCTTCGCTCCGCTCGCAATGACGAAAGAACCATTAGCGATGACTTACCGACAGTTTCGTTTATCATTACAGCTCGCAATGAAGAGGGCGTAATCAGAAAGAAGCTGGAGGATACATTAACTTTAGACTATCCCAAGGATAAGCTCGAGGTAATCGTTGCCTCGGATGCTTCCAGCGATGACACGAATAGAATCGTTGAAGAGTTTGAAGGTGTAAAACTGGTGAGGCAGGATGAACATAAGGGGAAGACCGCAGTGCAGAATCTCGCAGTGTCTCAGGCAAGCGGAGATATATTGGTATTCTCTGACGCAACGACGATTTATAAAAAAGAAGCTATTAGGAAGCTTGTGAGGAATTTTGGCGATCCCAACGTTGGCTGCGTGGGGGGAGAGGAGCATTTTAAAAGACAGGTGGACGGTGAATGGTTTACGGTTAACGGTAAAGGAATAGAGGAGGAGGCGAGCTTCTTCTGGAAATATGAGAAATACCTACGCAGAAGAGAGAGCGAGATAAACTCCATGATAGGGGTCAGCGGCTGCATATTTGCAATAAGAAGAGAACTATACGAGCCGCTTGAGGAGAGCTTGATAGAAGACTTCGCGCTTCCTTTAATAGTCAATTCCAGAGGTTTTAAAGTTGTCTGCGAAGAAGAGGCAATATGCTATGAAAATGCGGCAAAGGATACAGGGACTGAATTTTCAAGGAAGACTCGTATAGTTACAGGCGGGATAAATGTTCTTTATAAAATGAAACATCTATTGAACCCAATTAAGTATCCTTTACTTTCGTTTCAGCTTTTTTCCCATAAGATACTTAGATGGTTAAGTCCACTCTTTTTGTTGGGCGTATTCGTAAGCAATCTGTATCTCTTTGAAATAAATAGGTTTTATTACCTCTCCTATATTGCTCAGCTTTGTTTTTATGGTATAGCGCTATTTGGCCATATCACACGAGCACAGGAGCACACGAGCACAGGAGCACATTTAAAAATAGTTAGGTTAATATACCATTTTTGCGTAATGAACTTTGCGGCGGTCTTAGGGTTTATCAGATTTTTAAGGGGCGAGAGAAGGGTTGTGTGGCAGCCTGTGCGATAATAGCTCATGGCTCATAGTACTTAGCTCATAGCGAACAAGAGCACCAGGTCACCAGGTTACAAGAGCACAAGACACAGGAAAAAGATGAAGAAGGCAAAAAAGATACAATACATAATTGAATTATTGAGATACGGATTTTCTTTAACTGCCTTTAAAGAAGCTGTGGCGAGGTGGGCGTGGTATATCCACGACCATGTTTCCCCTATCGCCCAGATGAAGAAGGGGGAAAACGTAAGGATTCATCCTACGGCGTCCCTAAGATGCGGCAGGAATATATCGTTGGGCGAGAATTCTCACATAAACCAATACTGCTGCATATGGGCCAGCCCAAATGCTAAAATAGTACTTGGAGATAACCTATTAATGGGGCCCGGGGTTAGGATGTTTTGTTCAAATCATGGTACTAAGCCGGGCAAAATCATGAATCGGCAGGAATGGATAGAGAAGGATATAATCGTCGGAGATGATGTCTGGATAGGGGCAAATTCGGTAATTGTGCAGGGTGTTAAGATAGGCAACGGAAGCATCGTAGCTGCCGGAGCAGTAGTTACGAAAGATGTGCCCCCGAATTCCATAGTTGGCGGCGTTCCGGCCCGTATTATAAAAGATAGGGGTAAATTTAGCTCATAGCTGATGGCTCATAGCTCATAGGAAAAGATTAATTGGCTTATGGCTCATAGGAGAAAAAAGTAAAAATGCGATTTGTGTTTGAAGACCTTGAGGTTTGGAAAAAAGCCGTAGATTTTGCAAAGGAAGTAATTGATACTACAAACATTATTGAGACAGATAGAAAACATTACAGACTTTTAGAACAATTAGAGTCAGCCGCAACCTCTATTCCAATGAATATAGCAGAAGGAAAGGGTCGTTTTTCAAAAAAGGAATTTATCCAATTTCTATACATTGCCAGAGGATCATTGAATGAAACCATTACTTTACTTATCATTTTTAATAAAAACAATTGGATTACTGAAAGATCTCTTGAATCATTAAAAAACAAAGCTGATGAAATTGGAAAAATGATTTCTTCATTGATTAATTCAATTAAGAAATCTATATAAAAGTTATATTTAACTATCACCTATGAGCCATGACCTATGAACTAATAAGAAAGAAGGTAGCCCATGGAGATAAAGCACACTTTAAATGACGGGATACTGGTTATCGATTTAAAAGGCGATCTCAAAGATAAGGTCATGTATAAGATGAAGCCTTTTATAATGGAAGTGGTCAATAATGACTTTAAGAAGATAGTGTTGAATATGCAGGACGTAAAGAGCGTTGACGTGAGCTGGTGCGACTATCTTTGCAAGATGTATAAAGTCATGAATAACTACGGCAGGAGGCTTGTAATTACAAACTGCCCCGATGTCATTTCAGAAAAAGATTATACAGGAAAAGTTAAGAAGATATACCCATTATTCAATTCTATTGAAGCGGCAAGAAGACACCTGAATCCCGGCGTAGTGAAGGATGAGATTGTTTCGTCGTCCACCGCCTTCGGCAGCGAGACTCCTCGCAATGACGAAGTGAAAAAAGCCGCTCGCAATGACGGCAAGGATGGAAATAAATAGCCATGAAGATATTGCATATAATCTCAAGTTCGGGGTATTTTGGCGCAGAGAGCGTAATGCTTGATCTTCTGACTTTACTGAAGAAAAAAGGAGATGCTCCGTTTCTGGCGTGCTTGAAGAACGTTCATAAAAGCAACCCAGAGGTATTTCACCGCGCGATAGAAAAAAATATTCCAGCCAGGGTTATAACGTGTAGAAGACGTTTCGACCCAAGCGCAATAAGGAAATTGGTAAATTTGGTTAAGAAAGAGAAGATGCAAATTATCCATACGCATGGGTATAAAGGTAGTTTCTACGGCCTTATAGTTTCTAAGATAGCCAAGGTGCCTATTGTTACGACTTTACATGGATGGACCGGCGAAGACAGAAAGGTTAGGTTCTATGATTGGCTGGACAAGCGACTACTTAAGAGGATGGATCATGTAGTCTCTGTCTCACCCCAAATATACCAGCATGTCCAAAAGATGGTAATCAATAATGGCAAAGTTTCTTTTGTGCCCAACAGCGTCGATATGGATAGATTCAATCCAAATACAAGAGAACGGGACATAAGGAAAGAATTCGGACTTGGAAAGGCATTTGTAATAGGCGCTGTAGGAAGATTGAGCGTAGAAAAGGGCCATAAGTATCTTCTCGAGGCATTTCGCAGAATATGTAATGTGCAGCAGAACGTTAAATTATTGATTGTGGGTGACGGGGAGGAGAACGCCTATTTAAAACAGCGGGCCAGAGAGATGCGTATGGAGGATAATGTGGTATTTGCCGGGTTCCAAAAAGAGATGGTCCCGATATACAAATCTATGGACATATTTGTCCTACCGTCACTTAAAGAAGGCATCCCCATATCATTGCTTGAGGCAATGAGCATGAAGGTTCCTGTAATTGCCTCTGATGTAGGCGGTGTCAGTTATGTCATAAGCAATGACGATGGAATATTGGTAAGGCCCAGGAGTAGCGATGAGTTGAAAGAGGCAATCTTTACATTGATGAATAAAAAGGGCCTAAGAGATAAGCTTACAAGAAACGCGTACAATAACGTTAAAAGGAGATTTTCACAGTCACAATTTTACAGGAATTATAAAAAAATATATGAGGCGATGGTGCACAAGAGCACAGGAGCACAAGAGCACAGGGGCACAATCCATAGGCCGTCGGCCGATGTTGCCAACATCCTCACCATTGACGTAGAGGATTATTTCCAGGTTGAGAATTTTAAAAAGGTAATAGCGAGCTATGATTGGGATAGGATCGAATCCAGGGTAGTAAAAAATACCGAAAAGATATTGGAGATACTGGATAGGCATAAGACGAAAGCTACATTCTTCGTTCTGGGATGGATTGCGGAGCGCTTTCCTGAATTGGTAAAGAGGATTCATGAAGGCGGCCATGAGATAGCAAGCCATGGCTATTCTCACAATCTGATATATGGCGATACGATCGATGCATTTGAAGAAGACTTAAGGAAGGCAAGGCATATCCTTGAGAATATTACGGGAGAGCCGGTCTTGGGATACAGGGCACCCAGTTATTCGATTACAAAAGACTCCCTCTGGGCGTTGGATGTGTTGAAAGATAAGAATTATGTATATGATTCGAGTATCTTTCCGATCTATCACGACAGGGGTGGATTGGTGAAAGCCCCTAGGTATCCGTATAGGGTAGAGATTGCTTCGCCCCGAAGTCTCGGGGCTCGCAATGACGTACTTAAGATAGCTCGCAATGACGAAGAGGGCGGTCTATGGGAGTTCCCTCTTTCTACCGCGAAGATACTGGGAAGGAATTTACCTTTTTCGGGAGGAGGTTATTTTCGATTGCTGCCTTACGGAATTGTGAAGAGATCTATAAAAAGAATAAACAATGAGAGGCAACCGGCGGTCATATATCTTCACCCCTGGGAATTTGACCCCGAACAACCGAGGATCAAGGCCGACGCCGTGAGTAAATTCAGGCATTATGTTAATTTATCCAAGACAGAGAGTAAACTTGAGAGCCTGCTTAGAGATTTCAAGTTTACGTCGATTAGGGAATATTTAAGATCGGTTCTCGGTGAACGGTTTACGGTTAACGAAGAAAGAACGGTTAATGATCTACGGTTAACGGTTAACGGAAAAGAAGAGGTTGCTTCGTCGTCCCGAAATTTCGGGACTCCTCGCAATGACAAGGGTATTAAAATGGCAAAAAGAGGTTACCCAAAAGACCTGTACGATGATTTCAGCATGGAGTTATGGAGAAGTTATGTTTAAGCGAATAACCGTATTGAGATACCATTCCGTCGAATTCGAAGATTCCATAAGGCTTCGCTATGACGAGAAATTTTACAATGTGACACCCGAAGCCTTTAGGAGCCAGATGCAATATCTAAAAGATAACGGATTCACTACGATTTCTCTGAATGATTTACTCTTTATTGAAAACGAAGATAAACTACCCAAAAAACCTATACTGCTAACGTTTGACGACGGACACATAAGCCACTATGATACAGTGCTACCTATTTTGAAAGAATTGGGATTTCGAGGGACATTCTTTCTTGTAGTGAATGATATGGGAAGACCGAACAGAGTGAGCTGGAATCAGGTTCAATTGATGAAGAAAAACAAAATGGACATAGGTTCCCACGGCGTCCATCACGAGATTATGCATAAATATTCATATCAGAATCTCATCATAGAGCTTAAGTCATCGAAGCTTGAGCTCGAGGAGAAATTGGGAGAGGAGATAGTTTCATTTGCTATACCTAGAGGACTATATTCTCATAAGATAAGCAATGTTGCCAGGGGCATGGGCTACAAGCTGGTATTTACCTCCTCCGCGGGAAATATAAACCTTTATTCAAACCCTTATTGCCTTAGAAGGATGGGAGTGAGAAGAGACTATTCCATGGGTGTCTTTAAATCCATCGTCAATATGGAGACATCATATATTTTGAAGAGGCGTCTCGGACAGTTATGTAAGGATATGGTAAAAAATATCGTCGGGATAAAAAATTATACAAGTCTTAAAAATAGTATATTCTTGCGAAATAAATCGGTGTCATCTAAGAAAATAAATATACATACTGAAAGGGTAGTTTATGAGAAATAAGTCCAGGAATCTTAAATTTTTTAT
>JAFGFD010000001.1 GCA_016931215.1 Candidatus Omnitrophota bacterium
CTTGCGGAATTTGCCGAAAAGAGCGAAAGGCTCCGCGCTAAAATCAAGGTGGCGCTCATCTACCCAAGCCTCGTCATCAGCTTCGCAATAGCAGTCGTCGCTTTCCTCATGGTCTTCGTCATACCGAAATTCATCGATTTATATAAGGACATAGGGACCGAACTTCCCGTAGCTACAAAGATACTGATGCAGATAAGCAGCTTTGTGCAATACAGATGGAAGATAGCCATCCTGGGTATAATAGTCCTGGTATTCTTTTACAGGATGATAGCGAGGGTCCCGAAGGTCAGGTATAATATCGACAAGATGAAGCTAAAGTTGCCTATATTCGGAGAGTTGATACGAAAAGTTGCCATAGCGCGTTTCGCTCGCACATTGGGCACGCTTATCGCAAGCGGCGTACCCATACTGCAAGCCCTTACCATAACAAAAGATACTGCGGGAAATGAGGTCATCGCCAGCGCTCTTGGTATGGTGCATGACAGCATTCGCGAAGGAGAATCCATAACCGGCCCACTTTCGAAGACAAAGATATTTCCCCTTATGGCCGTAAACATGATAAACGTAGGCGAAGAGACTGGTTCTCTCGATCAGATGCTCCATAAGGTCGCCGACACGTATGACGACGAGGTGGACACCACGGTCTCGGCAATGACGTCAATATTAGAGCCTGTTTTGATAGTAATTATGGCGCTAATTGTAGGCTTTATAGTTATATCAATGTTTTTGCCTCTGGTCAAACTCTTGACAGCCCTAAGCGAATAGGGTATACTTTTTACGGGAGTATATATAACAGTGATTAAACGAAATTCAACGCAATCCTTTACACTTGTTGAGCTTATGACAGCGATAGCTGTCATATTTATTCTGATAGCAATGATAGGAAGGGTCGGCGCATCCGCCAGACAGCAGGCAATGAGAAAAGAAGCTGCTGCCATGATAGGGGCCATCGAGATCGCCATTGAGATGTTTCAGGCAGATCTGGCAAGATATCCCGATGACGACAACGGAATCGGGAGCGCCAATTTGTACGACAATCTCGTTAATGATACCGGTGAGACCACATGGTACGGCCCTTATATGGAATTTAAGGACGAAGATATATCCGGAGGGCATATAGTCGACCCCTGGGGTGAGAACTATAATTACGACTGCTCAAGCCCGTCGCACAATTCCGGGTCATTCGACCTTTGGTCCAAGGGGCCGGATAAGGCAAACAATACAAGCGATGATGTCACGAATTGGTGATCTATGAAAATCAAGGCGCGAGCTTATACACTTGCGGAACTTATGACGGTATTGGCGGTGATTTTCGTGTTGATCGCCGTTATAACGGTCTCAACATCCTCTTTCGTAAAGAGGACCGCCGGCAAGACCACAGCAAAAAATGTAGAAAGCACATTGAAGCTCGCCAGGGAATATGCTATAAGCCGCGGTCAAAAATATTATGTCTTCTTTGATGGTGTAAACGGCGAATATTACATAGCAAGCGATTTTAGCGGCTCAACCAACGTCGGCAAGATCAACAAATTTCAGGGCAATATGAGCATCATAACCAACAACTTTATAAGGGGCGCCAGCGGAAGCGCAGCTTGCTTTAACAAAAACGGGAGCCTTGATCAGATTAGCGACAGCTCTATAACCTTAGGCGTGGCAGGCGATCCATCTACGTATGTTACGATAAGCGTAGAAAACACTACAGGAAGGGTAAAAATTGAATAAGCTGAAATCCAAAATCAGGGGCTTTACTTTGATAGAGATTGTAGTGGCGTTTCTTGTGTTGCTGATAGGGTTCCTGGGGCTTCTTGCCCTGTTCCCGGTCGGCTTTGACGCGGCAGGTCGCTCGCAGAACCTGATGCGGGCGACATATCTGGCCCAAAGCGAGATGGAGAATATTAAGAAACTCGGATACTACGGGGTGGCGAGCGTCAGCAAGACTCAATTAGAAACCCCTTTTGAGGCTTTTGATTATAAAGTAGATGTCACAAATGTCAAGTCAGACCTTAAGAAGATCGAAGCGACGATATACTGGCCTTCAGGGACAGCCGAAGAGAGCCAGCATCTGATATCGTTGGTCACATATTTAGCGAGGTTTTAATGAAAAATAAAGATGGACTTACGCTACTTGAGATTCTTATCGCCATCTCGCTTTTGTCTATATTGGGTGTAACTATTAACATAGCGTTCAAAAGTGGGTTCGACGCCTGGCTTACGGCGCAGAGGCGCGTTGAGATATACCAGGACATACGAATGTCTCTTGATATGCTGACAAGGGAACTGCCGGGCGCTTTCGTAGGAGGCGTCGGGGGTTTCAGGGGTATCGAGGAAGGCAGCGTAACGTACGATGGGGGAGGCTTTGGACCAAATTACATAGGCGAGGATCCTGACAGCATTGAATTTACCACCTTGGTCGAAGGGAACATATATCAGGTTAGATATTATTTGGACGGCACGACTATGAGGCGATGCCATGAGACGAACCCCGATGATTTTGCTGACCCGGTTTGGGATGAGATAAATGATATCGGGACTCATATAAATGATTTCGACATTAGATACTGGAACGGTTCCGCCTGGACCAGTGACGGTGATTGGACGACTACAGGCACTTTGCCTGATGCCGTTGAGATTACGATTACAGGAATAGATTCAGAAGGCAATATATTTCCGTTTAGGACAACTTTATTTTTGGCAAATAGCGGATAAAGGACGGGTGGTATTATGAAACGCGATAGAGGTATAGCGCTACTTTTGGCGATAGGAATACTTATGGTGCTCGCACTCATTGCAACGAGTTTTGCCCTTACTATGCGTCTGGAATATAGGGCCGCGATGAACTACTATCATGGAGTAAAGGCCCGCTTCGCTGCCGAAGCGGCTCTAAACAAGGCTATATCAGACTTGAGGGATGACGCAAAGAGCGGCGCCTTCGACACCCTGTACGAGACATGGGCTACCGGCGGCATTGAAGAAACGGTAACGACCTCTACGGAATCGATACATTGCGAAGCCGTTGTGGCCGACGAGAACAGAAAGCTCAATATAAATATTGTTAATGGGGACCTCTTGGACGACCTTATATATATACTAATAAATTTCGGAAGTAACAACCCGCCGCTCGCAGGGACAAATCATGCAGCCGGTTATTATAGCGGCGTCCTTGAAGCCGGCGACGGTACTGCCATATACCAAAGAAGGCCTGCCGGAGGGTATCAGAACATATGGCACATCGTGTCGATCTCGGCAAACGCCTCGGATTCTTACAACGACATAACCGCCGCAAAGATGCATCTACTCAAAGACTTTCTGACTACAAACTCCTATGATAGCGCATATAATCATATCAACATCAATACGGCAGACAGGGCGGTTATGGCTGCAGCGCTGGTGTATAATGTAGGGCTGAGCGACGCAAAGGCCTGGCTTGTGGCCGGCTGTATACAGAACGACAGGCCGTTCGGAAGCTGGCTCTCATTCCACGCATCGATGGATGCCATAGCCGCAGGAGGCTACGGGGGTATTACTCAAACCGAGGCCGATAACATCAAAGACGCCATGAATCCGAATAGAGGCGGGGGACTGGTCTTCGGCTTCAATTCAGGAGGTTACTACGGCGTAACGGCAAAAGGCCATACGGTAATAGGGGGTAATCAGATTGCGGAACAGACCCTTTTTGCCATTGTAAAAATATACGATATCATATATGTTTCCGACGAGGGTGACTTTGCCGGCGCGCTAGGTGATGATTACGCGGATTTTGAGAAAGTAAATTGGCTCGATGAAGCCCCCATACGCGTTGGCGGTAACTTCTGGTCCGGTGATACGCTTCCGGGTTCGCTCAAGCTTGGATATCTCGATGATTTTAACGACCCTCGGTACACAAAGAGGGCATTCGGCAATGCAGTTGCCAGTAATCTTATTGATGTAGACGGAGACGGAAGCAAAGACCTTCCAACAAGCGGAACCTCTCATGCCACGAGATACGCCTTTGACAGCTTTAAATTTATGGCCGGCCAGTATTTCGCCAGTTATCCTACCGACTCAAATGAATCCGGGGCCTATGTGCTTTTATGGGGTTATCCCAACGCAGAGGTAAGCGTCTCTCACAGCCTTTCCAAGGACGGAGGAGATCAGGGAGACGATCCATGCATAATGCACCCTTTTAAAGACTTTGGATACGGCAGCGGATATCCGTACAACTCATACGAACCTGGCTACGGCTATTACGATACGGAAAGCTCTTCTCCCGCCGGAAACGGTCAGGAAGACGTTACATTTCTGGATCCTGACGACATAGATGGCGACCCCTGGGATCCTTACCCTAAGGACAAATATGAAAGGCTCAAGTATTTCCCGAGTTGGCAGGATTATTATGATTTCTATGACGGCGGCGGAACCAATTACTATCCTATATACATCCGCCTCTGGCCCAACTCGGACCGGCGTAGAAACTCCGATTACACATCGGATATGTGGAACTGGGCCTCTCCCCAGCCAATAGAATACATTGCCTTGATAAACAATACCTACTCAGGCGAACCAGACAGGGACAACAATTTCAGTATCTATGGACCGGAAATAGGGGATATTACGATAATCGTGGAAGGTACATTATTCCTAATATCCGATCAGTCGAGCTGGCAGAACAATTTTGCCTCCACGAGAAGCGGCCCCATAACAGTGGGCTCCTCCGTATCATGCGGATGGAAGAATATGTACATATTGGGCGATGACGGCACCTATTTTTCCCAACGTTATAACCCCAGCAATAATAACGGCTGGTGCTCAATGACGGGCACGCTGGCGCTTTGGAATGATGAATCTCAATTCGGAAATGTCGTATTGCAATCTTCTTTTGACCCGCAGTGGGCCCCGGATTATGACGCCTGCATCGCAACGGCGCCCTACGGTTATGGCCACATAGACCTTTCCGACCCGATGCCTGAGTCCTCGTTCGGCGGCACTACAAAACCCGATTTCCAGTTCAAAGCGCTGCTTGAGGGAGTGCCTATTATTGTGAGTGGTTCGCCCGCCCTGGATGACGTGACGATTACCTATCTATGTCCTACAATCATGCGTTCATACCACGTAACGCCGCCCGAATAGAAAGTAGTATATACAGAATTAAGGAAGCTCTCTTCATAACAACCTCATTTTCAAGATGTTATATACGCAGTCAATGACCCGTCCATAGCCATATTTTTACGCCTCCCAACCTTGACAAGGTAAGTTTATTGATGTATACTTATTTACAAGTAACTTTAAGTAAATTTATTAGGAGGAATTATATGGCGCAACTCATGAACATCGAAGAGCTGGCGGCTTATCTAAAACTGGAAAAGCAGACCATATATAACTGGTTACACGAGAAGAAGATAAGCGGAATAAAGATAGGGCATGTATGGAGATTTGACAAGGATGCTATCGACAAATGGCTGACGTCAAGGACCGTCAACGCCCGCAGCAATATCTCGATGGGGAAAAAGAACGCCGCCAGGAAGGCAAAACGCGTAAAATAGGCGAGATTAAGGTAAGGTATGTTTAAGGCAAGCGAAAAACAATATTTTGGCTTAGATATAGGCGAGAGCTCCATCAAGTTCGTCAGAGTCGTCAAGACCCGGGATGGTTTCCGTTTCGGGACCGCAAGGGTCATCGAGCTCGAAACAGACACGGGTTATGACAGCAGCGAAAAGAGGGATGAGATAATCAAGGAGCATCTGGCAAATCTGATGAAAGAAGAGAATATAACCGATGGCGTAGCCGCTATATCTATTTCGGGTCAATCTGTATTCATACGCCCCTTAAAGGTGCCGAAGATAGCAAAAAATAAAATAGAACAGATTATACATTACGAGGCACAGCTACAGGTCCCGTTTCCTATAAATGAAGTAATTTGGAATTACGAGTTATTCGAGGCATACGACAGTCCGGAGATCGAGGTCGCGCTGGTAGCGGTAAAAAAAGATATAATACAAAACAAGCTTGATATTCTTTCGGAGTTAGGCATAGACGTGGATTTTGTCGAGGTCGACCCGTTTTCTCTATACAACGTCATGGAATTTCTGGACAGCGTTAAAAATAAGATCGTCCTGGACATGGGCGCAAAGGTGACCAACATAATCATAGTGCAGGAGAAGAGGGTCTGGACGCGCAGCGTTCTAATGGGAGGCAATGACCTGACCAGATCCATATCGACGCTTCTGAAAATGAGTTTTCGTGAGGCCGAGGAACTCAAAAGAAAAGAAGGTATAATAGTTCTAACGGAAGCTGACAAGACGTCTTCTCCTCACGCACAGGCGATATCGGACGCGATCAGCCCCATATTGGTAGAGCTGCTGGCTGATATATCAAAGTCAATAGGGTATTTTAAATCTCAGTCGGGCGGAGCGACTGTGTTCAGGGAGATCCTCGTAACGGGAGGGGTATCGAAACTCAGGAACTTGGCGCAATTCATAAGGGAGAACATCGACATACCTACGCGGCAGTTCAACATCCTTGAAAAAATCAAGGATGAAGTAGATTTCGAGCCGACAGACGAGCTGGCTGGAAGAATCGACGTAGCATGCGGCCTCGCCCTGAGAAACGTAAGCCCACTTGCTACAAAGATCAATCTGCTGCCAAAAGATATATTGAGGACAAAGGAGTTCGAGAAGAAGAAATGGTATATATTCGGCTCTTTAATAAGCATCATCATGATTTTTGTGACCATGACCGCGTACTTGGAATGGTCTTCCGCGGACAAGAGCGGCACCCTCGAGAGGACCACCCGGCTCATAAGTCAATATAACAAGTACCAGAAAGAGATAACGGATATCCAGAAAGATATACAGGACCTTAGTGCGAGACTTGATTATGTATCGGGAATCCCCGAGATGAGAACGCGTACCATATCATCCGTTGCTGAACTTATCGGATTATTGCCGGAAAAGGCATGGTTTACTAGGCTTACTCAAGAAGAAGATGACATATTGCTAGAAGGGGAGGTCGAGGGAACTTTCCAGGTAATAAGCGAGTACAGAACCTCATTGCTTGAATCGGGTTACTTCGCCGGTGTTGAAATAGTCTCGGCAGACGAGCTCAAGACCGAAGATACCGCGGAAAGCCTCAGGACCTTTGTCATTAGATTGACTATGAGAAAAACCGGCGGAGATACGGCAAAATGATAACAGTCCTTAAAAAGAATTATATGTTACTCGGACTGATGGCAATACTCATCATAGGGCTCCTGTTATCTCTGGCGCTATTCTTGGTATCTTTTGCCAAGAGTTCAAAATTGAACAGGGAGCTTTCTTCGAAATACGAAATGATAAGCACTTTTGTGGAAAGGAGCAAAGTGCCTTTGTCAGAAGAGTCCATAAAGACTCTGGCCAGCGATCGCGACAAGTTGAAAGAGATCTACGAAGGGCTGAAACCGCTTGTCGAGCCGTATAAAATCGAAGGAAACATAGACCCGCTCTATTTCAAAGAACTTCTCATCCAGGTGCAGAAAAAATTGAGGTCAGAGACAACGGCTAAAAATATAATTCTGCCAAATTCGCTTGGATTCAAAGAATACGAGACCGAATTGTCGAGACCCGAAGAGATACCGGATCTCGTCAATAAATTAAAGATCTTGGAAGACCTCGTCCGTATGACGGTCGATGCCGGCGTTAAGACCGTTACGTATATCAATTTCGATGATTTTGAAGATTTGAAACGCGAAAAAGAACAATATAAAAGACGGTCGCACGGAAGGGCCGATCCTAAAGCCTCCGACGGCGCGAATGAGTTGTACGCAGAGGTCCCTGTCAGCTTGGATGTACAATGTTCGGTAAAGGAGCTATTGGAACTTTTATACAAAATGAGGGCTTCGTCCCACAACTTTGTGATTAGCAAAGTTGCGATTACGGCCGGCAGCGTCTATCCTACGACGAGGGGCGCAAATCAAAGGATGCTCGATTCTAAACTGCGAATGCATTCGGTCTTTGTCCGTTGATTTCAAAAAGAAGGCGTGTCTATGCAGACCCCCGCGCAATTTGAGAAAATTTTAGAATTTGCAAAGAAGCTATTAAACCGACTGCCCAAGACGAACATTGAAAAAATAGTCTTCAAGATACTGGCTTTTGCCTGGGCAAGTACGCTTATTATCTGCATCTCATTGTTGATAATCGGGCGTTTCCAAGGCGACGTAGACACAAGGATAATTATAACGGCGTCGAGCCCCACTCTCAAAAAGATGGATAATAATAAATTGCAGCATTACAAATCGCTTGATGCGCTATTGAAATATCCTGAACCGATTTCAAATTACACGCAGAGGATAACGAGAGACCCTTTCATGAGGTATGAAGAAGGCATGTTTCTCGAGCCCATAGACTCGGCCGAACATGACTTCGTAGTAACGTCGATCGACAGGATGCTTTTACCCTTTGTCTACAAAGGTTTTATAGAACTGCCCGATCGCGTAGTCGGGCAGATCAATTGGAACGAAGACACGATCTTCGTTAAGGACGGTTCGAGCCTACACGACTACACGGTCTTGCACGTATCCAAGGATGTCGTAACTGCCAAGGACGCGAGCGGCATGCCGATTCAATTTCATTTAAACGAACCCGTCTTCAGTAACGAATTACAAGCCGTTTTATACGATACGATAACGCACGAGACCTTTACCGTGCACAAGGACATGCAGGTAGACAATTACAAAGTAATTGACATTAAACGGGAGTATGTTATATTACATGCTGAAGGCATAGAAACAAAACTTGATAATCGATCCCTCATTGATCAGCATGAATAATTATGGAGATAATTATATGATGAAAAGAATTAAATTGAAATGTCGTTTGACCTGGCCAGGTTTTATTCATTTCATAGTCTTGCCCATTTTGCCCATAGCGATTTCACTTTGTTACCAGCCCAAGGCACATGCGCTTGATAACCCAGCGACAGTCGAAGAAGTCGTCAAGATCGAGAAAGAGATAACGAAAGAGAAGGAGAATGCCCTTGTCGAACATTTCTACAGCGAAGGCAAACGCCTGCTTGCTGATGGAAAGTACGAGGAGGCCGTAGATCAATTCTCCCGCATACTCGAGATAGACCCTAAACATAGCGGCGCGAGGCGTGGTATAGAATCCATAAAAAAGAGACTACAAGAAAAGAAGGAATCGGAGTCGCCCCAAGTCCTCTCGATGCGGCTGGTAAGGACAGGTCGATTTAAATATACCGATAAAGACTATGATGGGGCAATAGAAGATTTTCAGGACGCTCTCGTGTTGGATTACAAGAATAAAGAGGCACTTGAATGGCTGAAGAGGACGAGGAGGGCAAAGAGCCTTGAAGAAATGAGCGATGAAGACAGAGACCTGGAGCGCGAACATGAGATAACAACCCATAAGAAAGAACTACACGAAAAGACGGCCATGATAGAAGTCGAAAACGCTTATTTGCCTCCGAGGAAACCGGAAGATAACATAAAAGAGGAAGAAGGAGACATAACATTCACGGAAGACGAAGATGAGAGGATGAAGGAGATCCTTATTCAAAATTTAAAAAAGAAGATGGTTCCGGCGATATCCCTGGTAGAGGCCGATATACGCGATGTTATAAGAGAACTTATGGAGATAACCGGTACTACGATAGTCATAGACGAGGGGGCGCTTCAGGAGGTGACCAATGAAGAGCCTTTGAGGATAACCTTGACCACGGTTACGCCGCTACCTCTACTTGATGTCTTGGACATCGCCTTAAAGGCAACTGCTTTGAACTATAAGGTGTTGCCGAACTATATATGGGTATCTACGCCCATAAAGCTAAAGCAAGAGGAGTTGATAACAAAGACTTACAAATTGCGATATGGCGTACGTAAGGTCAGAAAAGTCGGCCTCAAGGAATTTGTAACGAAGTCAAGCTCGGATTGATATTATGAACGGCAAACTAATATTTTTTATGGGAATAATGTTTTCGGTGGCGGCGATGATTCTTGTACCGTCCGAGGCGCGGCCTCAGGATGAATGGGGCTCAGATGAGTACCTATACGAATTGAGCATCGAAGAATATCTGACCGAAGCCCTTCCCGACCAGGATGGTAGGACAATAACTTATAATGACATTACCGGAATCCTTACCGTAACAGATACGCCGACAAATCACAAATTGATCGAAAAACTGATCAAGCAATTCGACATAGGGCCCCAGCAAGTCATGATCGAAGCCAAGTTCGTCGAAATCACCTTTGAGGACCTGGATGAACTGGGCATAGAGTGGTACTGGCATCGCCACGGCGATATCACGTTTACCGATATAGCGGCCGGAGAAGACATCACCAATTCATTATTGGGATCCACCGACGACATGGACTCCGATACATATTATTCAAGCCCAAATTATCAAGGTGTGCAATGGGATGTGGAATCTTCAAATCAGTTTCCCGTGACCGACTTTGGACTGGGCTTCATCATATCCCAGTATGAAAGCGGCAAATTCCTGACAGCGTACCTAAAGGCATTGGCTTCTGAGGAGCGGGCAAACCTGCTTTCTTCGCCCAAGATAACGACTCTCTCCGGACAGAATGCCAATATACAGGTCACTCAGAAATTTCCCTATGTAAGCGAGGTCGATTTTGAAAACCAAGGTACGGCGGAAGACCCCATTTGGGTCTTCGACTACACAATCGAGGAGAAGGTAACGGGTATAACATTGGAGGTAACGCCCTACGTCAATTCGGGTAGCAATATAATCACTTTAGATCTGCACCCGGAGGTGAGCAATCTCATTGCCAGGAGACCTATCTATGTAGGTGACGACGACAACCCATTCACTCAAGAAGCCGATGTCCCCGCGCTTTTAGGATGGCCGGTCATTGATACGCGCACGAGCCGCGCAAGCGTCATGGTAAAAAGCGGGGAGACAATAGTCATGGGGGGCTTCGTCAAAGATGACGAGACATTGACAAAAAAGAAGGTCCCCCTTCTCGGCGACATTCCTTTTGTAGGGAACCTGTTCAAATATGAATATAAAAGCAGGGAGAAGAAGAATCTCGTTATATTTTTAACGGCTACGATAATCACCCCAAGCGGCTCAGAGATAACCTCAAGGGCCAAAAAAGAGTAGACATGACAAAAAATCGAATATTTGCACATATCGCCTTTATAGCTATTTGCGTAACGGTTGCGACTGCGTCGCTTGCCGGCAATGAGATGAAGGACGACGAGATAACGAAATACACGATTAAGGATTATCTACTCGAGAACCTACCTCCTCAGGAAGGCAGAAAGATAGCGCTCGATGAGATATCGGGTCTCTTGACAGTCACCGATACTCCTGAAAACCACAATCTCATAAGACAGCTCATAAAGGAATGGGATATAAGGCCAAAGCAGGTCCAGATCGAGGCCAAGTTCATTGAAATTACTTTTACTGATTTGAACGAAATGGGCGTGGACTGGCAGTTGATAAGCACGGAGCACCCCGGCATAATAGCGGGAACGGACCTCTTCGGGGCCGGATCCGCGACGGCCGCCTCTACTTTTACCGAGGCGGCGTCAATGGCGGGCATGGGTTTCTTCATAGGGAAAGCAACCATGACCGGTAGCCAGCTACTTGCTTACATAAAAGCTTTGGAGCAGAGCGGTAAAGTCAATCTACTAAATGCCCCCAGGATAACAACGCTATCGGGGCAAATGGCCAATCTGCAAATAGTCAGGACTTTTCCCTATGCCTCAAGCGCCGAGAGGACTCAACTGGAATACACTACTATACTTGGAGAGCTCGACGTCTATCCCGTAGAGACATATGACATCGCGGAAGAGATAACCGGCATAGTGCTACAAGTCGTTCCTACCGTATTGAAAGACAGTGACATAATAACGCTCGATCTCTACCCGGAAGTCAGTAAACTGAGTTCCCGCATACCCATCAGCAGCTTAACGGAGCTCAGCAGCGACGAATCGCTATTTCCGAGCGAGCTCGGATGGCCCGTGATCGATACGAGGAGTACTCAGACATCTCTTATGGTGCGAAGCGGCGACACGATAATTCTCGGCGGCCTCATACAGGACCAGGACCAGGATACCATCGAAAGAAAGGTGCCCCTTTTGGGCGATATTCCTTTTCTGGGAAATCTCTTCAAATATAAATACGAAAATAGGGAGAAGAAAAACCTTGTTGTCCTTATAACGGCAACGATGATCGATCTATACGGGGATGAGGAGTTGAATGACTAAGCAGATTAGAATTATAGCCATAGCCGCATTATTATCATACGCCTTATCGTTCCCACCGGCCTTTTCTCAAAGTAAAAATGATGCAAAAGAAATATATCTTACCACCCTTGGCATAGACAAGCCTTACGAAATAATAAAGCTGGTATCTTACCGCTCCAGCCTATTAGAGACAAGTAAAGTAATAGGCGAGTTGAAAAAGCAGGGAATAGAATTGGGTGCTGATTACATAATAGGCATACAATTTTATAGCCACTCCGGATACCTGTACGGAACCGGCACTGCCGTAAGACTACTTGAAGATAAGCCTCGGTAATTTCTTCATTTTTTCTTGACAAAGCATATTGTATCGTATATAATCTTAACATCGATTTTTGTAATTATATGCCGCTGAGATACCCTCCATGCATCATAAATCAGAAAGAAATAATTTCATTGATGTTATAAGCTATGCTGTACCTATTTTATAGCGCGGCAGTCCGGCTGAATCTCCGTATCATACAAGCTAGCCAAATACTCTTGCGGACACAGGACCCAATGAGCTTAAGACTATTTACCGGTGACATTGTATAAATGCAATCATGACATCTATTCGCAATCCATTTCAATTTAATGCTACTACGCCTCATTAAATAACGGTGAATTATGAAACTCTTTTTAATTGATGGGAACTCATTCTGTTACAGGGCATTTTACGCCATAAGTGACCTTCGTAATTCCAAGGGCGAGCCTACCAATGCCGTATACGGTTTTGTATCCATGATGAGAAAAATCATCAAAGAGGAGAAACCCGATTATTTTGCAATCGCGTTCGACCTAAAAGGACCTACTTTTCGCCATAAAAAATATAAGGAATACAAAATCCACCGCAAGCCGATGCCGGATGAGCTGAGCGCGCAGATGCCCGTAATAAAAGAGGTTGTCAGGGCCTACCGCATACCGCTATTTGAAAAAGAAGGTTTTGAGGCAGACGACATTCTTGCGACTCTGGCAAAAAAGTTCGCCGCAAAAAACCTGGAAGTCTATATTGTTACTGGCGATAAAGACGCTTTACAACTTGTAAATTCATCTATAAAGATATACTCAACTCACAAAGAAGGCCTTGTCTATACGCGGGAACTTGTAAAAGAAAAATATGGCGTGGAACCAAAAAAGATAGTCGACCTCCTGGCCTTGATGGGCGATTCTTCTGATAATATTTCGGGCATACCCGGATTCGGAGAGAAGACGGCCGTGGCCCTTTTGCATGAGCACGGCAGCCTCGATGAGATCCTGTCTCACCCGGAAAGAATAAAGCAGGAATCAAAGAGAAGGCTTATAGTCGAGCACGCGGATAAAGCCCGCCTCAGCAAAGAACTGGCTATCCTGGATGACAATGTATCCATAGAAGTCGAGCTCGAAGACCTGAAAATGTCCGAACCCGACATAAACGCCTTACATAATATCTTCAAGCGTTTGGAATTCAGAAATCTTATAAAGGAGTATACTCCGAAGTCCTCCCTTGATTCAAAATACTGCCTGATAGACAGAGAGGATGAATTCACGGACCTCTTAAAAAAGTTGGGTAACGAAAAGGTTATCGTTCTCGATTTCGAGACTACCGGAACCGACCCCATGACGGCAAGACCCATAGGCATTTCTTTCAGCTTTGAGACGGGTCAGGCTTACTACGTGGCTTTCAAGAAGGAATCGTCTTCTATATTGCGAAGCCAGGGACACGGCATAGACCGTGCCGATGCGCTGGAGAGACTCAAGCCTATATTTGAAGACGATATGATAAAGAAGGTGGGGCAGAACATAAAATACGAATACATTATCCTGCGCAATTGCGGGATCCGGCTCAATGGAATATATTTCGACACAATGGTAGCCTCCTATCTATTGAACCCTTCGAAGTTGAACCACAACCTGGAAGACATCTCTATGGAATATCTAAACTATAAGATGACTTCTCTGGCCGAGTTAATCGGCACCGGCAAAAAACAGATATCCCTCGAAGATGTGGAAACCCAGAAGGTCAGCGACTATTCATGCGAAGACTCGGATGTAACACTACGCCTCATGCATATACTGGAAAAAAAATTGAAAGAAAAAAATCTTTACGAATTGTTCGTAAATGTGGAGATGCCTCTGGTAAGGGTGCTGGCTGAGATGGAGATCGAGGGAATATCTCTGGATTCGAAATTCTTTAAACGAATGTCCAAAGATCTGGACAACCGGTTAAAGTCTCTACGTAAGAATATATATAAACTCGCGGGCGCGGAATTTAATATAAACTCACACCAACAATTATCACAAGTCCTCTTCGAAAAACTCAAACTGCCTGTCGTAAAAAGGACCAAAACAGGTATATCGACGGATGAAGGCGTGCTCAGAAAACTCTTGGGTTCGCACCCTATTATTGAATCTATACTGGAATACAGGACATTGGCCAAGTTGAAATCGACATACGCCGATGCCCTGCCGGAGCTCATAAACAAAAAGACCTCAAGGCTACACACGTCTTTCAATCAGACGGTGACAGCTACCGGAAGGCTGTCCAGTTCAAACCCTAATCTTCAAAATATTCCAATTAAGACAAGCGTCGGAAGAGAGATCAGAAAGGGCTTTATACCATCGCACAAGGACCATGTTATTATATCTGCGGATTATTCGCAAATAGAGTTGAGGATCCTGGCGCACTTGTCGGGGGATAAGAATCTCATCACCGCTTTTAAAAAAGGTTATGACATTCATGCTTATACCGCCGGACTGGTATTCGGAGTAAAGGAAAAAGACGTAACGCAAAAGATGCGGGCGCAGGCAAAGACAGTAAATTTCGCCATAATCTACGGGATAAGCCCC
>JAFGFD010000126.1 GCA_016931215.1 Candidatus Omnitrophota bacterium
ACCTTATAATGCATGCCTATAGAAATATAGAGGTTCCTTCTCGGCTGATACGGGAGGGACCTCAGTATCTTACTTAACAGATTTATTAAAAATTGTATCCACGCCTTCATGAAGAGACTAGTAGCAATTATTCTACTCATAAATATCTTTTGTATCGGCCTGGCCTTATTCGTGCATGTACCTCTGCCGTTCGACTTTTGGAGAAAAGGACCTCCCATTCACGCTGCATCCGCTTATTCTTCCGGTAACGCATCCAGGATTTTTTGGATAGCCACAGCCGGCCTGTTGGATACGTATCTTCTTCTCATATTTCTCTTTTATTTTTTTGTTATAAAAAAAGGCATCTTCCCCAGAGGATGGTTTTATTCTCTCGGCATATTTGTAATTTTCGCCGTAAGCCTGGTTGTCGTGGAGTATGGCGTGCGGTTTTATATAAAGAACTCCTCTTATTATACCCAGTTTAGACCTCACCCGTTGCTTTATTGGTGGAACAGGCCTAATCTAAAGGATTTTAATGATCCGAGCGACGCCGCAATAAAGTCGACCAATTCAGTCGGATTCAGATATGGCTCGGATATACCATACGATAAACCCGAAGGCGAATATCGGATATTCGTCCTCGGCGACTCCTCCACCTTCGGGCACGGCGTCAGGGACGATGAGACATTCGCGGCGCGTCTGGAAAAGATGCTGGACGAAAAACTGGGCAAAAATGTGCGCGTTATAAATGCCGCCTGCCCCGGACATACCATGTACCAAAATCTCGTAGAATTTAGAGAGATGATCCTGTCGTTTGACCCCGATGCCATCATCGTTGCCAATAATGATGATCATGCCCTGGAGTATGTAGAAGACAGCTCAAGGGCATGCGCCAATCCGTTTTTAAGAAGCTTGAATATCGTTCTTTACAAAAGCGACTATTATCTGTTATTTCAGAGGGTCGCAATGGATTTTAAGATATATTTTTTAAATAAATTGAAAATAATACCGCCGCCGTCTCTGGTCAGGCGGGTGTCCTTGGAGGATTATGAGAAAAATATCGGCGCGATCATAATGACGGCGGAGTTTAACGGTATCTGGCCGATTTTTATAAAGATGCCTATCAATAAGATCACTCTTGACCGTTTCTCGGACCTCAAGGATGTAGTCTATGATGAAAGATACCCAGTCACATTATCCCGAGTCTGTTTGGAAAAAGATGCTTTACTGGTCGATATCGATTCGGAATGGGGCGGGCGCGAGGATGGCCTATATGAAAATTTTCATTACAAAAGCCAGAAACTCAAGGCGCCCTATCATCCAAGCGCCAAGGGCCATTTAGCCATAGCCGGGCAGATATGCGACGAGATGATAACTCTTAGAGCACCCCTAAAATATTTTGTGCCGAGTGATTGGCAGGACTCATTTGTTTCGCTGAAAAACGGGCGCGTTACTAATACGTTTGCTAATAATTTTACGGTCATCTTTGATATCGATATTGATGGCATAGAAAGTTTAGCCGGGATCGATGGCGGTGAATTAGTCAGTGTCTTTTACGAAAGGGGGAGAGACCCGCTTAAAGTTGCGAAGATCGTCCCAATAGAAAGATACGGGTCGGCGAGCTGTGAGGAGGAATTGTTTAAAATAAAAGATTATATCCAGGGAAGGATACATTTAGACGACGGCACCGTGGAGGCTATTTTCAATATCGATTATAATCTGACTTATGCCCCCGAGCCTATCACATTGGGTGATAGCGTGGATATCGTCTATTCTCAAGGACTTTTTAAGCCACCGCTGGCGAGAAGGGTTATAAAAAGTAAGGAATTGAGCGCGGATGGTGACACATCTATAAGAGCGACAGCAGAATCCGCTTTATTGGAAAAGCATATAAATGAAGATTTTTACGAAAATTGGCTGTCGATGGGAATGGATCTATGGAAAAAGATTTCCCACGAGAGATATGGTTCTAACAGATATTATGATGAAGCCATAGATCTTTTTGAATCCGTAGCCGCTGAGACGGCGGATCGTTTTGGTACGACGCGAGATAAAATCATGGAAGTCGTCGAAGGCACGGACTACGTTAAAGGATTTCACGCTCAATAATGAAGAAAAGATTAATAGTACTTCTGGTGATCCCCTTGCTTATATATATTGGATCGCTCGCTCCTATATTACGAGGGGGGCTTGGCATCAGGCAAATATTCCCGGAGAGCGAATATGAAATTAGAATCGGATGCTCTTCGCTTACCCCCCTTCATTGCATGTTCGGGGAGGTGTTTAATCACACGGATATCCTGGCAAGGCATAACCTTAGGGGAAATATAATATTTTTTGAACATGGCAAAGATCAGGCTGAGTCCTGCGGGAAGAATATGGTAGATATCACATTCAGTTGTGAGATACCGGCGATTTTACACATGGCAAGATGCCCGGGCTTGCGAATAATCGGCACGCCGGGGGCGCTGGGGAGAATTGCGCTGATTGTACCCGAAGGCTCGAGTATATTGACGCCGGAAGATCTGAGGGGCAAGGATATAATGATTCACGACGGTTCTTCTGCTGCAATGGCGATAGACCGCTGGTTGAAAGATGCAGGGATAGACCCGAGAAACGACGTCAAATTGATATATTCGGACATGGATGGAGTCGTAAAGCGATTGTCAAGCGGAGAAGGTGACGCTGTAGTCTCATGGGATCCGTGGTTAGAAATATTTGTTAAGGACTATGATATGCGTATCTTGAAGCAGAGATTATTTTATTCCGCGATAGTCGCATCGGATAGGTTTTTACGAAAATACCCCAAGGCAGCCGAGCTGTATGTGACAGCACTGGAAGAAGCGCTCCTGTGGTCTTCAAATAATATAGACGATGTAAGCGGATGGATATCCGCGCGGAGCGGAATAGATAAAATGGCGGTTGAAAAAGTTATGCTGTTAAACGAAAATTTTATTTTACGCGAATCAGAAAAAGAAATAAATTTTGGCATGACAGAAGAGGCGATGAAAATATTGGATGAATGCAATGATTTTTTAGTATACCAACGAAGCATACCCGCAGACTTTAACATTAGGAGTAAAATATACTCACTCCTTCCCGCAAAATAATACTCTTACCGGCAATTAATTCCGACCATATAAATCGTCGTATCGTTATTATGCAGTTTGAAGTTCTTCTCCCGGGTGTTATTGAGTTGATTATGGAGGTACCTTTTTATATAATGTGATTATAATATAGGGTATTATCGTCATATTACCGGGCAAATTGTATGATTAAAATAATTTCCAGTTTTAAGCCATCGTTAAGCTACAGACAGTTAAACAATGTTTTGGCGAGTCTTTTAAAAGGTTGTCCTCACGAGGAACCCAGGAAAGAGTTCGAGCGTAAATTCGCTCAATATATAGGTGTCAAGCACGCTATATACGCTCCTTCCGGCAGATGGGCCTTATATTATATCCTTAAGTGCTTGGCTCTGAATGATGGGGATGAGGTTATTCTGCCGGCATTTACGTATTTTGCTGTTCCTGCCGCAATCGTGAAGTCCGGCCTAAGGCCCGTGTTCACGGATGTAAAAAGAGATAGCTTGAGCGTAGATATTGATAAAATCAAAGAAAATATCAGCGAAAAGACAAAAGTAATTATCCCTACGCACCTTTGCGGGTTCGTATACGATCTTGATCGAATAATCGATATTGCCAGAGAAAACAATATTTTTGTGGTTGAGGATTGTGCCCAATCACTGGGCGCCGAGTATATGGGCAGGAAAGCAGGTTCTCTCGGCGGCGCAAGTTATTACACGTTCGGCCTCACAAAGAACTTTACCACTTTGGGAGGGGCAATGATTACGACCGATTCCGATGAACTGGCCGGAAAGATAAGAGCCTGTACAGGTCACATTGGTCGCACAGGGCGAGGAGCGTTGTTTTTTAAGTTAATAGACGCTTATAAGATGAAACTCGCAACCTCAAGACAGTTATTTCCGCTGCTTTACCTTGTTATAAACATTCTCTCATTTTTTGGTTTAGATATTATTGATGCCTTATTCAGGGAAAAGGCAGCCTTTCTCGGAGATTTACCCAAGAGCGGACAGTTGAACAAGATTCAGGCCAAACTGGGCTTGGACCAGCTGGCGAATCTTGTTTTCAAGACAGACATAAAGGTAAAGAAAGGTCTTTTTCTATACTCCCGGCTAAAGGATAATGCCAATATAAGAGTACCTACCCTTGATGAGAAGGCGAAGAATATTTTCTCAGGCTGCCCCGTTATGGTCGAACGCAAAAAAAATATGAGAGAGATGTTATTAAAAAGAGGGATAGATACGTCATCCGGTTATATGCAGGATTGCTCAAATATGGATGTTTTCAGGGAGTTTAGAAGAGATTGTCCCAATTCAAGATCACTGGAGGATTCCGTAGTATATCTGCCTTTGTATGAGGAATTGAGTTATTCCGAACTTGACTATATTTCAGATATCGTTATAAAGACAGTTAGCCTTTTGTGACATTAAGAGATATCCGAAAACACGCAAAGTTTTTTAAAATACGGGAAAGAGATGCAAGACTCAAGAGCCGAAGATCAAAAGATTACAGTTGATGTGGTAATACCTGTTTGCAACGAGGAGAATCTTTTGGAACAATCTGTCAATAAACTGATTCAAATTCTTTCCGGCGAAAAAGAGCTGGATTGGCGTATATTGATAGCATCAAACGGCTCAACCGATATGACAAAGAAGATAGGAGAAGGTCTTGCAAAAACCTGCCCGCGAGTGAGTTTTTTCCATATATCAAAGCGCGGAAGGGGAAGGGCGTTAAGGAAGGCTTTCGGCGAAAGCAAGGCATCCGTGTGTTTTTATACGGATGTGGACCTCGCCGTCGACATAAATACACTGCCTACGTTGACAAAAGAGGCATTCCGCCGGCAAGGAGTAGCCATGCCGAATAGGCTGGGCGCAGGAACTAAAAACAAAAGGCCTTATCACAGGATTCTTTTCAGCAGGCTATATAACGTATTTATCAGAATTCTTTTCCCGAAGACGGTTATAAGGGACGCCCAGGTGGGCATGAAGGCTGTTTACAGGGGGATCATCGAGGAATTTTTAAAGAAGACTGAAAATAACGGTTTTTTCTTCGACACGGAACTTTTGTTGATGGCCGAGAAGGCGGGTCGCCCCATTGTGCAAATACCGGCCGATTGTTACGATATGAGACGAGGAAACGCCAGAATCGTTCCGTATGTTTTAGAGGCGTCTTTTGGGTTGATGAAGATGAGAATTAACTTGTTCCGTTGTCTATCAAAAAAATAATATTTATCCATCACTACTAGTTTGATGAATATACTGCTTTTAACGCCACCCTGGTCGTATTTTGAATTGAGGCATCCTAAGCTAAAAAGGCCCTCATCTTTATATGTATCGGCTGATGTCTCGGGGCAGGGCGCATTACCTCCTCAAGGATTATTGCAGCTGGCTTCTGTTTTGAGAGAGGCCGGACATGAAGTATCATTGCTAGATGGTTATTTTAAGGATATCGCCCTCATAAAGGAATGCGCAATAGTGAAGAGGCCCCGCATTATAGGGATAAGCACAATTACCTGTTTATGGAAGAAGACAAAGGCTCTGTTGCGGGAACTGCGAAGTTCACTACCTAACTCTTTGCTTGTCATAGGTGGCCCCCATGCAAATTTTGCAAAGGGGAATTGCCTAAATGAATCACCAGAGCTTGACGCCGTCGTGTTAGGCGAAGGGGGGCGGCCACTGCTGGAGTTGACAAAACGAGTAGATTACAAGCTAGATATAAATGGAATACAAGGTGTTATATCGAGAGGATCTTCAGAAGAGGACTCTTGCGCGTGCTTACGGAGCATCGATAATATGGATAACATTCCTTTGCCTGCCTATGATATGGCCGATTTTGGATTTTATGTACCCAATCTATCCTTCTTTGACAAAATGCCTTTTATGCATATCTTTACTTCAACGGGTTGCGCCAAAAGATGCGGCTTTTGCGCTATTTATGACAAGAATCCGATACGAATGAAGAGCGTAAGTTATTTGACAAAAGAAATAGAGTACCTCATCGATTCTTTCGGGGTGAGAACGATAAATTTTTACGATGACTACAATATCTTTTCTCATAGCCCGGAGCAGGCCTATCTTTTATGCGAGGCGTTGCGCAATTTGAAAAAAGGCATCCGTTGGAGTGCATATATGGTTAACTTTGACATCGAAAGAAATTTACTGACAGAGATGAAAAGGAGCGGTTGCTTCAGGTTGAATTGCGCCGTTGAATCGGGGGTGCAGGAGAATCGAAACCGTATAAGGGGAGAGTATTTTCCGCTGGAAAAAATCCGGAAAAAAATCCGCGAGATGAGGAATGTAGGAATCTCCACGGTAGGGAGGTTCCAGTTTGGGATTCCCGGAGAGACATTCAGAGAGGCATTACAGACGATCGATTTCGCCTGCTCACTGCCGCTGGACTACGCCTATTTTGTCAAGATATTGCTCTCACCAGGCTCAGCGATGTTTAACTCATATCTGGAGATGGGCAGGATCAATCCAGACACGGAAACATGGAGCGCCTACTCGGATTTTTTTAATCCGGACGGAATGACAAGGCGAGAGTTGGCCCTTATTATAAAAAGGGCATATCTTAAATTTTATCAAAGGCCATCTTGGTGGATGAAAAATATCATTGCGCCGCGTGAGCGGTGTCTATACGGCGGCTATTTAAAAAGGATAAAAAAGGCGTCATGAGATTTTCGGGAAATAAGCCAAAGGTGTCCGTCATAATCCCGGTCTTCAATAGCGGCGAAACGCTTAAACCATGCCTTGAGGCCGTCTTCAAGTCTGATTACGGTGATTTTGAGGTAATTGTGGTGGATGATTGTTCGACAGACAATTCTCGCGAGATTGCAGAAGAATTTGATTGCCGTCTAGTAACCCAAAATAAAAGATCGGGGCCGGCTCTGGCCAGGAACAGAGGGGCGGAGGATGCCGGCGGCCGGTTTCTGATATTCATGGATTCCGATGTTATGCCTCATCCGCAAACCGTAGGGCAACTGATTGAGCCGCTGGAGAAAGGGTGGGACTCATGTATTGGAATATATGAACCATGTCCCGGATACAAAAATTTTTCCAGTGTTTATAAAAATATCTTCATTTGGCATTACCATAATTCGGCCAATGGGAAGGTAGATTGGTTCTGGACGGCGTGCGGATCAGTAAAGAAAGATATCTTTTGTAGCCTCGGAGGCTTTAGCGAGTCTTATTCCTACAACAGTATTGAGGATATTGAATTTGGCTATAGGATGACGAAGAATGGCTACAGGATTCTACTCAATAAAGAAGCGGTCGCCAAACACCTCCGCTATTTTGGGATAGGAGGACTTTTAAAGAACGACTTTCGCAAAGGGAGAGACTGGACGTATTTGAACCTTTCGAAAAATCCTTCTCTATCACTTAAGCATCCCGTGGCTCGATTAAAATCGAGGGGAAGGGCGATGATTATGAATCTGGCATTTATTTTTTTGACGCTCTTTTCGGTAGCAAAAATAGAATTTTTGCCGCTTGCCGTGGTCGTATTTTTTGTGTTACCTTTTATGGAGAAGCGTTTTTTTTCTTCATTATCGGCTCACGGCGGACGATTTGCAGTTGCCCTGGCGGTCTTCATTAAACCTATCGATGACTTGGCCATTTCAGCCGGCTCGTTTATCGGCGGTATGAGGTTTTTATTTAACAAGAGGATGATTAAATAACATGGATTCGGCCCAGACTGCCTACATCTTAAAGCGCCTTATCTTTAAGACGGACAGGTCCCCGGCTTATTTTATATATTTTGTCACAGGTGCATGCCCCCTGGAGTGCAGGCATTGTTTTTATCACGCGCGCGAGTTTAGCCGAAGCGAACTCGGCCTCGGCGAAATAGAGCGATTTTCGAGCGGAATGGGCAGGATATCTTTTCTCCTCCTGACAGGAGGGGAACCGTTTTCGAGAAGCGATTTTGAAGAGATACCTTCCATATTCTACCGGAACACCATGTCGAGGAACTTCGCCGTTCCTACCAACGGTTTTTTTACCAGTGATGTCATAGAGAAGACTGAAAAGATTTTGAATAGTTGCCCAGAAGCGACCTTGACCGTCAATGTTTCGTTGGACGGCCTGGGCGATCTCCATGATAACATCCGTCAGAAGAAAGGGGCGTTCGATGCCGCATGTAATACATGTAAAGAGCTAGTCGCCATGAAGCACAGTTATAAAAACCTGGATGTAGGTGTCTGCACCGTCGTCTCCAGCTTAAACCAGGCCTCCTTGAAGGATATCTACAGATTCGTAAAGAAGGAATTGGGAATCGATATATGGGCCCCATTTCTTACCAGAGGCAAACCCCGCGACCCTTTATCTGGCGATGTGGACATGGAGATGTATAAAGGAATGAGCGATTTTATGAAGACCGAGATCTCTAAACATAAGTATCTCGGTTATACGCGTTTTTCTCTCGGACAATGGAATACGGCCAAGAATACCCTGCGAAGGGATATTATTTATAAGATAAAAAAGGATAAGAGAATGATAGCCGCCTGTTACGCTGGGCGGCTTATAGGAGTGATGTACCCGGACGGTCGCGTCAAACCCTGCGAATTGAAAGACGATACATTTGGAAATATAAGGGACTTCGATTATAATTTTAAGAGTTTATGGCTGTCTAATGAAGCCCAAAAAATACGCAGGGACATAGACTCGTGCGGTTGTTACTGTACGCACGAATGTTTTTTGACCATGAATATCATGTACAATCCTATGTTTTGGCCCAGCCTCGCTCGAGAGAGGCTGAGATTGAGAGGGATATAAGATAGGATGAGAGAGGATTACGACGTAATAATAATCGGGGCTGGTATAACGGGGCTTATATCGGCTTATGAACTTACAAAGAGAGGAAAGTCCGTGGCGGTTTTCGAAAAGACGGATTATATTGGCGGGGCTATAAGGCCATTTAAGGAAGACGGGATGTGGCTTGAAGGATTTTACCACCACCTCTTCAAAGGGGATAGTGTGATTTTCGAATTGGCAAAGGAGCTTGACGCGGAGATAACCTGGCATACGTCGAAAATAGCATTTCATTACTTACCGGATGACATATACAACTTTTCTTCTCCGGCCGATCTTTTTCGTTTCCGGAAACTTTCTATGCGGGAGAGGATTAAACTTGGTAAGTTTTTAGCGGGCGTATATTGGCCAGTGAACGCGGACCGTTTAGCGAGTATTTCGGCTAAAGATTGGATTATTTCGAAAGTAGGGGGCCTTCCCTACAGGGTATTTTTCGAACCGATGCTTAACGCAAAGTTCGGTGAGTACCTTGAAGAGATCGGGGCCGACTGGTTTTTAGGCCGGCTCAAGATGCGCTCAAGCCGTACGTGGAGAGGGGAGAGACTCGGTTACTTTAAAGGCGGCTTCGGATCTTTTACGGAAAGGCTTAGAGAAAAGATCGAAGAGTCGGGCGGAAGGGTATTTTTGGGCAGCGAAGTCAGCAACATCATTACCGAAAGCGGTCACGCAATAGGAGTTTCCTTGAATAAAGGAAGAAAATTTTATTCACGTTACGTGTTGAGTACGGTTCCGCCCGAGGTACTGTTGAAGTTGGCGGACTTTACCGGTGAGTATCGTGATAAAATCAGAAAGCTTGAATATCAGGGGACGATTTGTGTCCTTCTCGCCACCAGGTCCAAAGTGACAGATTATTACTGGATTAACATGATGAATAAGACACTCAGGTTCAGCGCTTTGATCGAGCACACCAATTTCCAGAACCCATCCCAGTATGGCAGGCATATAATATATCTAGCAAGCTATCCAGGCAAAGATTCCGCCCTTTGGAATCTCAGCGATAATGAATTGTTGAAGGAATATTTGAAATCGTTTAAAGAATCTTTCCCCCGATTTAGCGATGACCTCGTGGAATGGGCAAAGGTCTTCCGCAGTGACGCCGCGGGTTTGGTATACCGGATAGGTATAAGACAGAACCTTCCCGATATACAGACGCCTATAAGAAATTTGTTCATCGGAGGAATGCTCAATGCTTATCCCAAGAGATCCATAGATACTTGTGCGCGCATCGCCGCCAGATGTGCAGAAAAAATGGCTCTATAATCATGGAGAAAATAAATACCGCAAAAGCATTTGAGTTATCAAAGGTGCGCCAGCGGAGGATAGCCGTGGCGATAATCTTATCACTTATAATCTTATTTTATATTGCCTCGAATCTGCTGTGGGGGATGAGAAGCCCTGTTTATTTTTATCGCGACTCCATAATGAACATAAACTGGGCCGTGTATTACGCTAAGGCCATGCGGGGGGAGGGCATGGCTTATCGCCCGGATTTGATACGTATACTGAAGGATAACGATATCATTCGGGATTACAATATATATTACAGCGAGGCATATTCCGATGTCTTTATGGGGCCGATCGGAGGAAATGAGAGAATAGAAGTCGGCGACCTGTTTAAACTTCACCATCCTCCGGCCTGGTTTCTCTTTTTAGGAAGCCTTTTCGCGCTCTTTGGATTTAAGGTCTACGTAATATATCTTGCTCAGTCTATTCTAGGGGCCGTTGCATTATGGGCTATGTACGTGGTGGGCAAAAGAATGCACTCGTCGTCGTTGGGGCTCTTCAGCGCTTTTTTGCTGTCCACACTGCATTTTTTTCTTTTTGTTACACGCCAGGGTTTCATTGAGACGATGTTATACCCGGTAGTCATTATGTCGTTTATGCTTTGCCGTAGTATTCTTACATCTCCTTCGAAGCTAGGTAATTACTTTTTTTTAGGAGCTATTTTTGGTTTTGGTATGTTGATAAAGGCTTCTTACGCTATATTTATTATCATATTCTTTATCGTTTTGGCCTTTTTTTTGATATTGAAGAGATCGCCGAAAGTTGCCATATTGAGAAACGTAATTATTTCAGCCATAGTAATGGCGATAATGGCCTTACCGTACTATTCATATGTGATTGATAAATTATGGCCTTACGCCGTATCCATGTTCGTTAAAGGTGAGACTAATTATTATTTCAGCCCGGCCGATATTTTCGGTTTATTCTTCATATTAAAGACCTTATTGGGGCAGGTGTTAACAGTTGTGTTTATCTTTACGCTTGTCTATAGTTTAGCCAGGCCTCGTTTACCACTGTCTTTTTTGGCGGCGTTCGTCGCCTTTGGCTGTATCTTCACTATTTCTTTGCCATTATCTTTGAATGTCAGGCATTATACACTTTTTTTACCGTTTATTATATTGTTGATTTGCAGGTCTATTATGGACATGGGTAGTTTTAAAAAGATTGCCGTTGCTTCTCTGGTAGTTTTCGGCCTTGTGCGGGGCTACGGGTGGTTGATGCCGCATGTCTTTAAAGGTGATAGCATGGAGTATCTTTATGACGAAATCGGAACCAAAGATACTAAGCAGGGATTTCATGTTTACCCAAGGGGCGTAGAATACAGTAATCCATTTTTCTCATTTGCGCCGCTTCCCCCATTAGATTATAGAACGGTTTATGATATCGTCAGGGGCATAGAAGGGCGAGCCGGTCTTAAGGTGGTGAACATCATATCCAGCGGCGCACCTTACAAGATGGAGACGAAGGGCCTTGCCGGCGCGTTAAGCCTATACAGTCTTATAGAAAATGTTCCTTTAATCATTGAAGGCGGGGGGGCGGCATTCCGCCACCCTTTTAAGGACAGAGTGTGGATTATCGCGAGGGGCAGAAAAGATGCTATAGATAAGTCGCGTCTTTACAAAGAGCGAAACGTAGACACGCGATATGTCGACAGCGTCTTTTTATCTCCGACAATTATTTGCGATATCTTCATCGAAGGCGGGTAAGCGACATTACAGGCCTTTTACGAAGACGGCATAAATCAATTAACAGGAATTACCGTCACATATTTTGTACGGCTATTGTATAACGTTTTACCAAAAGGTATACTTACTATTAATAATGTGAGGTTAATGAAGAGTATGCGTTCAAATACAATCTTTTTGATATCTGTTTTTCTTATATGCCTGACAGGCCATTCTTTGGCGGATGGCAGCTTTAAAGTGAAGGATAATCTCAGGACAGGAGGGAGTTTGCGTTTAAGGCACGAATCCTGGAGGAATATATTTGATCTGGAGAACCGCACCAAAGACGACCGGTATTATTTCAGATTCAGAGGGTCTCTGTGGGCAGGACTGGATTTTACGGAAGACATCAATCTGTTTGCCAAGCTTACGGATGAGTCGAAGGCCTACGCTTACTATTATGTAACCTCAAAGGCCAAAAGTACCTCATACGTCAATGTGAGCGAAATCGTCTTCGATAGCCTCTATCTCGATATCAGTAATTTATTGGGCGCCCCTATAGATTTACGGCTGGGCAGGCAGGATTTTCTCGGTACGTACGGCGAAGGATTTTTGATAATGGACGGTACGCCGCTCGATGGTTCAAGAACCTACTATTTTAATGCCCTAAAGGCATCCTACCGCATAAACGACAGCAATACACTCGATTTTGTTTATATAAATAACCCGAAAGAAGAGATATTCCTGCCTATATTAAATGACACGGAACCGAATCAACAATTGAATGCCTCCGACGAAGAGGCGGCTTTCGTCTATTGGAAGGGCAAGCCGCTAAAAGACCTTGATACGGAGGCTTACTATATCTTCAAAAATGAAGAATCAAAAGGTCCTCGGCTTCAGGCTCACGAGACGGACCTAAATACCGTAGGCTATTTTATCAGGTACAACAGAGATACGCTTACATTGAGGAACCAGCTTGCCTGCCAGTTCGGGGAATACGGCTCCGATGACCGAAGCGGTCTGGGAGGATATATATTTTTAGATAATGAGTTTAAAAATGTGGCCTTATCTCCCAAAATGACAGGGGGGTTCATATATCTGTCCGGAGACGATCCTGCCACCACTGATAATGAGGCATGGGACCCGCTATTCTCCCGATGGCCCTGGATGTCCGACCTATACTCGATGACCTACGCAGGAGAATCGGGAATGGATTATTGGACAAATCTGTTGATGTGGAGGGCAAGGGCGGAGTTGAATCCGACCGATAAGATGAAGATATCGTCGTTCTACAATTTTATGAAAGCCGATGAAAATGTAACGGGGGCGTTGTTCGGCAACGGCACAACCAGAGGGCACCTTCCTCAGGTGAGGCTCGACTATTCATTCAACAGAAATATTACATCTTATGTTCTGGCGGAATATTTTATACCTGAAGATTTTTACAGGGATGGCTCCGACGGTGCACTCTTTCTGCGGACCGAGCTTCAGTTCAAATTTTAAAGGGGAGTATAAGCTATGGGAAAGATGTATTTAAGAAAGGTGTCATTCAGACGGAACATATTCGTTCTTTTTTTCTCTTTTATAATTCTGACATTTCCTCTTTTGGTAGAATGCCAGCCCGAGGACGGCGTTAGGAAAAGTTACAACGTCGCTTTAGCGGTGTTGAAAGACAACCCCGATTATCATGCCGGCAGGACGGCCTTCGTAAATGTTCTTGAGAAAAATGAGGATATGGTTTTTACATTCAAGCTATTGGACGCGTACGGCGACGAGGAGGCCTATAGAAAAGGACTGGAGCGGTTTGTCAATGTGGATAAGGTAGACCTCATTTTTACCACAGGCACAAGAAGCACATTGCCAGCCGTAGACGTTGTAAAAGAGATACCGGTGATCTTTACGGCGGTGGCTGATCCGGTAGAGGGCAATATTGTAAAGAGCCTTGAGTCTCCAGGCGGGAATGTTACGGGAACCCACTGTGCCGTCCCCGCTTATTCTCAGCTAAAGGCCATACAAAAAGTATTTCCTGATGTAAAGAAGATCGGCATAATATACACAAAGGATGAGATAAATGCGGAGATTCAGACGTCTGAATTTAAAAAAATCGCCGATGAACTTGGCTTGCAGGTCTTCCTGTCCACAGTTTCGAAAGATTGCAGGACAGAGGCGGAGGTTGCCGAGGCTACGCGTAAGCTGGTTGGCAAGGTAGATATACTGATAGCTCATCAAGATACTTCACTTTCACAGTACGGAAGGGGCATGATAATGGTGGCGGAAGAGAACAAGATACCCACCTATGTCTCTTTGGGACATCTCCTTTCTCAAGGTGCCATGATGTCACTGGAAATCAATTTTTCCGAACTGGGTTCGATATCCGGCAGGCAGGCCATTGAGATACTGCGGGACGGAAAGAAGCCAACCGATATCCCGGTAGATTCGTCCAAGGATTACTCTTTGACCATAAATCTCGCCGCCGCAAACAACATCGGGCTCGAGATACCTATACAAGCACTGAGATCGGCAACCAGGATAATAAAATAACCTTCGTATATAGGGAAATATGAACTTAAAATTCAGAATCAGGGAAAAATTCGTATCGATTACGATTGCCGCGATCCTATTGTCGGTCGGCGTCACGGCATATCTGAACTTACGCGACTTTATCCGTCTTTACAAGGAAAGCGTCTCGGAAAGAATATTCGCTCAATGCCACGAATTGACATTTTTGATAGAAGATATTACCGAGTTGGGCCTTAGGCTCGGGGAATTGAAAGGATTGGATAAAGAGTGCCAAAAGATCGTGGAGTCAGTTCCTTACGCAAGATACTGCTTTATAACCAATGTCAATGATAATAGAGCGTACTATCACAACCTACCTGAGGAGGCGGGGAAAATTTACGATGATGCCGTAACGTTAAAAGCCGGAAGCGTGCCGGCCAGAATCATTCAGGAATTCCGCACTGATGCGGGGGAGATGATGTACGATTTTTCTCTTCCTTTTAAAACCGCTAACGGACGCCTGGACGGTCGAATACGCTTAGGCGTATTGACGGACATCGTTTATAACGAAGTCTCTCGACTGCAATCTCGAGTATTGTTATTGAGTCTATTTTTCATAATATTGGGAACCATGTCGATAGTCTACTTCGTGAACATAAGTATATTAAGGCCTATAAAAAAATTGATTCAAGGTATCTCCGTCTTTGGTAGGGGAGAGCTTGATACAAAAATAGATTTAAAGACAA
>JAFGFD010000127.1 GCA_016931215.1 Candidatus Omnitrophota bacterium
GATATCGACTTTCTTGCTTTCGACCGTGCCTCATTTTTTAAATTATGCGACCATAGGATATGCCGACTTTGCCCTTATCATGTTCTACTCTATGAGCTTCATCTACCTTTTTTCTTGGATTGTATGCCCGGGCTATAATAGATATCTTCTTCTGTGCGGGGTCCTGTCAATACTGGCGTTGTGGACTAAGCAGGAGGCAAAGATGCTCGTCCTCGTGAACATCGCCACCCTGTCCTTGTATCTATTTTTTTCGAGAAAGGGGCTTTCGAGACAGCGGGTCAGACCGGCTTTTTATTATATTTTGACAGTCGTCCTTTGTATAACGGCTTGGTTGGTGTTCATGAATGCAATGGGTTTTGAGAACGAACTGGCGAATAGGGACACATTCAGGATAAGTGTCATGCTGAAGAACCTGAATAGGGTACCGCTTATTTTATATGAATACCAAAAACATGTCTTCGGTCCCAAGAAGTGGAACTTATCTTTTCTTATATTTTTCACCGGTCTCATATTTTATTTTAAGAAGGCATTCGGGGGAAACTTTAAATATATTACCCTTTCAATACTGATGGCATTCGGGGGATACGCGGCTTGTTTCATGATAACGCCGCTGGAGATAAGGTACCATCTCCAGACCGCAGGCAGCCGACTTTTACTCCATTTTCTTCCTATCGTCATTTTTTGGATCGGGTATTTATCTAAGGAGATCGTAAGTGGAGAAGGTAATATTCGTAGATAGAGACGGCGTTATCAACAAAGACCCGGGCGGGTGGACAAAGTACGACTATGTGACTAGATGGAGCGAGTTCTTATTTATAGAGGGTTCTATAGATGCGCTCAAGGTTCTCAAGGAGGCCGGTTATAAAGTCTATATAATTTCCAACCAGGCAGGGATCGCCAAGGGGTATTTCACGCAGGAAGATTTGGAAAAAGTCAATAAAGAGATGCTGCGGCAAATAGAAAATGGCGGAGGAAAGATAGAAGGCCTATTTTATTGCCCTCACTCGAAGGCAGACGAGTGCGATTGCAGAAAACCTAAGACAGGCCTCATAGAGAAGGCGCTTGCCGGTAGAGAGGTGGATAGAAAAAAGACCTTCGTCATAGGGGACGATCTTAGAGATATAGAAGCGGGGAAGAAGATGGGCATGAGGACAATTCTGGTCTTGAGTGGCAAGACCTCCCTTGAGGCGTGCGAGGCCTCGAGCGTAAGACCGGATTACATAAAAAATAATCTATTGGAAGCGGTTCTTTTTGTACTTCAAAATGAAAGAGGTGGTAATGGGTAAGAAGAGGATATTGGTTGCTTACGCGAATGCCGGGGCAGGCCACGTTAAATCCGCCCTGGCCATAGAAGGCGCTCTCCGCGACCTAAAGCGGGACGACGTCGAAGTGAGGTGTATCGACACGCTCAATTATTCGACGGATTTTTTACGACGCAGTTACCCGCGATTTTACCTATTCATGGTAAATAAAATACCTACGCTTTGGGGGCTGGGCTATTATCTGTTCGACACCAGGATTTTTTATAGATTGGTGATAAGGCCTCTCCGAAGGATCCACAACCGCATAAATTGCTCCAGGCTCGTAGAGTTCATAAAGGACTTCGAGCCCCATGTCGCCGTGAATACGCATTTTTTGGGAAGCGAAGTGATGGCGGACATGAAGAGAAAAGGCCTTCTTGAGAATACGAAACTGATATCAGTCGTAACGGATTATTTCATGCATTCTTTTTGGGTGGACAGCGACATTGACTATTATTGCGTCGCCCAAGAAGAGAGCAAGGCTCATCTCACGAAGAGAGGCGTACCGGCCGAGATGATAAAGATCTTCGGCATACCTGTTGACAAAAAATTTTCCTCTAAAGCGGGAAGGCAAAATCTCTGTAAAAAGCTCAATATACCGGATGACTACCCGACTGTCTTACTCACCAGCGGCGGTTTCGGCGTCGGTCCGGTGAAGGAATTGGTAAATGAGCTGGCCGGAATAAAACGCCGCATGCAGCTGCTTGTCGTCTGCGGAAAGAATCCAAGGCTATATAATGAAGTACGGGAGATGACGAAGTCTGCGGATAAGCCCGTAAGCGTTTATGAATTTGTGGACAACATGGATGAGCTTATGGAAGTATCCGATGTAATAGTTACGAAGTCGGGAGGCATGAGTTCCACCGAGGCGCTGGCCAAGGACTTACCTATGATAGTCACCTCCGCCATCCCGGGCCAGGAGGCGCGAAACTGCCGGTTTCTTGTAAAATCCGGGGTTGCTTTCCATAAGAGCAATATCAAGGATGTTGGACGTATAATAGAGGAGATTCTCGATTCCGGGGATATGCTGAACCAGATGAAAAAGAAAATAGCCCTTGTCAAAAAGCCCGATTCTGCGCGGGATGTTGCCGATTTTATACTCAACTGTTGCCCGCAAAAGGAATAATTATGCCTAGAGACGTCTCAAAGGAACTGGAAGACCTTATAGAATCATTGAGGATTTACGCGACATTGGAAGGCGACAGCGCCTCCGGGGGAGCTGTCTATTCCAATGGTCGACCTTTTGCAGGAAGCCAAAGAAACGGGCTCGGCAAAAAAAGGGAATTGGACCAGTTGAAGACAGAGATCATAAGCAGCAATTGCTGCCACCTTGCGAGGTCACGGACTAAACTGGTGTTCGGGGCAGGGAGCCCGGA
This sequence comes from Candidatus Omnitrophota bacterium, assembly GCA_016931215.1. Classification (GTDB taxonomy): domain Bacteria; phylum Omnitrophota; class Gorgyraeia; order JAHIPI01; family JAHIPI01; genus JAFGFD01. The sequence continues at coordinate 2,678 of JAFGFD010000127.1, forward strand.
TGCATCGCTTGTCTTTGTCGGTGAGGCGCCGGGAAGGGACGAGGATCTGCAGGGTGAGCCTTTTGTCGGCAGGGCGGGACAGCTTTTGACGAAGATCATAGAATCCATAGGATTGAAGAGAAAAGACGTCTATATATGCAACATACTAAAATGCCGACCTCCGAATAATAGAAATCCTTTTCCCACAGAGATATTGGCTTGCGAACCTTATCTGATAAGGCAGCTGGAGATCATAGGACCGCGCATAATATGCGCCCTCGGAAAATTTGCGGCGCAGACGTTGCTTAAAACCGATACACCTATAAGTCAGTTGCGCGGAAAGTCTTATGATTATCACGGCATAAAACTGATCCCTACTTTCCATCCGGCGTATTTACTCAGAAATCCGGGGGATAAGAAGCTCGTTTGGGAGGATATGAAGAAGATTAAGCGTGAATTGAAGAAGGTCTGAGACTACGCTTTGTATTCTTTTTTATACCACTCGATGGTCTTTTTTAGCCCCGTCGAGAAGTCCGTCCGCGCCTTAAATCCAAATTCCTTTTCGGCCCTGCTTACGTCCAGACGCCTCCTTGGTTGGCCGTTCGGTTTTGTCTTATCCCAGATTATATCCCCCTTAAAACCGCTCAAGTCCGCTATCAGTTTTACCAGATCGCGTATGGAGATCTCAAAACCCGATCCTATGTTTACAGGTTCGCTTTTATCATATTTTTCGGTCGCCAGACATATTGCGGTCGCCGCGTCCTCGACATAGAGAAACTCTCTTGTCGGCTCTCCCGTTCCCCATACAGTTATTGAACCAGCCTTGTTTTTAAGCGCATCGCAACATTTTTTGATCAATGCGGGTATGACGTGCGAACTCTCGGGGTCGAAGTTGTCACCCGGCCCGTAGAGGTTGACCGGCAATAGATATATAGAGTTGAAACCGTATTCCTTCCTGTAGGCTTGGGATTGGACAAGGAGCATCTTTTTTGCCAGGCCATAAGGGGCGTTCGTCTCTTCCGGATAGCCGTTCCAGAGGTCTTCTTCCCTGAACGGCACGGGAGTATTTTTCGGATACGCGCAAATAGTCCCTATCGCGACAAATTTTTTTAAGCCTATTGCATTCGATTCTTCCATCAATTGTATGCCCATTATGAGGTTGTCGTAAAAGAACTTTCCCGGATGTCTTCTGTTTATGCCAATTCCGCCTACGGATGCCGCAAGATGTATGATGATATCCGGCTTGGATACATTTATCATCTTTACTATATCGTCCCTTTTCCTCAAATCGTATTTTTCTATGAGGGGAATAAATATGTCATCGCAGCCCCGCCCTTTTATTTTTGATACCAGATGGGTTCCGAGGAAGCCCGCGCCCCCTGTTACGACGATTCTTTTGTCTTTCC
>JAFGFD010000128.1 GCA_016931215.1 Candidatus Omnitrophota bacterium
AGGTTTCCTGTGAATTATTCTGAAAAACCTGAGATAGAATTCGGGGGCAAACTTCCTTATAACGGAGAGAGAGATTATATGGGTGTTTATGCCAGACCCATCAATAATTATCTAGATGTCTATTCCGAAGATGATATGAATAATTTGAATGTCTTCCACTGCCCCGGCGATAATAATCCGCCGTCTCTCGTGCAGTCTAGCTGGTTTGACTATCAGGGGAATTCCTACGAAGCTAACGTTAAACTGGTTACAAGGGAACCGGCATATTCTTTAAATTCTATCAAGACTCCTCATTCGAGGCTTATGTTGTGCAAAGACGCCAAAATATTCCACGGGGGGATGCCCCCTAGATACAAAAGGTCGGTACTTTTTTTGGACGGCCACGTGAAGGTCCATAACGATAATGAGGACTGGAGGCGGTTATATGTCGTCGAGGAACCATATTGAGATTGTATGATGAAATCATTGGATGAATTTAAAATTATAGACGTGGCAAAAAAAAATTCTACGCACTCGCCGGGAAAAGCTGTCCTGGGCATAGGGGATGACTGCGCTATAATCGATCATTCCAAGGATAGATACACTCTCGCGACAATTGATATGCTCATCGAAGGCGTTCACTTCAACCTGAAAGAAGCCGGGGCCTATAGAGTCGGCAGAAAGGCACTTGCTGTTTCATTGAGCGATATAGCGGCAATGGCGGGCACTCCAAAATACGCGTTATTGTCACTGGGCATTCCCGCATATATAGATATGGAAGACATAAGCGATTTTTACAAGGGCTTTACGGATCTTGCTTCTCAATTCAGCGTGCAGCTTATAGGGGGCGATACGAATAATTCGGAAAAACTTATTTGTGATACGTGCGTAATAGGAGAATCTGCGATAAGGAAAACGATGCGGCGATCCGGAGCTAAAATAGGAGACGCGATCTTCGTTACCGGAGAACTTGGAGGTTCAATAAAGGGAAAACAGTATGATTTTACACCGAGAGTTGAAGAGGCCCGCAAACTGGTGGACCTTTTTGATATCCACTCCATGATAGATATATCGGACGGATTATCCTCAGATCTTCAGCACGTTACGGCCTCGAGCAAAACCGGAGCTGAAATATACGAGGCATCGCTACCCGTCTCAAAGGAAGCGGTCTCAAAAGAAGCAGCCCTTTCGGACGGCGAAGACTTCGAATTATTGTTTACGGCCTCCGAGGATATATCGGATAGGGAGTTAAATGAAAGTTGCGCTGTACAGGTAACGCGCATAGGCAAGATCAGGGAATATTCTAAAGGAGTGACGATTGTCAGGGCATCCGGGATGAGAGAAGTTTTGCGGAAAACAGGATATAGGCACTTTTGATGAAAAAGAGCATCACGTCTAACAAAGAGAGCGAGACCGTTGAGCTTGGGAAGAGGCTAGGCAGAATCGCAAGATCCGGGGACATAATTGCGTTATTCGGCGAGCTGGGCAGCGGAAAGACCGTCCTTGCCAAGGGGATAGCCCTTGGATTGGGCGTAAAGAGACCTGATCGTGTAAATAGTCCGACATTCGTGATACTGAAAGAATATGCAGGCAGGATCCCGCTCTATCACTTTGACGTTTATAGGCTTACAGGCGCGGCGGATTTCTCAACGGTCGGATATAGCGAATATTTTTATGGTAAAGGGATCTCGGTCATAGAATGGGCCGATAAGGTTGCCGAGGCGCTTCCGAGAGAAGTCTTAAAAATTGAACTGTCAGTAGATGGCGACAAAAGAAGAAAAGTGACTATCTCGTCATCCGGTAAAAGATACGATGAAATATTGAGGAAATTATGATTGTCCTGGGAGTTGATACATCCCAAGCGCTCTTAACGGTCAGTCTTGTCAGCGGAAAAAAGACCATTGCCGACTATCGTTCATCGCGCGTCCTTCAGCATTCCACGCTCATGATGCCTATGATCAAAAAGGCACTTCATAAGTCATCTCTTCACGTAAGCGATATCGCCCTGTTAGCTGTCGGGACAGGTCCCGGATCGTTTACCGGACTGCGTGTCGGCCTGACAGCGATGAGATCGTTGGCGATAGCGCTGGACAGGCCTATAGTAGGAGTGGCGTCCCTGGACGCGATAGCGTGTAATGGTTTGACTTATTTGAGAAGAAAGGCCAAAATGGTCCGTGGTGTTACTGTCTGCCCGGTCATTGACGCAAAAAAACGGATGGTCTATTCAGCTTTATATAAATATAACGGTTCATTTTTAAAAAGGGAGACGGAATATTTGCTTGAGCCTGCTAAAGATCTCGCGAGACGGCTTAGAGGAAAAATTCTCTTTATCGGCGACGGATATTCATTGTACAAAAATGAGATAATGGACTGCAAGAAGATCAAGGCCATATATGCCGACGCCCCTGCCTCACGGCCCAAGGCGAGCGTAATCGCAATGTTAGGTATTAATAAATACAGGGAGAAAGGGCCTGATAACCCATATGATCTCGAGCCGATGTATCTCTATGCTAAGGACTGTAACGTAAAGTACGCGTAAGCTTACCGCATAGCCGTACAACTTAATAGGTTGAGATTAGTGATAAGATAAGGAAGCGGTGTTTTAACATGAGAAAGATAAAGACATACAGGCATACGTGGGCCGAGATAGATCTGGAAACCGTGAGATACAATTTCAGACAGATAAAGAAGCTTGCCGGAGCGAACACAAAGGTCCTTGTCGTTGTAAAAGGCAATGCCTACGGTCACGGTATACTCGAGATATCCAGAACGCTTCAGGGTCTCGGCGCGGATTACCTTGGCGTAGCCACGCTTGATGAAGCATTGTACTTGAGGAGCAGAAGGATTTCCACTCCCATTCTAGTTCTCGGGTCTTTATTAAAACACGAACTGCGCCAGGCCATAAAGAATAACGTATCCATAACGCTTTGCTCGCCCGATATCGTTAAGAAGCTAGACTCTACAGCTCTTCGATTGAACAGAGAGGCGTGCGTCCATATTAAGGTAGATACGGGAATGGGTAGAATAGGGATTTGGCATGAAGATGCCCTGCAGTTCATACATGATGTAACGAAGTGCAAAAATATCCGCATAGAAGGAATATATACTCATTTTTCGATTGCAGGCAGGGACAAATTTTTTACCGCCTATCAAATGGAGTCATTTAGCTCAATAATCAACTCTCTAGCCGTCTCCGGCGTAAGCATTCCCCTTATGCACGCGGCTAACAGTATCGCGACCGTAAATTTCAAAAGGTCTCATTTAAATCTTATACGCCCCGGGATCATTCTATACGGGATGTATCCGAAGAAGAGTTTTTCAAGGCGTCTCGAATTAAGGCCGTCCCTATCGTTAAAAACAAGGATAGTTTTTTTAAAGAAGACCCCTGCGGGCAGGTCGATCAGTTACGGCAGGACATATATAACTCAGAGGCCTACCGTAATAGCAACGCTTCCTATAGGATACGCGGACGGATACGGAAGGATACTTTCCAATAAAGCAAAGGTCTTAGTGAGGGGGCAGCGCGCACCGGTCATTGGCAAGGTGACTATGGATCAGACAATGATTGATGTAGGGCATATTGATGGAGTATCTATGGGTGATGAAGTTGTCCTTATAGGTAAACAAGGGGGCGCTGAGATAAGATGTGAAGAACTTGCAAGGCTTTCAGGGACAATACCTTACGAAATAGTTTGCGGTATCGGCAGCCGTGTTCCAAGAATGTACAAGAATAGGTAATAGGCCAAATGCTAATAGTTAAACATAAAAAAGTTAGATATAAATCTTGCATTTTTGGTATTGCTATGGTATACTCTAACTGGAGATAGAGGAGCGCTTTTTTTGCGCTTATATGTAAAGGCTTTTAAAAAGATTTTTTATCATGGGTCGGGACCCAGTAAAAGCCGGGTTTCAAAAAGGGAATCCTCTAAAGGGTATGAAGTAAAATAAAGGGGGCCCTTCGAATTAATCAATCCAACTAAATAGATCGAT
>JAFGFD010000129.1 GCA_016931215.1 Candidatus Omnitrophota bacterium
CAAAATATTGAGGCGGAGATCGCCGTATTGGGTTCTATGCTTATTGAAGAAGAAGCCATTGCGAAGGCCATAGAGCTCATAGATGCCAATGTCTTCTATAAAGAAGCCCACCGTATTATTTACCGCACAATAACAGACCTGTTCGGCAAAAACGCCGCTGTCGACATAGTTACCATTATAGAGGAGCTTCGAAAAAAGGATAAGCTGGAAGAGGTGGGGGGTGCCCATTATGTGACGTCGCTAACCTCTTCAATCCCCACGGCTGCAAACATTGAACATTATGCGAAGATCATAAAAGAGAAGAGCACTCTTAGGCAGCTCATAAACAATGCCACTGAGGTTGTTCACGACTGCTACGAATCTACAAGCGATGCCGATAAGATACTGGACAAGGCGGAAAGGTTGATATTCGATATTACTTCCAAACAGGTGGCTCAGAAATCCGTTTTGCTTAAAGATGTGATAAAAGACAGCATCGAGACTATAGACAACCTGTATCAGAGAAAGGAGCACGTGACGGGTATCCCCACCGGATTTCATGAATTTGATGTCATGACCGCCGGATTACAATCTTCCGATCTCATTGTAGTCGCCGGTAGACCTTCTATGGGCAAAAGCGCTTTCGTTACGTGCATAGCCGAACACATCGGCATAGTTGAAAAGATACCGGTTGCCTTTTTCAGCCTGGAGATGTCGAAGGAGCAATTGGTGCAGAGGATGCTTTGTTCCCACGCTAGGGTCAACGCGCATAAGGTAAGAACGGGATTTCTGTCGCAGGCGGACTGGCCAAAGCTTGTAAATGCCGCCGGCAAACTCTCGGAGGCACCTATCTACATCGATGATACCCCGGCGTTGAATCCTCTGGAGCTCAAGGCCAAGGCAAGGAGACTTAAGGCCCAGTACGACATAAAGATGATTATACTGGATTATCTGCAGCTTATGCAAGGTCCGGCCAGGTCGGAGAATAGGCAACAGGAGATTTCCGAGATATCGCGTTCCCTCAAGGCCATTGCCAGAGAACTCGATCTTTCTCTCATAGCCATCAGCCAGCTGTCGAGAGCTGTGGAGCAGAGACAGGATCACAGGCCACTATTGTCGGACTTGAGGGAATCGGGAGCCATAGAGCAGGATGCGGACGTCGTCATCTTATTATTGAGAGAAGAATATTATAACCCAACACTGGAAGACAAAAAGGGTAAAGCAGAGCTCATTATTGCAAAACAGCGCAATGGCCCGGTCGGGAGCATAAATCTTACGTTCATAAACGAATATACAAGATTCGAAAATCGATCCAGCAGAGAGGATGAGAATGTATAAAAAAATATGTTTTTTTGGTACGTTATTCTTTTTTTTAAGTTCTATCTTCGCTCTTTCTGTCCCAAGCCTATTCGCTCAAAGCGGCGCAGGCTCAAAAACGGTAAAGGAGGTTCGCATTGTTGATAACGTCGTCGTGTCAAGCGCGACCATTCTTTCTAAACTCAAGACCAGAGAGGGCATGATCTTCTCCCAGGATATATTGAACGAAGATTTGAAACGTCTTTACGCTTTGGGTTATTTTCAAGACATTCAGATAGACGTGGATGAGCAAGAGGACGGATTCATAGTAAAATTTGTCGTTAAGGAAAAACCGATCGTCGAGTCTATTACCTTTGAAGGTAACAAGGCGGTAAAAGAGGCCAAGTTGCTGTCCGAGATAAACATAAAAGTGGACGAGATGCTCGATAACGCGCGGCTTCTGAGAGACCTAACAACGATAAGAAAATATTATGAATCCAAGGGATTTCAGCTGGCGAATGTCGACTATGATCTGGAGTTCGATAAAGTGGCGAATCGCGTAAAAGTTAAGTTTATCATAAATGAAAAAGAGCGCATACGGGTTAAATCGATAGACTTTACGGGAAATTATTCTATTTCTGACAAGATATTGAAGAAACTTATGGTGACAAAGACTCAGTTTCTATTCTTCCTGCAGCCCGGCTATTATAAAGCTGAGGATTTCGAAGCCGATATAATGCGTATAGAGGCTTATTGTAAAGACAAGGGCTATCTTGACGCGGTGGTTACGCCGAATTTCAAGTATAACGCCGATGCTACAGAGATGTATATCGAGATCGTTGTCAATGAAGGCAAACAATATCTCGTCGGCAAGATACAGATGAAGGGCATCGATCGTTTTCCCTCTAACGAGGTGTCTGATTTGTTGAAACTGAAAAGAGAAGAGGCATTTAGCGAGAGCGTAGTCGTCGAGGATGTCATAAACATTCAGCAGTATTACTATGATAGGGGTTACATGGACTGCGAAGTTGACATCGATAAGTCCCTGGATCCTTCCACCGGCAAGATAGACGTGGGTTATATCATATCCGAAGGGGAGCTGATATATATCGATAAAGTCAGAATTCAGGGCAATACAAAGACCAAGGACGTTGTAATCAGGCGGGAATTGCGGGCTTATCCGGGCGAGCCGTTTCAGGGCGCGGAAATCAGAAAGAGCAAAGAGCGATTGTATAATCTCGGGTATTTTGAAGAGGTCGTACTTGACACGGAACCGGGAGCGGCCCCGGACAAGAAGGATTTGGTGGTTACCGTAAAGGAGACCAAAACGGGTGAACTTAGCTTTGGAGGAGGCTACAGCTCTGTAGATAAACTCGTAGGCTTCGTCCAGGTAAACCAGAGAAATTTCGATGCTTTGAATTTTCCTACTTTTACGGGCGGAGGCCAGATCTTGAATGTGAGGGCGGAACTGGGGAACGTGAGGCAGAATTACGTAGTGAGCTGGACAGATCCATGGATTATGGGGTATCCTCTGCTTTTCGGGTTCGATTTATATAGGACGGAGCACGACAAGACGAAGGACATAGGATATCTCTTCAGCGAAGAGAGGATGGGCGGAGACATACGACTGGGCAAAGAATTGACCGATAACTTCAGAATAGACAGCATGTATAAGGTAGAGAGGATCGATATATCCGATGTCTCAGACACAGCTTCTCAGGAAATAAGGGATGAGGAAGGCAACAAGTGGGTAAGCCGCGGGTTGCTTTCGTGTAAATACGATACCAGAGATAATGTATTTACTCCAACCGATGGATTTATCGTGGGAGGTTCGCTTGAGAATGCGGGTGGCGTGTTTGGCGGGGACAAGGATTTCGTGAAGTACGGCATCTACGGCAATAAGTACATCAGTTTTTTTGATAAGAAGTTGGTGCTTGAGCTGTCCAGCAGCCTGAGCCTTGCGGATAGCTATGGGGATACGGACAAGGTACCTATTTTTGAAAGATATTATGCCGGCGGGGGGAATTCCGTTCGGGGTTATAAAGAGAGATACATAGGTCCAAGGGATGCTACTACCAATGAACCGATAGGCGGTAATTCGCGCCTTCTTTCCAGCGCGGAGATTACGTTTCCTCTTGTGGAGAAAGTGATAAAGGGAGCTGTATTTGTGGACGGCGGAGAAGTATGGGAAGAGATACCTGACACTTTCTCGACCACGCTGAAATTCGGGACAGGCATAGGAGCTAGGGTAAAGACACCGCTGGGGCCGGTAAAACTTGATTACGGCTGGCCGTTGTCCGATAACCATGATGACGAGAAGAAGGGGCGGTTTTACTTCTCGATGTCTCACGGATTTTAGCATAATCGCCGTTAATCAATCGCTTATGACCGGTGCACAAAGTAATGGAGAAGGAGATTCATAAGATGGAAAGGGTAAGACAGTTGATCGCTTTAGTTTTTGTTTTAACTTTGATCCCTGTGTTCGTTAAGCCTGCGAGCGCCGAAGATTTCAAGATAGGGTATATAAATCTTGGAAAGACGTTTGACGAGTACAAAAAGACCCAGACGTACGAGAAGAAACTGGGTAGTAAGGGTGATAATAAGGAGAAAGAGAGAGAAAAACTGGTTCAAGATATACGCGGGCTCAAGGAAGAGATGGTCCTCTTGAGCGAGAAGGGAAAAGAAGAAAAACAGACATTGGTTGATGAAAAGATAAAGACATTGCAGGACTTTGACAGGGATACGAGGGATGAGCTGAGGCAGGAACGCGACGACATGATAAGGGAGATACTGGAGGAGATAAACAAGATCATACAGGATTACGGTAAGAAGAACGGATATACGGTCATATTAAATGACAGAGTGGTCATTTACGGTAACGAGGCCATTGACATTACCCAGGATATAATCGATATCCTGAATAAATAATTCAAAGCCTACAACACACATTAGCAATGGTGACAGTCACAATTTTATGACCGTCACCATTTTCGTCATGAGGTAATATGCGATACACAGTCAAAGATATAGCGCTCTTTATCGGAGGCGAATTGATAGGGGACGGCGATATTGAAATCAGAGGAGTCTCGGGAGCAGATGAGGCAAAGGGAGGGGATATCACGTTTATAGAAAACCCCCGCTTCAAAGAAAAGGCGTTAGAGACGAATGCCTCCTGCGTGATCACTTCATTTGAAGTCGAAAACGCGAATAAGCCGATTATTAAGTGTAAAAATCCTTCTTTGGCGTTGACTAAGATTATAGCGGAGATGTTCCCTTATACACAAGAGCACCCTAAAGGCATCGATTCCAAAGCGGCGATAGGCAAAAATGTGACGATGGCGAAGGGTGTATCGATAGGCGCATACGCAGTGATAGAGGATGGTGTGACTATAGAGGAAGGAAGCATCATCTATCCTCTTGTATATGTAGGCAAGGGGACTAAGATAGGCGAAAATTCCGTTATATACTCACATGTCACTATTCGCGAAAAGACCTTTATAGGCAAAAACGTAATAATACACAGCTCTTCCGTTATCGGCTCGGACGGATTTGGTTTTACCAAGGATGGAGAGAGATTTTTAAAGATACCTCAGATGGGAACGGTCGAGATTCAAGATGACGTGGAGATAGGGGCTGGCGTTACTATAGACAGGGCGCGCTTTGGAAAGACGATTATAGGAAAAGGCTCAAAAGTGGATAACCTTGTTCAAATAGCCCATAACGTGAAGATAGGCGAGAATTGTATCGTTGTCGCGCAGGTCGGCATATCAGGAAGCGTTAAGATCGGAAACAACGTCATGTTAGGCGGACAGGCAGGCATAGCGGACCATGTAGAGATAGGCGATAACGTCATGGTTGCGGCAAAAGGCGGCATCACTAAATCAGTGCCACCGAAGACGATAATGAGCGGCATACCGGCCAGACCTCATAATATTATGAAGAGGATAGTCGGTCATATAGACAATCTACCTAAGATTGTCGCGAGGTTGGACGAACTGGAGAAGAAATTGAATTCTCTTGTATCGAAGGAGAAGACATCATCGAAAGACGAATAATGAGGCACCAGAGGACTATTAAGAATTCGGTAATATTTAAGGGAAAGGGAATACATACAGGTCGCGAATGCCGCGTCGCTATACACAAGGCGGAAGAAGATTCGGGTATCTTCTTCACCAGAACGGATATAGGTACCAAGGCGATAATACCTGCTTCCGTCGCTTATCTTTACGGCAACGCCGGCAGCCTGAGGTGCACGGGCGTGGAAAAATCCGGCGCCAGAGTCATGACGATAGAGCATCTATTGGCGGCGTTGAGCTGCCTTGATATAGATAATGCTTCGATAGATATAGATAGTGAAGAACTGCCGGCAATGGACGGGAGCGCTCTGGATTATGCGAGCGATCTGAATAAGGCGGGAAGCGTCGAGCAGAAAAGCAATAAAAGGGAGTTGGCCTTAGACGAAGCAATATTTGTCAAGGACGATAAGGCGATACTCATGGCGGTACCAAGCGAAGCATTCAGTGTTTCATATGCCCTAAGTTTCGCCGAAAGCGGAATAAACCAATTCGCCGAATTTACCTACAAAGATTCAGATGAAAAAAAAGAATTATTTATGGAAGAGATCGCACCAGCAAGGACTTTCTGCAAGGAAAGCGAAGTAGCGGATATACTTAAAAACGGCCTGGGCAAAGGAGGCGATTATAACAACACTTTGGTGATAAGGGATGGCATGCCTTTGAATAACGAATATAGATTACCCTATGAACCAGCGCGTCATAAGATATTGGATATATTGGGCGATTTGGCGTTGCTGAACAGAGATATCAAAGCCCAGGTCATAGGCATCAAGAGCGGGCACACTCTGAATTTAGAGCTTGTAAAACGGCTCAGTGAATTAATATGACTATGAAAAGTAGATAAAGACGGGGGAATTATGGACAATACGAGAAATGCCGGGTTGATGGCTAGAGAGGTTGTTAAGTGCCCTGACGGCAGACTTGACATTAACGATATAAAGAAGATACTACCGCACCGTTATCCGATGCTCCTGGTAGATAAGATAGTGGAATTTGAAGAAGACAAGAGGATCGTCGGCATCAAGAATATCACCGCAAATGAACCGTTCTTTGAAGGCCACTTTCCGGATAATCCCATTATGCCGGGGGTCTTGATAGTCGAGGCCATGGCCCAGGTCGGAGGCGTTCTGATGTTCAACAAAGAGAGCAACCTCAATAAACCAGCTTTCTTTTTGGGGGTCGATAACGCGAGATTCAGAAAGGCGGTCATCCCGGGCGATATATTGACGCTTGAGATAGAAGTATTGAAATTGAAGACACGCGTAGCTCAGCTTCATGGAAAGGCAAGGGTGGAATCCGACATTGTCGCCGAAGCTGACATTATGTTCGGTTTTGTATGAGCGATATAAAAAGGATAGGTCTTTTGGCTGGCGGAGGCGAGTTGCCGATGCTCTTCGCAGACCAAGCGAGAAAGAATGGAATAACGGTTATTGCGTTTGCGGCTAAAGGTATAGCATCCATAGAGATCGGCGGCCATGTTGACAAGCTTTACTGGCTGGATTTTTCCGAAGTCGGAAAATTGCCTTTGCTATTTGTCACCAACAGAGTAAGAAATCTTGTCATGTTGGGGACTATCCCAAAGAGTCTTTTTTTTAAGAGGGATTTTTCTAATAGCCGAGCCATGTCGTCTTTTCTTGTAGGTTCCAAAGATCATATGGATGATTCCATGCACAGGGAAGCAGCCAGGAGAATGGAGAAGTTCGGCATCAGATTCGTCAGCCCGACCGAAATCCTGTCGGATCTCCTGCCGAAAAAGGGGTCATATACAAAAAGGGAACCCGAACCTCGCGAATGGGATGATATTAAGTTCGGCAAGGAGATGGCCAGGGCCTTGGGTAAACTGGACATCGGCCAGACCGTCGTCGTTCAGGACAGATCTATTTTGGCGGTAGAGGCAATTGAAGGTACGGATGAGGCCATAAGGCGTTCCGGTAAATATACCTCAGGCGGTTCGGTAGTCGTAAAGACTATGAAACCGACACAGGATCCCAGGTTTGATATACCGACCGTAGGCCTTGAAACGATAGATTCGCTGGTCGACGCCAAGTGCGCGGTCCTTGCGATCGAGGCGGAAAAGACATTTTTTATTAACAGAAAAGAATCTATAGAGAAAGCCGACGAACACAATATCAGCATAGTCGCAGTTTGATTTTTTATATGCGTAGAAGGACAAGATAAAATGGCAAGAGGCGTAGAGACGATTAATATAGAACTGATCAAAAAGAACCTCATAAATTTCATAAAGAATACCGTAAAAGAAGCGGGATTTAAAAAGGTCATAGTCGGGATCTCGGGCGGCGTGGACTCCGCCACGGTCGCCTATCTTTCCAAAGAGGCCCTGGGCTCACTTGGAGTTATAGGCGTAATGCTGCCATACGGTGACATCGACCCTGACGGTATAAAGTTCGCAAAGGTTGTAATCGATAACCTTGGCATAAAGCATCATATAATCGATATTGCGCCTATGGTGGACGCGTACTTCAGAAACTTTCCTTCGGCAGACAATATAAGAAGGGGCAATAAGATGGCGCGCGAGCGCATGGCTATACTTTATGACCTTTCGAAGGAAGAAGACGCACTCGTGATAGGCTCTGGCAACAGGACCGAGATACTTTTGGGATATTGCACACTGCACGGAGATTCTGCATGCGCCTTAAATCCTCTGGCGGGGTTATACAAGAGTCAAGTATTTATGCTCGCGCGCCACATTGGGGTGCCAGAAGAGATTATAAATAGGAAGCCGACAGCGGGATTATGGAGAGGGCAGACCGACGAGGATGAGATAGGTTCTTCATACAGCGTAATCGACGGACTCCTGAGGGGGTTGGTCGATGAAAAACGTTCCGAGAACGAATTGGCAGAGGATGGCTTTGACAAGGAGCTTATCGGCAGAATAAAGAATATGATAAAGAGAACGGAATTTAAAAGAAGAGCGCCTTCCATTCCGTAAATTTGAATTATAGATTTTAAAAAATGACATAATAGTGCGGTAGAAAGGAAGTTACCCGATGAAGACGAAGAAAAGCGTACTTGAGTATGTAAAGAAACACAAGATCTCGAACATACAGCTGTGGTTCACGGACATCCTTGGGAATCTCAAATGTTGCGTAATTACCGACGATGAATTGGAGGCGACTCTGGACCACGGCAAGGGATTCGATGGATCAAGCGTTACTGGGTATGCGGAGGCCGAAGAGAGCGACATTTTGGCTATGCCTGACGTGTCGACTTTCAGACTAGTGCCCTGGGAAAGCGAAAAGGAGCCTGTGGCAAGAATGATTTGTGACATACTGACGCCTGAAGGGGAACCGTACGCAGGATGTCCGCGTAATGCGTTAAAACGGAATCTTGCAAAGGCAAAAAAGATGGGTTATGAGTTTTATGTAGGCCCCGAATTGGAATATTTTTACTTTAAGAGGAAAGATAAACCCGAGATTTTAGACGAGGGAAGCTATTTTGACCTTGTGCCTAATGATGTTGCGAATAATCTCAGGAAAGAGACCGTAAAGATGCTCGAGGATATGGGCATCTATGTCGAGACGAGTCATCACGAAGTCGCTCCATCCCAGCACGAGATCGATTTAAAGTATCTTGAGGCACTGTCGATGGCGGATACGGTTATGGCTTATAAGATGATAGTGAAAGAAGTGGCCCAGCGCAGAGGTTACCATGCCACATTTATGCCCAAGCCTCTCTTTGGCGCAAACGGCAGCGGTATGCATACGCATCAAAGTCTTTTTCAGGGCAAGAGGAACGCGTTCTTCGATAAAAGGGATAAGTACCACCTTTCTGACGTAGCGAAATATTTCATAGCGGGACAGTTAAGATACGCAAGGGAGATATGTTCCATAACGGCGCAATGGGTCAATTCTTATAAGCGGCTAGTCCCGGGATATGAAGCGCCCGTTTACATATCCTGGGCCAGAAAGAACAGGACCGCCCTTATTAGGGTACCGGTGTACCGTCCAGGCAACGAACATGCCACGAGGGCTGAATTGCGGTCTCCGGATCCTGCGTGTAACCCGTATCTTGCCTTCAGCGTGATGCTTGCCGCCGGGTTGGAAGGCATAAGCAATAAATTCAAATTGAGCGACCCTGTTGAGCCTAATATATATAAAATGGAGATGGAAGAGCGGGAGCGGAAGGGTTTAAAAGCGTTACCCGTGAATCTATTTGAAGCCATAAAAGAGACTGAAAAAAGTAAACTGGTAAGAGACGCATTGGGCGAACATATCTTTACCCGCTTCCTACATAATAAGATGAGGGAGTGGGACGAGCACAGAATACAAGTCACCTCACACGAGATTAAGAAGTACCTCCCGATCTTATAGGGGACGTTTCTCCTTCACCTAACCCGTTATGGTATAAAGAGTTGCGAGAAGGTGTTTGCCAGACCCGTCCCTTTTGGGGACACATCCGGCAAAGTTCTTTCCGTAACTTATTGCTGTGGAATGAGTTAAGACAAGGAGAAACGTCCCCAGTTCGCTCGGTCGGCCAAACTGTGTTAGTAAACAAAAAGGTGGATATTACCATATTGACATATTGCCATCGTTCGAGTATACTTGTATTGTAAAGAAGTGATTGCTCATTTGAAATTTTTCATCGATAAAGGCAAACCATCTGAAAGGGTGGGGCTGCAAAGCTAAGTGCCTAACTCCCGAAGACTCGGGACATGGTCGACTGGCTGCCGAAGTGGAAAATTTTTCTTTTTTCCAAACCCCGATTTTTTCAGACGGCATTTTGCCATCTAAGAGAGGATCGGGGTTTTTATTTTGTAACAAGTTTTACGGAACGACAGCGCAAGGAAGAGGACATGAATAAGAAGAAATACGACAAAAGAATAAGAGTAATAGCCCTTTTGTCGAGAGAAGAAGTCGAATTTATAGACAAACTGGGGTTGGATTCGCATTTTTCTACGGGGCTTAAACTTTCAAGAGTGGACATAGTCAGCTCTTTGGTAAATGCGGCGAAGGCCCTTGGCGTGTCCGCCGAAGGAGTCAGGAGTAAAAAAGAATTGATCGAAAGAATAATTTACACGGCATCGACGCAATTGGAAAGAAGGAGATACCCCCGTCTGAAGAAAGAACTGAAGATCGATTTTCGAAACATGGATTCACTCGAGACATACAAAGAAGCTACGACCAATGATATCGGCCTGGGCGGTTTTAGTTTTAGCGTGGAATACGAAATCTGCTTGAATGTCGGCCAGGTAGTGGAGATAACAATAAGTGATCCGAAAGACAAGCAGAAGACGGTAAAAGCAATAGGGCGTGTTGTCTGGATAAAAGAAATGAACAATCAGCATGACAAGGAGATAGGAGTCATGCTTACGCATATAAAAAATTATACAGAAAGTGATTTTCCGACGTCTTTTATTAAAGAAGAGGAAGAGAAACCAGGTGTTGAAACCGAGGGAGGAAGCGATGAATAACATTACTCTGAAAAAGATTATGGTGGCTACAGTAATATTTTCAATAGGCCTGTTGTATCTTGGCGGTCCAAGCTATGCCGCCTGGTATGAGGGACAGCCTTGGTACGGACAGTTGAATTTGGGGCTGTCAGGTGACGGGTCAGGAGGCACGGGTAACCGTGTCTATAGTTTTAGTAAGCGATATCCGACAAGCGGGATAACTATCGAAGGAGAACAGACGTCAAATGATATATCTTTGGATATATACATTCCTGATGTCCAGAGTTCCGGCGCTCAAATGCAGGAAGGTTATCCTTCGCCGCTTAGCGCTGGTGCAGCGAGTGGCCTGAGCGAACAACTGGCAGATTGCGACTCATACACCGACCCGGTCACGGGAATGATATTACCTTACATATCTGAAAAGCTTTGGCTTCCTTTGAACGCTACAAGTATCTTTGTCGAAGCAACGATAGGTGATGATACGGTTACGGGCAATGTCATTCCCGCTACGTCTGCCCAAACGATCGAGCAGGGTACTTTTACCTCAGAGGTAGTGGAACTGGAGAGTACCGACGCGTATAAGATTATACAACTGAACGTATATCCAGTGCAGTATGATTCTATTACACAATTGCTCGAATGCGCGGATCACGTAAGAGTAGACATAAGCTGGGATTTAGACACTTCGGCTGCACCCGCAGTAATCGCCGGTGGCATTGATCCTTACGAATCGCTAATGTCAGAAAATGCGCCTGAAATACTGAATAATCTGGTAGTCGATGATTCTCTCATTGTGGATGATGGTGCTACCGATAATTTACAGGAAGACACGGTACCTTTGTCTGGCTTGGCCTACGCTCCGTCTGAACCGGATCCAACTTCCGGGACACCGACGGTAATCACCGCTTCCGCACCTTCCGTGCCTACGTCATATCCAGCGAGCGGGACTTCGGGGTCAACAGTTGTTGCTTCTGCGCCATCAATTCCGGAGACCTCTACTCCAATTCCGGGCACTTCAACTATTGTATCGAATGATTCAATTTACGAAGGAGGTACTTCTGGTTCGAGTGTGTCGGCTACCTATACTATAAACGCCTCCGTCACACCCGCGGACAGTGGAACCATATCCCCAAGCGGAGATGTAACAGTACAGGAAGGCGCGGATCAGGAGTTTGTAATTACAGCCAACGAAGGTTATTGTATATCTTCTATTGCAAAAGACGACCTTGCCATGCATTTGCAGGGAGGTTGCACTACGACCAGTACGGAGATTTTTGAAAATGTAACCGCAGACCACAGGATAGTTGTCAGTTTCGCGCCACCGGCACAACCCCCAGTGGCTACCTATACTATAAACGCCTCCGTTACACCCGCGGAGGGAGGTACGATATCTCCAAGTGGCAGTGTTGCAGTTAACGCGGGTGCTGACCAAGAGTTCATAATGAATGCGAATACAGGATATTATGTTGCTGCTATGACGATTGACGGCGTAGATATTGCTCTTCTGACCAGCGCTCTCTATCCGACGTATCATTACTATACCTTAAACGATGTTACAGCAGATCACAGGATAGTGGCAAGTTTTGCACAACTTCCCGATTCTACTATGCCAGCAGCTACATTGCCATTATCAGGGACAACACCACCCGTTACACTCGGCCAAGAAGACTGGAACGGAGTGATTATAGCAGATATCCCCGGCCAGACCGTGGAGGCAGGACAGGATTTTGAATTTCTTATCTTAGACGATTATGTGGCTAATCCTCTCGATATTCTCTGGTCCGTCGACCCGACACCCGTAAATCTTTCCGTGGATATCATAGCCGGGATCGCGATAATAGAGTATACAGCGGGTTGGACAGGCTCAGAGACAATTAGCTTTGTCGCTTACGATGAAAGCACAGATACTCAGGGTTCTGATGAAGCGACATTTACAGTAGGTTCCGGGGGCGGCGACAGTGTAACGGTATCCGACATTCCGAACCAGGCCATAACCGCTGGCCAGACGTTCGCGAGCATCAATCTCTCAAGTTACGCCACA
>JAFGFD010000130.1 GCA_016931215.1 Candidatus Omnitrophota bacterium
CAGCTCGTTTTATTAAAGAGTTTTTCCTCGAATGTCCGCGACGCGATGCGATATTCCGTTTCGGATATCGTGGAAAAGGTCTCCGACAGGCATCTGGACTATAAGGCCCTTGATAGAGAGCTTATCTACATGGGCCTTATACGGGATATAGAGAAAGCGGTAAATAAGGGCAGATAGATAATGAATCTAAACGGTAAACATATATTACTTGTCTGCAGTGATCCGGGGGCGTCCCAAGTGCTTATTCTTTTATACCCTTATTTAAAGAAGAAAGGCCTACGCATTACGGCGATTACGCGTTGCGGAGGCAAGTCAATTGCGGCGACTCACGGTATATCCGTATATAAAGGAAAGAGGGCGTATTCCGGATATCGCTCTATCCTCAATTTCGTAAGGCAAAAGAGGCCCGATTGCATAATTACGGGTACGAGCCTGTATGACAATCTGGAGAGAAATTACATCAAGGCAGCGAAGGACCTTGGCATACCGTCTTTATCCTTTGTCGATTGGTGGACAAGTTATAGAAGGAGGTTCACCCATTCGAAGACCGGCAAGCTTTGTATACCCGACCGCATCGCGGTAGTGGACGATAACGCAAAGGGGTTGTGCCGCAAAGAATTGGGCGGCAAGGGGAAGATCGTCATTGCGGGGAATCCATATTTTTCTCATGTTGCCAGACGTGCGGCAAAGAAGACGTTTGACCGTAAAAAGACTTTAAAAAGATTGGGCCTCAGCGCGGATCTTTCTACCATACTCTATCTGGCCGACCCGGTCAAGACACCAGGCGGGTTTAATCCGTTTGATATATTTCGGCAGGTGGCGAGGGAGGCCTTTAAAGCCGCCGCCAGAGAGATGAATTTCATCATTAGGATGCATCCAAGGGCAGATGTATCTTATATACGTAATAGGTACATGAGTATTGCCAAGAAAGAGTTGACGGAGCGATTCAATATAAGATTGATAGGCGGCGATTACACTATAGGGGAATTGATCGACTGCGCGGATTATGTATGGGGAACGAATACTACGCCGTTATTGGAGGCCATGATGCGCGGAAGGGTCGTGACATCGTTTTTAGACCGAGCATGCCCCGACTATCTTCCGTTCGCAAAGAGCGCTAGCTATTGTCCTTCGGCCGAGGACTACAAGGAATACCCGTCGCTCATCAGGAATCTATTGACCAATAAAAAGTTTGTCAAGAATGCATTGGCAAGACAAATGAAGTACAGGATCCCCGTGGACATTCTGGGAAAGAAGGTCTGCGAGATAGTCGCAGAGGGTGCGTGATATTTTTGACGACTCAAATGGAGATCGGAGGATGATCTATCGTGAGTAGACTTGCTATCAAAGGCGGTAAACCGGTGAGAAGGAAGCCGTTTCCTTTCTATAAGACCGTGGGCCCGGAGGAGAAGAGGGCGGTTATGCGGGTCATAGATAAGGGGATACTGTCTGATTTTTTGGGTTCATGGCACAAGAGGTTCTACGGAGGCCATGAGGTCAGGCGCCTTGAGGAGGAGTGGAGCAGGTATTTTAAAGTAAAACACGCCATTGCCGTAAATTCCTGCACATCCGGTTTATATTGCGCGGTGGCGGCCGTCGGCGTGGAGCCGGGGGACGAAGTCATAGTCTCTCCGTATACAATGAGCGCCTCCGCTACAGCCGCGTTGATATTCAACGGTGTCCCCATATTCGCTGATATCGAAAATGACTACTTCTGCCTGGATCCCGCATCCGTCGCAAGCAGGATAACGAAAAGGACCAAGGCCATTATAACCGTCGATCTCTTCGGTCAGCCGTATGATGCCGCAAAGATCAACAGGATCGCGCGCTCGAAAGGCCTCTTTGTAATAGAAGACGCCGCTCAGGCCCCCGGCGCCAGGTACAAAGATAGATACGCCGGGACATTGGGGGATATCGGCGTCTATTCGCTGAACTGCCATAAGCACATTCAATGCGGCGAAGGCGGAGTCGTGGTCACAAATGACGCGAGACTGGCCGAGAAAGTCCGCCTTGTCAGAAACCACGCAGAGGCGGTCGTGGGCAAGAAAGGCGAAAAAGACATAGTGAATATGATAGGATATAATTTTAGAATGACGGAGCTCGAGGCCGCCGTCAGCAGGGAACAACTCAAGAAACTCCGAAGGTTCGTGCATAGACGTATAGAGAATTGTAATTATATCGCCTCTAAACTTGACAAGATACCTGCGATTTCGAGCTCGCCGACTCGTAATGGCGCGAGGCACGTCTATTATCTGCAGCCTTTTAAATTCGACCAGCGCATAGCGGGCGTGCACAGAGATAAGTTTCTCAACGCCGTCAGGGCGGAACTTGCGCCCACGAGATTGAGCGAAGGGTTAGGCGTGCGTATATGGTCAGGTTATTGTAGCCCTCTTTATACGCAGCCTGTATATCAGAAGAAGATCGCGTACGGCAAAAAAGGATTTCCTTTTATGGGAGCACATTACAAGGGAAAGGTGAGTTATTCGCAAGGCATCTGTCCTAACGTCGAACGCATACAGAAGGATGAACTGTTTTTAAACGACCTTATGCACACCTCGTTTACGAAGAAGGACCTAAACGATGTTATTGCCGCCTTCGAGAAGGTGTGGGAGCATAGAAAGGAGGTGGTGTGACATGCATCATCCGTTTTTAATAGGTAAAAAGATTTATTTGAGGGGAATAGAGGAAGGCGATCTGTCAAAGGAATATTTTCAGTGGTTCAATGACATAGAGATATGCAGGCATAACAGCCACGCTACATTTCCGAATTCAGAAAAGAAGATGAGAGACTATTTTAACGACGTGCAATCCGGCTCTCACGCTGTTGTGTTCGCCATCGTGGAAAAAAGATCAAATATCCATACGGGAAACATATCTCTACAAAAGATCGACTGGATCTCAAGGAACGCCGAGATAGCTTTTATTATGGACAAAAAATTCTGGGGCAAGGGTTACGGATATGAAGCAGGCAAACTGGTCATCGATTACGCCTTCGAGAGATTGAATCTGGTGCGAGTCTATTGCGGGACGTCCTCAAAGAATATAGGGATGCAGAAATTGGCGGTCAAACTGGGGATGAATAAGGAAGGCGTGAGAAAAAAGGCTATGTATAAATTGGGCGAGTATTCCGATATCATAGAATACGGCGTATTGAATAATAAATAGATAGGAAGCCTAAGGGGTATCCCCTGATTTGCTACGCAGAGAATATATATTAAGAAGAGGGCCAAGTGATGAAGATGGATGTAAAGAAATTGATGAATGTTGACACGAGATACGGCAAACCGCCTTTTCGCGAGCTCAGGTACTGTACCCGTTGCTGTATGCCGGAGACGCGGTTCGACACCGTCTTTGACGAGCTCGGTATATGCGACGCGTGCAAATCGCACGAGGATAAGATGCACATAAACTGGGTGGAGCGGGAGAAGGACCTAAAAAAGATATTGGAAGAGGCCAAGGCAAAGACGCCCCACACCTACAACTGCATAGTTCCTATAAGCGGGGGCAAGGACAGCACCTTTCAACTGCACGTGCTTGTGAATGTCTACAAGATGAGGGTCCTGGCGGTTACTTTTAACCATAACTGGTATTCTAAGGTGGGCAAGATGAACCTCGAGAACGCGTTGGAGAAGTTCAACGTTGACCATATCATGTATACGCCGAACAGGTCTCTGGTAAATAGGTTGGCCAAACAATCCTTGCATAAGATAGGCGATTCATGTTGGCACTGTCACGCCGGAGTCGGGTCATTTCCATTGTGGGTAGCCGTAAAGTTCGGCATACCTCTTCTCATATGGGGGGAGTCCACAGCCGAATACGGAGGCTCATGCTACAAAAAACCGGTTATCAAATATGATAGGGACTACTTTACCAGGATATCCGCAAAACTCTATGCTGAGCAGATGGTGAATGACGAGATTACCGGACAGGATCTTGTGATGTTTAAACTGCCTTCGGCAGAAGAGATAGAGCGCGCAGAGGTCTTCGGTATTCACTTGGGCGATTATATGTTTTGGGACGGAGAGCGCCAGACCGAGTTTGTGAAGAAGGTCTACGGATGGCGTGAGGACGAAGTGGAAGGTACGTATAAGAAATACAAGAGTACGGAATGCATAATGCCGGGGGTGCATGATTTTTCATGTACCATAAAGAGGGGATACGGAAGAGCGACCCATCACGCTTCTCAGGACGTCCGTTCCGGTCTTATGACGAGGGAAGAGGGGTTCGAGATAGCCAAGAAGGTGGATTTTAAGGTGCCGGAGAAAGCGTTGAAATATTATTTGGAAATAACCGGTATGACGATGGAAGAGTTTATTCGCGCGTGCAAGCAAAACCGGCCGGATAACGCAAAGAAGCTTCCTTAAGAGGAGAATTGGAAAGATGGAACTGTATAATCTTACCGCACGACAGATGGTCGAAGAGGTTAAGAGGAAAAAGAGCTCTGTCAGGGACATAAACGAGTCTTGCGTGAAGAGGATCGCGGAACTTGAGGATTCGTTACACGTCTGGGCTTACTTTGACAAAGAGCTTACCCTTAAGCAGATCGAGCGTATAGAGAAAAGCGAAAAGGAAGCCCCGCACAACGGACTTCTCTTAGGGGTGCCCGTTGGCATTAAGGACGTATTCAACACCGAAGACATGCCTACAAGGATGGGCTCGTCCACGTGGGAAGGTTTCCATCCGGGAAATGACGCGAGGGTAGTCCATTCCATAAAGATGGAAGGCGGCATTGTCATGGGCAAGACCGTGACGGCTGAATTCGCGGTCCATCAACTCGGCCCTACGCGAAATCCCCATAACATAAACCATTCTCCGGGTACTTCCTCGAGCGGCTCGGCGGTCGCGGTGGCGACCTGCATGGTTCCGATAGCGCTCGGCACGCAAACGGCAGGTTCGATCATCAAACCCGCCAGTTATTGCGGTGTATACGGGTATAAGCCCACCTTTGGGCTTCTGCCGAGAACAGGGATACTTAAGACCGTAGATTCCCTTGATCACGTCGGATTTTTTGCAAGGGATATCGCGGATCTGAGATTGGCGCTGGATGTCATGAGGGTCAGGGGAGAGAACTATCCGTATGTCTATGAATATATAGACAGCAAGAAAAATAGCAGGAAAAAGAACGGCAAGGTCTGGAGGGTCGCCTTCGCAAAGACGCATATATGGGACTATACGGAGGATTACACGAAGACGGCGATAGAAAGATTTGCGCGGAAGCTATCGAAGGAAAAAGGTATCGAAGTCCGCGAGGTTGTGCTGCCCGATGAATTCAAGGAATCCCATCGCATCCATGCGCACATATACAATAAGGCGTTGTCGTATTACTTTAAAGAAGAGGTTGAGTCTATGCCGCATGAGATAAGTGACATATTTAAGGGGATGGCCGACGAAGGCAGAAAAATATCTTTGGATGAATATAGGGGATGGCTCGAGCGGCAGAATGAGTTGGAACATTTACTGGAAGTATTCTTTAAAGATTATGATGTCGTCATCGCAACCTCCACCGCGGGAGAAGCCCCTGAGATAGAGAATTTTCTCGATGAAAAGTTGGACACATCGCTTATATGGACTCTCTGTAGGGCCCCCAGCATCAATGTGCCGCTTTTTAAGGGGCCGAAAGCCTTGCCGTTCGGCGCACAATTCGTATCCCGGAAATATAATGATTACGTCCTCGTTTCGTTTCTCGAGGATTTGGCCGATAGGGGAATAATATCGGTTGCCGGTGTAGCATCTGTGAATAATGCGTTGGAGCCGGCGAGATCGATGAAGTATTGAGGAAAATTTATAATTTAGGAGAACGTGATTTCATGAAGAACGTCGTTATGTGGGCTGTATCTTATTTTAACTGGCTTTGGGTGCCTCTGGCGGAGGAATTGAAGAAGGCGTACGGCTCCAATATACATTTTATCGTCTCTTACCATCAAGGTATCGAAGATTGGAAAAGGCTGGACACAAACGGCGTAATAGATAGTTTTACAGCGGTCGGCGACTTCTTCTCTGACTACGATAAATTGTCGGAGCCGTCTTACGAGGTTTATGAAAAGGCCAAATATTACGAAGGTAAGTACGGTACATTGGTTTCAGATTGCCTTCAGTGCGATAGGCATTTGGGAAGGGGTTTCTTTCCTGCGGGAGCAGGCCATCCCAAGAGCGCTTTAAGCAAGAAATCCGATTACCTGAAGTCCGTGAATCTCTTCAATAAAGCTTTTGAATTCTGGGAAGAGTATTTTAGAGAGAAGAAACCGGATTTGATAATCGGAGCCGCTTCGAGCGTAGTCGGCAAGGCATTCTCGTCCGTCGCGCATCGAAATAATGTCCCGGTCCGCGTGTTGAATACCTCGGGCTATAAATCTTTTTATTACTGGGGGCACAGCGAATATTATGATACGCCCGAAATAGAAAGAAATTACAAGCGAATCGACGATATTTCGAGATACGCGGATGAGCGGGAGATATCTTCCGTGACCAGGAACGTGATAGGCGAGCATGATTATAAGAAGTTCGCCAAATACGGTTCTTTGTCGACTCTTACGAAGAGAATGGTACGTAAGGTTGGGGTGCATTCATATCGCAGATTAAAAGGTATCATCAGCATGGGAAATTACGGCCTTTTCGACGAAATAAAGTGTCTTTATGACATATACCGCAGCCTGAATCGGGTCGACAGTATCAAGACAATAGAATTCGACGACCTTAAAAATATGTCGTTTGTCCTCTATCCGCTGCAGGAGGAGCCGGAAGCGGCTCTCGGCATGTTCAGCCCCGAATTCAATGAGCAGCTCGGGACGGTCGAGATGATTGCCAAGAATCTTCCAGCCGGTACGAAGCTTGTCGTAAAGGAGCATATATTCGGCGTGGGGCGAAGGCCCAAAGACTTTTACTCGACCCTTAAGGAGATACCCAATGTGGAGATGCTCTCCGTTTATGAGTACGCGTCTAAAGCGGCGCAATTTGCCAAGTGCGTCGCCACGATAACAAGTACGGTAGGCATAGAGGCCGTTATAATGGGTGTTCCCGTTATAACGTTCGGGGTTCATAATAATTACGGTTTTTTACATCATGTGCATTTAGTGAAGTCGTGGAATGAGCTGAGGCCCCTTTTGGCCAAATTGAGCGTCGAGCCCGATGCGGACGAAAAGAAACGCCGCAGAGAAGACGGTTTGCGATACCTGGCGGCATTGAAGGCTTCGTCAATGGACCTGAGCAAATCCGATTGTGCCGACAGGAAACGAGGTCCTGCCACCGCCGAGGAACGAGAAATTTTTTATTCCGCATTGATGAGGAGCTTGGAGTTTTCCGGACATGAAGAACGCGAAAGAAAAGATAAATATACTTTACATAGATATTGAAGGCGGCTGGGGAGGTTCGTCGAGGAGTCTTTACTACCTGATCAGGCATCTCGACAGGACGAAGTACGAACCGGTAGTGCTTTACGGTAAAGAGGGCCCGAATAGGGTACGATATAAAGAGATGGGTGTTCCGGCTTATCTCTTCAGTCCGATACCGCGGGTACGGGCATTGAAGAAAAATAATCACAAGTCACTTGCTATATTTATATTGAAGCTTATACATCTGCCGCGATTTCTTGTTTTCGTAAAGCGTATAATAAGGCTACATAAGATTCAGGTAATCCATATGAACCAGTCGTGCCTCTTCTTCGTCGCGCTATTTTTAAAAAGGATGGCGGATTGTAAAATCGTCTATCACGTACGCACCATGCTTCCGAAAAATATATTCGGGAAGATTCAGATGTGTATTGTGAGAAAAACAGCCGATTATATCATATTTATTACCGAGAATGAACAGTCGTTGTGGCATGAAGTGTGCCCGTTGACAAAAAATATTCCGCAATCCGTGATATATAACTCCGCAGAGCCGGTCTACGGAGACGGCGGGGGCCGGCTGTTGGGGGAATACCCAGACCGTTTCAGGATAGCCGCGATGAGCACCATGACATATACGAGGGGGATCGACAGGCTCTTGGACGTGGCGCATTTCCTGAGGGAGAAGAATCACAATAGAAGCCTCTTCGTGATATGCAGCCAGGAAGGCAGGCGCAATGCCTACGCGGAGTCGATTAGGAGGGATGTCGCGAAGAGAGGGTTGGGGGAATTCTTTCTCTTCCTGGGATATCAGTCAAACCCCGAGAGGTTATTATCCGAATGCTCAGCTTTTATACATCTTACGAGAGATCACAACCCCTGGGGCCGTAATATCATCGAGGCCATAGCACAGGGTAAACCGGTCATATCTATAGGTGCTTATCAGGGTTTCGTGCAAGACGCGGTAAACGGCTATCTTCTTCCGGAGTTTGACCCTGAGGTTATATCGGAGAAGATCATCTATCTGTCAGATAATCCCGCGGTGGTCAAATCTATGGAAGAAGAGAATATTAAGAAGGGAAAGAGGCTCTTTGACGCCCGAGCGAACACGGAAAAGGTCGTCTCGGTATATGAAGGGCTTATGGTGTAGAGCGATGAATCTAGACAATAAATTCGAAAGAGGCATTGAGACGAAGATAGCCGGCCCGGAGGATAATATAAGCGTTCATATCGACTCAAGGCATGATAGAAAGGTAAATACCGGCTCTTTAAACAAGCGACAGGCATGGGTCTTCGGTCAGATATTTTCCTCAGGCTTTTTTCACGATGCCGAATCCTTGACAAGCCAAATTTTGCGGATGAGAGAATTTTCGCCGGGCGCATTTAAGAATTTAATCTCCGCCTTTAACGGCAATTTTGCAATCATAGTAAAAGACAGAGACCGGTGCTTCGTCGCGGTCGACCGATTGAGGAGTGTACCGCTTTTTTATACAAGGAAAAACGGAACTTTACGCATATCAAACAGTGCCAGGTCCCTTCGGGGATACTTAGGCGAAGAAGGCATCGACCCATTGTCGTCGTACGAATTTTACCGAGCCGGATATGTAACGGGAAGCGATACCCTTTTTAAGGATATTAAACAACTTAGGGCCGGCGAATACCTATATAGCGAAGGTAACGTCAAACAAATCAACGTCGAACGTTATTACGAATATTGGCCAAGACATATATCGGATAGTCCGGAAGCCGTTCTGCTCAAGGAACTGGATGCTGTCTTGGTGAGGACTTTCGGAAGATTATGTTCGGGGGCGGAGGGCAGGACCCTCGCAGTACCTTTAAGCGGTGGCCTCGATTCGCGCGTTGTCGGTACTATGTTGAAGAGGTTGGATTATAAAGATGTCATATGTTTTTCGTACGGAAGAAAGGGTAACGCGGAGTCGAGAAAAAGCAAAGAAGTGGCCGACGCACTCGGCTTTAGATGGTTTTTTATCGAATACACCCCCTCAAAATGGAAGGGGTGGAAGAGAAGCAAGGAGTTTCAAGATTATTTCAAATACGCGGATAACTTCGCGTCGCTTGCCCATATCGACGATTGGGCCGCCGTATGGGAACTCAAGATTGGAGGCGCCGTGCCGGAAGACGCCATCTTTGTGCCTGGCCATACGGGTGATTTTATATCCGGAGGCCATCTGAGATACGTTTACGGCGCGAAGGAAGAGATAAACGAGGATGACCTCATGGAGCGCATACTGGAAAAACATTACGGATTGTGGCCCGTAAATTCACAAGATAATAAACTGAATATCATCCTGCTGGAAAAACTCAAAGCACAATTGTCCGAATTCGAATACATAACTCAGCAGGCATTGGCGTCATGGTACGAACTGTGGGAGTGGCAGGAACGGCAGGCGAAATTCATCGTAAATTCCGTGAGGGCGTATGAATTTTGGGGCTATGATTGGCGAATCCCTCTCTGGGATAACGAATTGATGGATTTCTGGTGCAGTGTCCCATATACTTATAAACTTGATAAACGGTTATACAGAGCGTATCTTACCGCGAAAAATGCCTATGGCGTCTTCGCGAGTACAACGAATACCACTTTGCATAATAGGTTTATGAGCCACGTCGCGGAAAGACGCTACAGTCTTATCGGCAAACCGGTATTCGATTTGTACAGGGCGTATAGAAGATTGAATGATTATGCCAGGGGCGCCAAGGCAACGTACGGTATGTACAGCTATGCTGATTTTTTATTGAACTTTAGGGGCATAAGAAATCCGAATTCTCTGCTCGTGAAGGAGTATCTTGACGGCTTGAGGGCAGGGGGACCGGCATTGAAAGATAATAACCAATTTAAGGAAGGATGAGATGAAGAGCGATACATTTTCTTTAAATATGTATAGAGACATACTTGAAAAGGCGAAAAAATTCGGCTACCGTTTTCCTCGACTCTCGGATTACAGAGATTGGATAGACAAATACCAGAGATTTCTTTTGGTCAGGCATGATGTGGACATCTCTCCTTTGAATGCGGCGAAGATGGCGGAGATAGAACATTCGATAGGCATATCGACGACTTATTGCTTGAGGGTACATTCCATTTTTTATAACGTCAGCGCCCCGCCTTTTTATGACGCTATTCGAGATATAGTTGAGATGGGCCATGAGATCGGTCTTCACTATGACGCCGCGTTTTACGATAAGGCCGGTATGGCATTTTCAAAGGGGATAAAGGCGGAGGCGGGATACCTGGAGGCACTCTTCGGGATAAAGGTGCGTACCGTATCGCAGCACAAGCC
>JAFGFD010000014.1 GCA_016931215.1 Candidatus Omnitrophota bacterium
AGCCCTGTAATATACCGCAGATCTCTTGAATGGTCTGGCTGATAGGATGCTGCCTGCCCAACTCGTAACGCGCGCCAGGAAGTGTAACATCCGGCGCCTCTCTTCTTGAGGGCCTGCCCTTCGACTCCCCGGAGGTGCCTCTCTCTATGCGTTTTTCTATAACCCGTTTCAGCTCGTTCACTTTCTGCCCGACGTAAGGCCTTTCATCTTCGGCGACATCCCTGATGTTCTTCAAAATCACGGTCAGCTCGCCTTTCCGTCCCACGTATTTAATACGCAACTTTTCAAGCTCCTCAACCGTAATAGCGCCTTCCAGGTTTTCGTTTATCTCTTTTTCCAGTTGCCTGAGTCTTTCTTTCATGTCAATGCTTTTTCTTAATAACCTCTATTTTATCGTTCGGCCCTATTACAATAAGAACGTCATTTGATCTTATGATCTCATTCGCCTGCGGAGTCACGATTATCTTCTCCTCATCCTCGGCATCGCCTTTAGAGGAAAGCGATTTTATCTTCCGCTTAATTGCGATGACGTTTATCCTGTGCTCGGCTCTTATATTGAGATCGCGCAATGACTTGCCGACAAAGTCGGGTGGTGAGACGATTTCGACGATGCTGGAGTCCGCGGAAAGATCTATGTGGTCAAGCACCTGAGGGGTCACAAGTGAGCTGGCTATACGCTGGCCCATGTCCCTCTCGGGCATTACGATCCTGGTTGCGCCTATCTTCTCAAGCACCTTCTTGTGATCATCGTTTACGGCCTTGACGACAATCTCTTTTATGCCCATCTCTTTCAGGGTCAGCGTAATTAGAATACTGGCCTCCAGTTCACCTATGGCCACGATAGCGACATCTACGTTCTGTATGCCAAGGGCCTTCAGGGCCTTCTCATCCTTGGCTTCTACGCAGACCGCCTGACTAATGACCTCGGACATCTCCTGCACAACCTGTTCTTTTGCATCGATGCCAATAACCTCTTTTCCTTTTTCGCTCAAAGTACGTGCTACGCTTGACCCGAATCTGCCCAACCCAATAACTGCGAATTGTCTCATCGCATTCCCCCTTTAAATTAGCGTATAGCGTACAGCGTTTAGCGTCTAGTAAAAATTTTTTTAATAACCAAACTATATACGCTATTCGCTAACCGCTAGACGCTAAACTACCCAACCATGGCCCGTTCTTCGGGATAAATATAAGTGGATTTCTCCTCGTTTATAGCTACCGCGAGCGCAAGCGTAAGAGGGCCGATCCTACCCGCAAACATCGTAATAATAATAATCAGCTTGCCCAGAGTGGTAAGCTGCGGCGTTATCCCCGTAGAAAGCCCGACCGTTCCGAAGGCAGAGGTGACTTCAAAGAGTGACATGATGACGATATTGCTGCCACCAAGGTTATCCTTCTCGACGACAACAAAGACCAGCGTAGCTATAAATATCCATAAGAAAGCTATGATAAATATCAATATGGCCCTGCGGACAACGGTCCTGGGTATGGTCCTACCGAGGAGAAACACCCTGTCCCTGTTCTTGCTCATAGAATATACGGAGGCCAAAACGATGACGAGGGTGCATGTCTTTATCCCGCCTCCCGTGGAGCCCGGGGACGCACCTATGAACATGAGAAGAATCAGCAGAAGGAGCGTGGAAGGTGCGAATTTGCCGATATCAAACGTGTTGAATCCGGCCGTCCTCGATGTGACCGACTGAAAGAAAGATCCTAGGAAGCGCGTCTTTAACGTAAAGCCCCCCATAGAATTGTTACTCTCAAGCAAAAAAATGCTCAGAGCCCCGATGATAATAAGAATAGACGAGCTTGCCAACACTATCTTGGACTGAAGGCTCAGGTGAGACGCTTTGTACTCTTTCTTGCCAAAGACCGCTTTAAGCATGTCCAATATGACAAAAAAACCAAGTCCACCTACAAAGATCAGCATCATCATTATTATATTTATCGAAACATCGCCGTTATAACCGATGAAGCTGTCGGGAAAGAGGGAAAAGCCGGCGTTGCAGAAAGCCGAAACAGAATGGAATAGGGCTTTTGCCATTCTCTCGCCTACAGACCAATTCTCGAGAAGACTCCATCGTGCAAAAAGAGCTATTGCGCCCGCCGCCTCAACCAATACGGTAAGACCTATTATATACAAGATGAGCTTCTTCGCACCATAGACGCGGTTGTGGTCAAGGGCGCTTTGTATAACTACATTCTGCCGGATGGTCAGTTTTCTCCCCAGAAGAACGGCGAAAAAAGTAGACAATGTCATGATGCCGAGCCCGCCGATCTGGAAGAGGAAGAAGATGACCGCTTGGCCGAAATGTGTCCAGGCACTTGGCGTATCGCGGACTATAAGACCCGTTACACATGTGGCGCTTGTGGCAGTGAACAGACGGTCGATCAACGTAACTCCTCCGTCTGCCTCAGAGGCAATGGGCAGGCTTAAGAGTGCCGTACCGATTATTATAGCAATGAGAAAACTCAATACCACCACCTGAGGTGGTTTTAGTTTCATTGCGCATCCTTCTGTGCATTTCGCACATTAGCTAACTACGTCTCGATCTATTTTCTAAAATCGCAAAATATTTTCTACTTTTTTACCAAGGCACTTTTTGACGTCTCTATGAGCCTGTCAAAACCAGCCTTATCGTTTACAGCCATCTCCGCCAGCATCTTCCTGTTGACCGAGACCCTTGCCTTCTTAAGGCCATCCATAAATCTGCTGTATGAAAAATCGTGAAGTCGGCACGCTGCATTTATACGGATTATCCATAATGAGCGTATGTCTCTCTTTTTGACCCTTCTGTCACGGTAGCTGTACGCCATTGCCCTGGCGACGGACTCTTTGGCAGTCCTATGAAGTCTGCTTCGCGCTCCGTATTGGCCCTTGGCCATTTTAAGCGCCTTTTTTCTTCTTCTCCTTGAAGCGGGAGCGTGTTTGACTCTTGCCATTTCTCCTCCTCGTAAGTCTTCAGTTGTCAGATTTCAACCGAAAGATATTTTTAATTCTGATAACTGAAAACTGATGACTGAAATCTGAAAACTGACAACTGAAAAATCACCCGTAAGGTAAAGCCCTTCTTAACATCTTTAGGAATGATTTTGAAACAACCGTCGATTTTTTCAGTTTTCTTTTCCTGTTTCTCGACTTCTTTGTAAGTATGTGGCTGCGGCCTGCTTTCATCCTTTTAATCTTGCCCCGTTTGGTGATTCTAAATCTCTTCGCCACGGCTTTTTTTGTCTTCAGTTTAGGCATAAAATACTCCTTTGAACTGTAATTTATATATGTTCGGTTATCGGTTCACGGTTTATGGTTAACGTGGATTTTTTATTTCCGAAAACCGCCAACCTTAAACCAATAACCTATATTCAAAAACCGTACACCGTGAACCGCGCACCGATTCTATTTGGGTGTCATTATCATGACCATGAACCTGCCTTCGAGGACCGGTGGTCTTTCGGCCTCGGCAAGTTCGCTTAAGTCCTTCATCACCCTGCCCATAAGCGCCCTGCCGACATCTATGTGGGCCATCTCCCTGCCCCTGAACATAAGAGTAATCTTTGTCTTATCGCCTCTTGACAAGAATTTCTTAAGATGGCGCAGCTTTGTCTGATAGTCGTGTTCCTCGATGTTCGGTTTCAAGCGGATTTCTTTAATATGAATAACCCGCTGTTTTTTACGCGCAAGGCGTTCTTTCTTCTCCTGATCGTACTTATACTTTGAAAAATCCATTATGCGGCAGACGGGTGGCTTTGCCTCGGGTGCCACCTCGACCAGATCGAGACCCTTTTCCTTGGCCATCTTTAAACCGTCGTAGGTGGACATTACGCCTACCTGTTCCCCTCCTTCGCCTATTACCCTGATCTCCCTGGCACGTATCCTCTCGTTAACCCTCGCTTTAATTTGAATAAAAATCACCTCCTGTTTTCATCTCTCGTATTTCGTATTGCGCAATATTTAATACGAATCTACAGTCTTTTATCCGCTTCCTCTTTCGCCATTTTAATAAAATCGCCTAAGCTGAGACTACCTATATTGCCTTTCTTCTTGGACCGTACAGAAACCGTTTTCGACTCAGATTCTTTCTCCCCTACGACGAGCATATAAGGAATCTTCTCGAGCTCCGCCTCTCTAATCTTCTTCTGCATCTTTTCGTCTCTGGTATCCAGCTTTGTCCTGAACCCCTCTTTCGTCAAGGTGCTCCGTAAGTCGTCCGCATAGCTATTTTGATTTTGCGATATGGGTATGAGCATGACTTGAATGGGTGAAAGCCACATGGGGAATTCTCCGGCATAGTGTTCTATTAGGGTACCTATAAACCTTTCGATGCTTCCAAGTATCACTCTGTGTAGCATTATAGGCCTATGCTCTTTGCCGTCTTGCCCTATATAAGTCAAATCGAATCTCTCGGGAAGGGCGAAGTCGCACTGTATAGTAGCACATTGCCATGGCCTCTTAAGCGCGTCCTTTATCTTTATGTCTATCTTGGGCCCATAAAAAGCGCCCTCGCCTTCGTTGATGTTATATGCAAGCCCTTTATTTTTCAAAGAATCGGTCAGCGCCTTTTCGGCCCTTTCCCAGTCATCTTCTTTCCCTATAAATTTTGGCGGCCTTGTGCTTAATTCTATCTCCAGATCCTTAAACCCGAAGACGTCCATAGTCTCCTTGACAAAGTCTATTACGCCGGCTATTTCGCCCACTACCTGTTCCCTAAGGCAAAATATGTGGGCGTCGTCTTGAGTAAACCCCCTTACGCGCAATAACCCGTGTAGCACACCCGATTTTTCGTGTCTGTGAACATCCCCCAGTTCGAAATATCTTATGGGGAATTCTCTATAACTCCTGAGGCTCGACTTGTAAACCATCATGTGGCCGGGGCAATTCATCGGCTTAATTGCAAATTCTTTATCCTCTATCTTAAATATGTACATGTTTTCTTTGTAGTAATCATAATGGCCGGACTGAATCCAGACATCACTCCTCATAATATGAGGGCCTCGCACGAACTCATATCCTCGCTTCAGATGTTCCTTCTTGATATAATCCTCTATTATGCTTCTGAGCATCGCCCCCTTCGGGTAATAAAGCACAAGTCCGGCACCTATCTTATCCTGTATGGTAAAGAGCTTCAACTCTTTGCCGAGCTTACGATGGTCTCTCTTCTTAGACTCCTCGACAAATTTGAGGTATGCCTTTAATTCCTTTTCGGTGTCAAAGGCGGTGCCGTATATCCGTTGAAGCATCGGGTTGTTTTCATTCCCCCTCCAATATGCGCCCGCTATAGAAAGAAGCTTGAAATGCCTCACCTCGCCTGTCGACTTGACATGAGGCCCTCTGCAGAGGTCAAAGAAGTTACCGTGTTTGTATATTGAGACCTCGTCTCCAGCGAGACCTTTTACTAGTTCCACTTTAAATTTCTCGCCTCTTTTTTCAAACAGTGCGATGGCGTCTCTCTTCCTCATGGTCTCATTTATGAAAGGAGTGTTTGAGGAGACTATTTGGCGCATCTTATCTTCTATCCTCGCCAAATCCTCCGGTGCGAAGGGCTCTTCGCGATCAAAATCATAATAGAAACCGTCCTCTATAGCGGGCCCTATGCCAAGAAGTGTGCCTGGGTAAAGCTGCTGAACCGCATCAGCCATTATATGTGATGCGCTATGTCTCAATCGTTCCAAATCCATGTTATTGTCCTATAAACGCGTTATTACCCACGCCTTTTGCCGCCTTCAGAATAGTCAACGGACGATAGACTATAGTCGATAGTAAAAGAAAAATCCTTAGGTTTTCAAGTTTTTGTCCATAGTCAATAGTCTATTGTCTATAGTCTGACTAGTCGATAGACAAATAATAGTTTCAAGTTTCCAGGTCA
>JAFGFD010000131.1 GCA_016931215.1 Candidatus Omnitrophota bacterium
ATCAAAAGTCCGCCCGCAAGCCGGTTGTTGGAAGAAGGGGATATCGTAAAAGTAGGTGGACTGCGCCTTAAGGTAATACATACCCCCGGCCATACGCCAGGAAGCATCTGCTTATTGAATGACGATATTATATTTACCGGTGATACGCTTTTTATGGGCGGTGTCGGACGAACAGATTTTGAATACGGCTCGGAAGAGCAGCTTATATATTCCATAAAAAATAAACTTTTGACATTGGACGACAATATAGTTATATATCCGGGGCACGGGGGATCTAGCACTATCGGAAAAGAGAAGTGTGAAAACGATTTCATAAACATGTCCGTGTTGTGAAGATTAGATGAGACAGGCGATAGACCAATTTTTGGATTATCTTTCATTGGAAAGGGGGCTGGCGAAGAATACCCTCGAAGCCTATTCGCACGACCTGAAAAGTTTTATCTATTATCTGGAAAGCCATCACATGGCATCGTTGAAAGACGTCAAGAAATCCGACATAACGGATTTCATGCTTTTTCAGAAAGATTCGGAAAAATCCTCCAGCTCGATTGCCCGCAGCCTCGTTGCGCTGAAGGTCTTTTTTCGATTTCTTGTAAGAGAGGGATTGCTAAAAGACGATATCGCCAGCGTCATCGAGACTCCTAAGCTTTGGAAGCATCTGCCCGATACCCTCTCTTTCGATGAAGTCGAAAGGCTTTTAAAAGCGCCGAATCTTAAGGATTGGAAGGGGGTAAGAGATAAGGCATGCCTGGAGGTTATGT
Source organism: Candidatus Omnitrophota bacterium (assembly GCA_016931215.1). GTDB lineage: Bacteria > Omnitrophota > Gorgyraeia > JAHIPI01 > JAHIPI01 > JAFGFD01. The sequence goes on from JAFGFD010000131.1 coordinate 762, forward strand.
ATGCCACCGGATTGAGGGTCTCGGAGGTGGTTGGTTTGAATCTCGGAGATCTCAATTTTGATTTAGGCGTCATCAGGTGTCTCGGCAAGGGATCTAAAGAGAGAATCGTCCCCATAGGCAAACAGGCAAAGATAGCCGTCAGGCGGTATATTAACGAGGTTAGACCGGCATTGGAAAAGACGAGCGGCGAAAAAGGGCTCTTCCTTTCGAGACTCGGACGTAAGATGTCCCGTGTCATGCTGTGGAAGATAATAAAGACTTATACTAGGAAGGCCAGGATAAAGAAGGTCATAAAACCTCATACGCTAAGGCACTCATTTGCCACACATCTTCTGGAAAGAGGCGCCGATCTCAGAATAGTCCAAGAGATGTTAGGCCACGCCAATATCTCCACGACCCAGATTTATACCCACATAAACAGGGAGAGATTAAAATCAATTCATAAAAAATATCATCCGAGGCCTTAGGGTGAGGCTTGGCGCATAACCTCATCATTAGGCGAATGTATGACGGCTCTAGCAAAGGAATTTATATGGATCTGATAGCAACTCATACATCGGCGGATTTTGACGCGCTCAGTTCGCTTGTAGCGGCAAGGAAGCTGTATCCGCGCTCCCGCCTGTTGCTGCCGGGCTCGCAAGAGTTAAATGTAAGGCAGTTTCTATCTTTGAGCAAAGACATCCTTGAATTCGAAACAGAGAGGAACGTGCGCCTCGATGACATCTCGAGGCTCATCCTGGTAGATACCAGACACGAAAACCGAATAGGAAAAGCTCGTGAATTACTTGAGGATCCCGGTATAAAGGTAGTTATATATGACCACCACCCACGAACGAAATATGATATAAGAGCGGATAAGGACACATATAGAAGGGTAGGGGCGACGGTAACGATGCTTATAGACAAGATAAGAACGAAGAGATTGCGCATAACGCCTCTGGAGGCAACATTGATGGCGCTGGGTATATATGAGGAGACGGGGAGCCTCACATATAGGACTACCACAAGGAGAGATATAGATGCCGTGAGCTTTCTGATGTCAAAGGGGGCTAACCTTAACATAGTCTCCTCTTTTCTTAACCGCGGACTCTCCGCAAAAGAGTTGATTGCCCTGTCCAAACTCATAACAGAGACTAAGGTTATAGAGACCAATGGCATAAGCATAGGCATAAGCATGATGGATGCGGATGAATATATTGGCGAGCTGGGCATGCTGATTCAGAAGCTCTTGGATGTCGAAAATTTTAAGGTGATGTTCGTATTCGTAAAAATGGACAAAAAAATCACACTTATTGCCAGGTCCAGAACGCCATTTGTCGACGTCAATAAAATATTGAAATTTTTCGGAGGAGGCGGCCATACTACGGCGGCTAGCGCGACTATAAGGGAGGGCGAGTTGAGCACGCTTATTAAGGATTTGAGGTGCGTCATAAACAGGACCGTCAGGGCCAGAGTCAACGCCGAAGATTGTATGGAGACCAGGGTGCATTTTATATCGCCTGATACTAAAATCAACGAGGCCGGCAAGATTCTCAGGCGCAGTCCTTCCAGCGCACTACTCGTAAGGAAGAACAAGAAGATTATAGGAATTCTTTCCGGTGAATGCATTAAGAAGGCAGTAATAAACAATTTTGGACATTCGAAGGTCAAGGGGTACATGTCGACGAAGATATATGCCGTGCGCCCCTCAACCCCCATGCACGAGCTTAAAAAGATTATGTACGATAAGAAGATCGGCCATATACCGGTTTTTAAAAAGGGAAAGATAGCCGGACTTGTCACCCGCAGCGGCATACTTAAGTCTCTCTTTGCCCAAGAAGAGATGGCTCCCGGGAAAGTCGGCTTGAGACACAGACATCAAACTCCCGACAATCTTTTAAATCGAATGAGAGAGAAACTTCCGAGCCAGATCATGAATTTTCTGCGGCTGCTTGCGGATATGGCACGAGAAAGGGGATGTAGGATTTACGTCGTCGGCGGGTTCGTAAGGGATTTAATATTAGGGGTCAGGAATCTTGATGTAGATTTGGTCGTCGAAGGCGATGCTGCAGAATTTGCTCGATATGTATCAGATAGACTGGCTATTACGTGTGTAGTGCACAAGAAATTCGGAACAGCGACCTTATTTATGAAAGAGACTATAGACGGCGTAAATGTCAAGGTAGACATCGCCAGCGCCCGAACGGAGACTTACGGGTCGCCGGGCGCCCTCCCCTCCGTCACCTTCTGCTCTATAAAAGAAGATCTATATAGAAGGGATTTTACCATAAATGCGATGGCTATAGACCTGGACAAAAAAAATTATGGAAGGCTGGTGGATTATTACGGCGGCAGAGGGGATCTGAGATGCGGAAAGATAAAGGTATTGCATGATGAGAGTTTTATTGATGACCCTACCAGGATATTCAGGGCGGTGCGCTTTGAGCAGAGATATAATTTTAAGATAGATAGGCGTACAGTTTCTCTGATAAAAAACGCTGTCAAAAAAGAGATGTTCGACGCCGTATCCGGAGAGCGCTTGCGCGAAGAGATAGTATTACTCTTGGAAGAGAAGGAGCCGTTAAAGGCTATAAAAAGAATGAGGAGCCTGCATGAACTGAGATTCATCCACCCAAAGATCGAATTTAAAAAGCGTCAAGAATATACCTGCAGGCGCATAGACGCTCTATGCGGGAAATATAAATACTACCTTGAGCGCAAGAGGAGCCTGGATAGATGGCTTATATATTTTATGTCCTTGGTAGACAGCCTGAGTTTAACGGAGACCCTTGAGGTCGCGGATAGATTCGTCTTCAGGCGAAGCGACCGACTAAGAGTCGTTTCCTGCAAGAAGGGAGAGAAAAAGATATTAAGACTCTTGACCTGTAGAGGTGGCGTAAGAGCCAGTGTTTTATATAAAAACCTTGAACCCTTGAGCTATGAGGCCTTACTGTTTCTCGCGTCTAAATGCTCCTCGCGTCTGCAAGAGGAGAGGCTGAAGGATTTTATTGAGAGGCATAACGGCACCAGGCTGAGGATTAGGGGCGAAGATCTGAAGCGCATGGGTATAGAGCCCGGCCCCGA
>JAFGFD010000132.1 GCA_016931215.1 Candidatus Omnitrophota bacterium
AAATAAGATGAGCGAGTTGCACGGAATACCAGTCATAAAAATTGAAGATGATTTGCTGCCACTTGCTTGGGAAAGGGCGGTCCTAGCCACTTGGGCAGAGGGTAGAGAGATAAAAACCGAATACGACAAAAAAGATGATCCTCCCAGTAAGGACTGTACTATGATCATCGTCGTTAATGACCCTTTTAAAGAACCGCGAATTCACAGGGCCTTTCCGGGAGGATTGGAAGACCTCGAAGTCTACAGACAGGAGGTTGTAAACGGCATTCATGACCATTGGATAAACCCCGCTGAAGGAAAATGGACATATACCTACCATAAGCGCATCTTCTCTTATGAGGTGGAAAACGAAAGTATCGACCAGATAAATGAAGTCATAACCAAATTATCTAACGTGCCTTACTCAAGAAGAGCCCAGGCAATAACATGGAACGTAAAGCTTGATCAAAGAACTGATGATCCGCCCTGTCTCCAAAGGCTTTGGTTCAGAATAACAGAATCGGCCGGCGGCAAGCTGTATCTTAATATGAACACTCACTGGAGATCGAGAGACGCATTCAAGGCCTCCTTCATGAACATCTTTGCGTTAACGGACCTGCAAAGACAAATTGCGCTGAGGATATCCGACAAGAGGGGAGAAAAAATCGAGATCGGAAGATATGTAGACATTACAGACAGTTTTCACATCTACGGTGCTTATGCTGATGATTTCAAAAAATTTGTGCAAACTGTAAAAAGCAGGCCATTGCCGGATAGAACCTGGCCGTCGTCATTCGCAGAATCGTTCTTCGAAGACGCTCGTAAGAAGATAGAGTCGGAAAAAACAATATAAACTTATAGGGTCGGGTCTGCCTAAAAGACATACTGTGATACCATTATGCTCATCTTAGAGTTTATAATATGTAGCTGTGTAATACTGATAGCCGGTTCCAAGCTTTCTCTTTACGGCGACATGATAAGTGAGAGGACTCGGTTTTCTTCGGGCTTCATGGGCATCTTTTTTTTAGCCATCATAACTTCTCTTCCCGAACTTGTCACTTCACGGGGTTCGATAAGCGAATCGGTGAATGCCCCCGATATAGCATTCGGAGACCTCGTCGGTGCCGGGATATTGAATATATTCTACATAGCCCTACTGGGAATTGTATTCAAAAAGGGTTCTTTATTTACGGGGCAGCACAAATCGAATATATATACGGGTTATTTCACCCTCCTTCTGTTACTTATTACGGGAGGGGCCATAGTCATGTTCCATTTTTTCAATTTAACCATAGAGATCTTCAATCTCAACATAGGAAGCATATTGATAGGCTTGTGCTATCTCTTCGGCTTGATAGCTATTTATAAGCACGGTAGGCGCGATGCCTCTGAGGCAAAAAAAGGGGAAATGAATATTTCTTTGCTCGCCGGTTTCGTCATCTCGGCCATTGCCATTATTGCCTGCGGAATATGGTTAGCGCATATAGGCAAGGGCATAGCGGTTCTCTACAATCTTAAAGAGATGTCTGTAGGGTTAATCCTTGTCGCGTTTGCTACGACTTTACCGGAAGTTACGGTATCCTACACGGCGCTTAAAAGAAACTCGCACCATATGGCTGTGGGAAATTTCTTAGGCAGTAATTTCTTTAACCTTTTCATAATATTTATACTGGACGCCGGTTTTTCAAAGGGGAGTCTATTCAACTATGTATCATACAACAACTTAATACCGATATCAGTCTCCGCATTGATTACTCTTATCGCCATCCGAGCCATGCTGCGTAAAAAAAAGAACGACGGTCTTATCTCATGGGATTCAACGGTAATTTTGTCGGTTTTTATCATTTACATTATAGCGACTTTCTGCTTGATGCAAAAATGAAGGGTAGAATAATATGTTGACAAGAAAAGAGATTGAAGAAAAAGAATATACCCTGCTCGCAAGCTACGCAATGAAATCGAGCGAGAGCCGGGGGAGGGTCTATAAAGAGAGGGAACATGATTACCGTAGCATCTACCAAAGGGATAAGGATAGAGTAATATACTCTACCGCTTTTAGACGGCTTGAATATAAAACGCAGGTCTTTGTAAATCATGAGGGGGATTACTACAGAACGCGCCTTACGCACACCTTGGAAGTCGCTCAAATAGCCAAGTCCATAGCGCGGGCACTCAGATTAAACGAAGATCTGACCGAAGCAACTGCGCTGGCTCACGATCTGGGTCATACACCTTTTGGACACGCCGGCGAAGACGCCCTTAGGGAACTCATGTCGGACCACGGCGGCTTTGAGCACAATGCGCACGGGCTCAGGGTGGTGGACATCCTTGAAGAAAGGTACCCGAATTTCCCGGGACTCAATTTAAGTCACGAGGTCAGGGAGGGAATAATAAAGCATAGTACATCTTACGACCGACCTACCATCGTATCGGCAACCGCCGGCTTCGAGCCTAAGTCACAGGTCCTGCTCGAAACACAAGTCGTCGATATAGCGGATGAGATAGCGTACGACAATCATGATCTGGATGACGGCATAACCAGCAAGTTGATAAATGAGGATTCCTTAAAAGAAGTGGGGCTTTGGAAAGAAACTTTCGAGCTTATAAACAAAAAATATCCGGCTCTTAACGGAGAGAAAAGAAAATATCAAACGATAAGGACTTTAATCAACAGCCAAGTTACGGATTTGATCGAAGAATGCGAAAAGAATATCAAAAAGTTTAAAATAAAAACTTTCCATGACTGTAAACGCATCCCTACAAAGATCGTGTCTTTCAGCAAAAATATGCAGGAAAAGAGACGACCCCTCAGGATATTTCTCATGGATAATCTATATAAGCACTATAGGGTGGTGAGGATGTCCGATAAGGCGGAAAGGTTCATTAAAAAACTATTCGAGACATATTTGGCCAAGCCCCAGCAATTGCCTCCAAAATTTCAAAAGCGGCTAAAGGGCGAATCACCGCACAGGGTCATCTGCGATTACATAGCCGGCATGACTGACAGATATGCCTTGGATGAATATAAGAAATTTTTTGAACCGTACGAAAGGGTTTGATATTGAACTTCGGTTTATATATAATATTTTATAACTTTAAAGAGCATGGTCGTTGACGGAGATGTCATAAAATTATAAAAGGTATGCCCATGAATATACACGATATGTTGAAGCATATGATTAAGAAAGACGCTTCCGATCTGCATTTAAAAGTCGGGTCTTTTCCCATACTTAGAATCAATAGAGCGCTAATACCTCAGGAAAATTTTGAGCGCCTCACTCACGACATGATACTACGAATAATAGATGTGATCGCGGACGAAAATCAAAAACGTGAATTTTATGAAAAGAACGAGGTCGACTACGCTTACATATCTAACGGCATAGGGCGCTTCAGAGTAAACATATTTAAACAGCGCGGCGAATGCGGGATCGTCATGCGCAGGATAAAAGAAGTTATTCCAACTTTCGAAGAATTGAATCTCCCGAACGTATTCGAAAAGATAGCGAGCCAGGAGAGGGGGATCATATTGATCACGGGAGCCGCCTCCTCGGGCAAGACAACCACTATGGCAAGTATTATCAATTATATCAATAAACACAAAAATAAACATGTGATGACGCTGGAGAACCCCATAGAATATATACACAGAGATATAATGTCCGTGATTAATCAAAGGGAAATAGGTGTTGACACGGATTCATTCCATGAGGCGCTGAGGCACGTAATAAGACAGGATCCGGACGTAATCGTTATAGGAGAAATGAGGGACAGAGAGAGCGTCACCACATCCGTGTCCAGCGCGGAGACGGGACATCTTGTTCTAAGTTCATTTCACGCAGAAGATACCGTGCAGGCAGTAAGAAGAATGCTTGACTACTACGCGGAGACCGAAAGGAACATCATGCGCGGAGAGCTCGCCAACAACATAAAGGCCATAACATGCCAAAGGCTGGTCAAGTGTCTCGATTCATACGGCAAGGCTGAAGGCGTAAAATTGATTCCCGCAACGGAAATCTTGATCGTTACCCCGATCGTGGCCAAGCTCATTCATGACGGCAAGTATAATAACATTTATAAAATTCTGCAGAGCGGAGACGGCGGCATGCACAGCTTCAACATGTCACTTATAGATTTATTTAAAAACAAAAAGATCTCAAAGGAAGAGGCGCTTTCAAAATCGAGCAATCCCGAGGCCCTGAAGATCAACTTAAAGGGGATCTATCTGGACCAGGACAAGGCAATCCTAGGATGAAATCTAAGGAAGTCGAACATCAAAAAGACCTTTTCAAGCAACTTATTGAAAACGAAAGTTTCAAGAAGGAGTCCTGCGTCCTCAAGACAATGTTGGAAAAATCGAACTGGTGGGTTGCGGAGGACGGGAAAAGCCTATCTTGCCTGTCGGGTGAAATTTGTAATTGTTCGCTCGGCCTAAAAAACAAAGGCGGATCCGCAAGATGTAGAAAGCTACTGGAGGCTCTACCTAAGAGGGCAAAGCGGTTAAAGAGACCTGTGCGCTTTGATTGCGGGGTCGAAAAATTCGGCGTAGCGATCCCGGTGATCCAGGGCGATAAGACATACGGCTACATCATAATCTGCCACTCTAAAAATGAAATTTCGAACGATGCCATAGAGCTCTTTATAAATTTCCTGGACACGCTTATACGCGAGCTGCAGAAGAAACTAGAACTGTCCAAGCTGTACGAAACCATAAGGCCAAGGGCAATAGCGCTTTCCACCATACACACAATACACAGAATCATATCTTCGACTCTAAATCTGGACGAATTGTTACCAAAACTCGCACGTCTTTGTCTACAGATATTTAGGGCCGAAAAATGTTGTATCGTGATCAAAAGCTCATCAAAAAAACCGATCATCATCATGACGGTCAGCGCAAATTCGAAAGGTAAAGGCTCGTCTAGCTTCTCGAGTTTCTGCAAGCGGATGCTCACGAAGGAAAAGGTTTTGTCGAAAGGAAGGATCCTAAGTACCCGCAGCAAATTATGCGTACCTCTAACGGACGAGGATATAATAGGGGCGATATGTATAATGAATAAGGAAAACGGCACGCCTTTCGATATATTCGATAAAGAGATATTGCTCACTTTATCCGAACAGGCCGCCGTAGCCATTAAAAATGCCCAGTTATATAAAGAGCAGGAAAGTATTACAATAGGCAGCATAAGATCTCTCGTCGCGGCACTCGATACGCGCAAGGCCGGTAGTTATAAGGTAAGGGAATCCTTCGTTAGGTTGGTAACCGCATTGGGCAAAGAGTTAAAATTGAGCGCTGAAGACGTCAGAAGCCTGCGGTACGCTGCAATTTTACACGATACGGGACAGATGGCTTTTCCCGACGAACTGCTCACGAAATCGGAGAAGCTGACGGGTAAAGAATATGACATCATAAAGAAGCACCCCCATAAAAGCGTTTCAATAATTAAGCACCTGGTTTTCCTGAAGCCCGTTATACCGATAATACTTCATCACCACGAAAATTACGACGGGAGCGGTTACCCCAAGGGATTAAAAGGAGACCAGATACCGTTCGGCGCAAGGATAATGGGACTGGCAAGCGCATTTAATGCGATGACGACGAAACGCCCGTATAGAAAGAAGGTTGCTGTTGATATCGCGATTTCCGAGATCAAGAAAAACTCCGGAACGCAGTTCGACCCTAAAGTCGTAGGCGCATTTCTCAATGTCATACAAAATCCTGACCTATTAGCACTTATAAGAAAAGGTTTATAGACATGCAATTAGAAAAATTTCTTCAATCACGGATAAATAGAAAAATAATAAAATTTTTCTTGGAAAACCCTTCGTCTATCGATACTTCACGCGGCATCGCAATCTGGATAAACGAAAATATTGAGAGCACGGAACGCGCCTTGAAGCAGTTGGTGCAAGCCAATATACTCGTCCCGCACGGAACCGATGCAACCAGCGCATACGGTTACACTACCGACAAGAAATTAACATCCCGTATAAGGCTGAGTTTTAAAAAGCTTGGCGACAAAAAAAGAAATAGATATCATTAAAAGACCTGCCTATTTGATGTTATGAAAAAAAATTCTTATTCCATAATCAAAAAAAGCATATTGATAATGTTACCCATAGCGGTGCTCTCCATCATATTTATACCGATACGATCCGCCATATTCACCAGGATTCTCCTGCTTCCTATAGAGCGAAAATATGATATAAAAATAGAGTTCTCCAAATCGACTATTATGTTATCGTCCAATATATCGATGAATAACGTTTCGATACTCGATAAAAATAAACAGCTGTATTACATAGGGGATACGGAAATCAAATACAACGCTACGGAACTGCTCTCGGCGAAGAAGAGAGCAAGTTTCAACTTAAAGAGATTAAAAGTATATAATAACGTCAGGATACTTGATTCTGTCGCGGAGATCTTGGTCATATCCACTCTTCCTCAGTTTGAGTTTGATGAAATAGATTGTCGGGCGGAGTTCCGCAGAAGTTCTATATACATAGACCATCTCATCGCGCGCAACAACTCTATGCATGTAGAAGGCGGCGGGTTGATCGGAAAAGACGGCCTGCTCGACTGTAAGTTAAAGTTTTCCTTTGCCAAATCCGTCACGGATGAAATCCCCGACGCCATAAAAAAGACGTTGCTGACAAAAGAAGACGGGGGCTGGAGGAGTATAAAATTCGATTTAACCGGTAATTACAAAAAACCTACTCTGAGTATATCAAGCAGTTTGTTAAAGCTGAATATAATGGAAGGGATAATCGGCAAATGAGCAAAAGTTCTCTTTTAGCCGGCTTAAACAAATCCCAGCTTGCTGCGGTCACTACCCTTGATGGACCGGTATTGATCGTAGCCGGCGCCGGCAGCGGAAAGACCAAAGTGGTAACGCACAGAGTGGCAAACATTCTGCGGGAGAAAAAGGACGTTGGGTGCGAAAATCTGCTTGCCTTAACGTTCAGCAGGAAGGCCGCTGAGGAGATGAGGTCAAGGATTATGGGCCTCATCGAAGTAAACCCAGAAGATATCACCATATCCACCTTCCATGCGTTCTGTCATTCCGTGCTAAATGAACACGGAATTGAAATAGGGCTCAAGCGACATCTCAGGCTGCTGGATAATATCGACCAGCAGATATTCTTTAAAAAACTTATGCCTCTTATGCGTCTTAAATATTACGGGGAAGTCACGGACCTTGCGGGTTTTTCAAGCGCATTGCTGAAATTTATATCAAGGTGCAAGGATGAGCTCGTCACCGTCTCGGAATACGGGGAATTCGTCAAGACCATCGCCGATAAAGACGAAAGGCAGCGTTCAGAGGAGATATTGAAGGCCTATACTCTTTACAACGACAAGAGCCTGGAAGAAGGTTATATAGATTTCGGAGACCTTATAATAAAAACCATCGGTCTGTTTAAAAAAAGCAAAAATATCTTGGAGGCCTACCAGGACCGTTACAGATATATACTAGTTGACGAATTCCAGGACACGAATGTAGCTCAGATAGAACTCATATCCATGCTGGCTTCAAAATACAAAAACATTTGCGTCGTAGGGGATGACGACCAAGCTATATACAGATTTCGAGGCGCCAGCTACGCCAGTTTTATAAAATTTAAAGAGCATTTTCCGCACTTTAAAGACATAAAATTGACGGAAAATTACCGTTCGACCAAGAAGATATTAAAGGCTGCGGAGTGGCTGATTAAACAGAATGACATAGATAGGTACGATCCCAAAAAAAGTCTGTGGACCGACAACGCGGAAGGTGACGAGATTGAGATAATGATTGCTCCCAATTATAACGAGGAGGCAAAATACATCGTCTCTAAAATCAAAGAGATATACGCAAAAGAGGGAAATTTCAGCAAGATTGCCGTCCTTTACAGGGCCCATTCGCATAAGGAACAACTGCTCAATCTATTAAAAACAGAAGGGATACCGTACAGTATCTCCGGTGGGGCGGGAATCTTTGAATCGCCCTTGGTAAAAGAGATGATAGCATACATAAATCTGATGGCTGATACGCGCGATAATTCCTCCTGTTTCAGATTGTTATCCTCCGTAGATTATGACATAGATCACTCGAATCTGACGAAGATAAACATCTTCGCAAAATATAACAACTTAACCCTGATGGAGGCCCTGAGAAGAGAAAAAGAGATAGAGCTATCCGAAGAGGCGCGACGCCAGATCGGAAAATTTATGAGCATGTTGAAATCATTGAAAAAGATCTACGCCAACTCGGGCCTTGCCGAGTTCACATATCAGCTTATTAATACCAAGACAACCATATTGAAAAGGGCCTTTGCCAGACAGCAGGCCTTTGGCGAAACCGACCTGCGCAATGTAGGAAAATGTTATAATCTCATTATGCAATATTCAAATTCCGCGAGCGGATCCGGCATTACCGATCTGGCAGATTATCTCGAGACTTACATAGATTACGGAGGAAAGATGGAAAGTGAGCTAGATTCCCGAAACGATTACGGCGTAAGGCTCATGACCGTGCATCAGGCCAAGGGGCTTGAATTCCCATACGTATTCATAATAAGCCTGGTCCAAAACAGATTTCCAACTTCGCGTAAGAATGAGACTGTTCCCTTCCCCGAGGAATTGATAAAAGAAAATTTGCCGCGCGGCAATTTCCACTTGGAGGAAGAAAGGCGCCTCTTATATGTCGCTTTGACAAGGGCCGAGAAGAGGCTATTTTTAAGCGGCATATCCAAAAGTTATAGCAAACCATCGGTATTTCTGGAAGAGATTATCATGGCGAATCAGGCTTCCGATATAACAAATATAAATTTAACGGAACCTGATAAGGACAGGCAAGATAAAGAGTCCATTGAGATACCGATATCATCGTACGATTCGATATCTATGGAGAGCGCTTCAAAATTAGCAAGATTGATATCAAAAATAAACCCTGACAATATCGACGATAAGGACTTTGTCCGAAATCTAGAAAGGGATTTGAAAGACGAGCTGAAAAACACCTTAAGGAAAATCAAGGAAGAAAAAAATAAAAGACAGTCTTTTAGCGAGCCTGCGACATCATCCTTGCCCGACAAATTTCTAAACGAAAACGTATATAGTTTTACACAGATAGAATCATATATGTCGTGCCCTCTTAAATATAAGTATTCCTTCGTCGATATAATACCCAGAAGACAAAAACCCTATTTCTCCCTGGGTACCGTTATGCATGAAGTATTGAGGCAATTTTACGGTTTTGTGCAACAGGGCGTCCCCGTCGATAGCGAAAAACTGCTTGAAATATATGAAAATTGTTGGCTCTCCTCGGGGTACAACAGCAAAAAAGAGGAAAGGTTGTATAAGGCTCGGGGCAGGAAGGAACTTATGGAATTTTACAAAATAAACAAAGCTGATTTGATAAGACCCCTATATTTAGAGAAAAAATTCACAATAGAATTGGGAGGAAGGCCTTTCAAAGGTTACATCGACAGAATAGACGAACTTGAAGACGGAAAGGTAGAGATAATAGACTACAAGACAGGAAAGTCCGAAAAAGAATCCACAATACAATTGGACCTATACGCCATAGCCGCAGCTGAAAAACTAGGATTAGACGTCGGAAAATTGAGTTTTTACTACATAAGCACAAATAAAAAAAGGACCTTTGCGAGGTCATTTGAGGATCTCGAGAAGACAAAATCAAAGGTGTCGGATGTCATATCTAAAATAGAGTCGGGCGAATTTCAACCAAAGTTATCTTATATGTGCAAATTCTGCGACTATCAAATATTATGTCCTGCCTATTCCAAATAGACTGTCTATAGTAGTAAAGGCTCATTTCTGGCGGTTCTTGGTTTTCCCGCGCCCAATGGCCGAGTTCCTTAACTATTGACTTCTCTAACGACTATTGATATAATTGCACTTGGATCAGAACGATGAGTTACTATTTTTTAAAAGATAATTATCATGGAAAAGCAAAAAGAGCAAGCGGTTAGTTCGTCAAAAGAAAAACAGGGCGAATTCTTCTCCGAATTTCAGCCTTCGGACATAAAGAAGCCGGCTTATTTCTTCAGACAGGATTTTTTGCTTAGGAAGAAGATAAACTTAGATATTTCTTACGAGAACTTCGTTTTGGCATTTATCGTTTTCATCATGCTTTTGGTTGTCTTTTTCTCGCTTGGGGTAGAGAGGGGAAAGAGGGTAGCGTTAACAACTTCCTCTCCCAGGCATGCCGCAAATGTAGAAGCTTTCTATAATAGAACCGGCGGAAAAGAGTCCGAAGAGAAGGCTCCGGAGACAGCCGTCAACGCCGTTCATAATCAAAACGAGGCTTTACTAAACGTAACGAGTGCCGCTGCGCCAGACAATACAGCATTGGTTATCGACAGTCAGGTTGCGGACACAACGCCCAGGCCTTATACTATACAAGTCATCGCTTTTAAAAAAGAGGAGAACGCCAAAAAAGAGATGGAGAGGCTGGCTTCGGAAGGATACGATGTCTTTTCTCTACCGTCTCCGTCAAAAGAGTGGATACAAGTCTGCGTGGGCAGGTATATCTCTAAAGATGAATCAAAAAGAGACCTTGAAACGCTACAGAAAAGATACCCCAGCTCTTATGTGCGTAAAATTCAAAATTGAACGTTGGAAACCACCTGTCTATGCTATATGATATCGTAAAAAAGACACGGGGAATTTTAAGGAGGAGAAAATGTCGCAACATCCAAGTCTAAAATCAGGAACAAAAGATAAGGCGCATAGGTCCGTGTGGAAACGCTTCGAAAGATTGCGATTCCTAGTGGATAAAGGCAAATGGCAGGAAGGTGAATCAATATTCGGCCTGCCTAAGATGAAGTTGATAAAAGTAAAGATTAAGAAAGAGAAGGCAGAGGTCGCAGAGGGCGAGGCGGGAGCGGTTGCCCCTGAGGCTGGCTCCGCCGCCTCTCAAGAGGGCAAGACCCCCAAAGAAGGCAAAGCTACCAAAGAAGCCGCTTCCCCGGCAAAAGAGGCGCCTGACGCAAAAGGAGCAAAGAAACAAGAAAAGAAGTAATTCGAAAGTAAGAGTGCGGGATTTCCTGCGTCTTCTTTGCGAAAATAATGGGCAATTTAAGAAAGGGGCATGATGATTAACTTCGATGATTTCAAAAAAATAGAGTTGATTACGGCAAGGGTTATATCCGTACGGGACCATCCCAACGCCGATAAACTGCTAATCCTGGAAGTTCAGACGGCCGAATGCGAAGAAAAAAATGGCGCCGGTGCTAACGCCCGCAAAGAATCCATAAAAGAGATTGTGGCCGGCATAAAAGGCATATACTCAAAAGAAGAACTCATCGGAAAGCAGATAGTAATGGTGAATAATCTTGAACCTGCGACAATTAGAGGCATTGTCTCAAACGGGATGCTGCTTGCGGCACAGGACGAAAACGGTTTGAGTCTTATTACCCCGGAAAAAAATATGAAACCGGGTTCGAAAATCAAATAATGATTCCGGTAAGCGCAAAAACTATGAAAGAACTGGACTCCATGGCTGCTTCAAAAGGCCTATCAACTGCCTTTCTTATGGAAAACGCGGGCCGGGCCGTTGCCGATAAATCACTTGAGGTAAGCGCGCAGGATAAAGGCAAAACTTTTTTAATATTCTGCGGGAAGGGGAATAACGGAGGTGACGGGTTGGCCTGTGCCCGAATATTGAAGGAAAAAGGCTCGAGGGTGGCGGTATACCTTGTCGATAAAGAATGGGAATTCGCGGGGCTTGCTCATGCAAATCTGCGTTTGTATAGAGACGCTGGCGGTCATGCCGATGAGATAAACCCCCCGGACACCGCAAGGATGAACGAGGTCTTAAAAGAAGGGCTGGTAATCGACGCTATATTCGGAACTGGGTTTCAGGGAAGCGTAGGCGGCATTCACAAAAATATAATAGAACTGCTGAACAGTTCAAATTTACCGATTCTTTCCGTCGATGTCCCGTCAGGTTTGAATGCTACAACCGGAGAGGTGAAGCCTGTAGCGATAAAGGCGAAATGGACCGTAACATTCGCGTTGCCAAAGAAGGGATTTTATATCAACGAAGGGCCGAGCCACGTAGGAGAGATCCGTATAGTAAACATAGGGTTCCCGCCTGAGTTGATAGATAAAGCTATAGAATATGAAAAAACACATGTATGATATAAATGTACTGTTGAAAAAAAGAAGCTACTCTATCAAAATAGGATACGGAATAATTGGAGACGCGGGCCGTCTTCTATCCCAGATGGACATCGGTTCATTCGGCATAGTAATAACAAACGCCAAGGTAAAGAGGCTCTATGGAAAATCGTTGCAAACGACTTTATCGCAAAACGGGATCGAGACTTATTTCCTCACCGTACCCGATTCCGAGTCAAGTAAATCATGCCGGATATTAATAGAGATTTTAGACAAGACGGCCAAGCTGGATAAAGGAAAGAAGCCGTTTATCATAGCTTTTGGTGGCGGCGTAATCGGCGATCTTGCTGGATTCGTCGCTGCCATATACAGAAGAGGAGTGCCCCTGGTCCAAATACCGACCACCCTGGTGGCGCAGGTAGATTCATCCATAGGAGGCAAGGTTGCCATAGACCTGCCTCAGGCAAAAAATTTAGTAGGCGCATTTTATCAGCCGAAAATAGTTATAACAGACATCTCTCTCTTGAAGACGCTGCCGAAAAGAGAGGTTAAATGCGGGATCTCCGAAATCATAAAATACTCGATTATATATGACAAGAAGTTTTTTGCATTTCTAAATGCAAATATGACACGTTTAAGAAAGCTTGAAAGAGGGGTCCTGGGACACGCTATCGAGACTTGCTGTAAGATAAAGTCAAAGATCGTCAGCATGGATGAAAAAGACACTCGAGGCATCAGGGCGGTACTTAACTACGGCCATACGATAGGCCACGGCATCGAGGCAGCCGGCCATTACAGCAGAAGTTACAGTCACGGAGAGGCGGTCGCCATAGGTATGATCGGGGCGGCTTACTTAGCGGTCTCACTGGAAATGTTACGCCCGTCTGCGATGACTCAGATCAGAGATTTAATAAAAAAGGCTGGGCTTCCCTTAAAAGTAAAGAACATAAGAGAAGATAAAATCTTTCAGGCGCTTTGCCATGACAAGAAGTTTTCGCGGGGCATAAATCGCTTTATTCTACCGACGGAGATCGGACGCGTGCGAGTTGTAAAAAATATCTCGGCAAACCACATAAAGACGGCCATAAGGAAAATTTGCTCTCGATGACGTACGAGGTCGATGTAAGAAGCTCTAAAAGATCCCAATTTATCGAGATTACAGACAAGATCCGCAAGATCGTAAAGGACTCCGGCGTAGTAAACGGTCTATGCTACGTCTATGTGCCTCATACGACAGCGGCTATTATGATCAATGAGAACGCGGATCCATCCGTAAAAAAAGACTTGTCTGACATATTGGAACGGCTCGTGCCGAAAGATGCTTCATACTCCCACTCTGAGGGTAACTCGGACGCCCACGCCAAGGCCAGCGTTCTCGGCACAGAAAAGACTATATTTATAGATAACGCATCGCTGAGATTGGGTACATGGCAGGGAGTATTTTTTTGTGAATTCGACGGCCCCAGGACAAGAAACGTCTGGGTAAAAGTATTGAACGCCTAGTCTTGTTCTCCGCTATAAAAAGGGGTCGCAGCATTAAGGGAGGTAATCAATGCAAGTCAGAAAATTCGAGACAAAAGACAGCGATAACGTAAAGGGTCTTATACTCTCCATACTTACCAAAGAATATCCATTTGATAAAAGCGTTTATGAGGACAGTGATATATCAAGCATAAGAGGCGTTTACGGAGGTAAGCGCGACGATTTCCTGGTGCTGGAATCCGATGGAAAGATATTAGGCACTATCGGGATAAAAGAGGAGTCCGAAGATACCGCCCTGATCAGAAGGTTATTCGTCGATCCTTCGTGTAGAAGAAAAGGTTACGGAGCCCTTTTGATGGACAAGGCTATCAGGCACTGTAAAAAAAATAATTTTAAAAACATCGTATTTAGAACTACGGGTAGAATGGTTCAGGCGATAAATCTTGTAAAGAAGATGAAGTTTAAAGAAGTGGAGCGTCTGGACCTCGGCGGATTTCAGATATATAAATTTATGCTTGAGCTAAGATAAGATGACGATCTGGTTAAAATATGATGGAATCTAAAATAAAAATTTCGGTACGTTATCAAGAAACGGACAGGATGGGGGTAGCATACCATTCAAACTATCTAATATGGTTCGAGGCGGGGAGGACTGAATTCTTTAAGATGCTCGGCGTCTCTTATCCGGAACTTGAAAAGCAAGGCTACTTCCTGGTTGTAACCGATGCACAGTTGAGCTACAAGTCACCCGTTACGTATGAAGATTCTGTAGAGATAGTGGCCAGATTAAAAGAAATGGAAAGTTGTTCCATGGTCTTTGAGTACGATGTGAAAAAATCGGATTTACTCGTGGCGCATGGAACGACAAGACATGCCTTCGTAAACGCTAAAGGAAAAGTCGTCAAGATACCGTCCGCAATAATCGAGGCGGTCTCTGCGGCGTGCCCCGGTAGCGATTAGTCGAAATGTTTGCGAGGGCATAATAATTACGGAGTAAATATGGCAAAGGCATATTTAAAAGTCAATGTTGCACCTGGAAAAGAAAAGATAATAAGAAGCGCTCTGTCCGAGATCAAAGGCATAAAGGAAGCCAGCATCACCACTGGCGACCAAGATATCATAGCCCTAATAGAAGAAGAGGATTTCGAAAGTATCCTTAAGCTTGTCTTGACCAAACTGAGAATCATAGACGGGATAACGAGGACGGACACAAGTTTAATTTTGGAATAAAACTACTATCACGCGGACTATGGCTATTCGGCCGCAAGAACAAGTTTCTTTCCTTCGGAAGTCACCAGGGTCACTTCCTTGGGCGCTATTGAGACAACCTTTGCCCCTTTGGCAAACTCGCCTACTCTGACTATCTCATTGTTTATAAGGGCCCAGCGATCGTCTTCGTCAAAGGCTATACCGTTGAGCACGAAATCCGATTCGCCTGCCTTACGTAAAATGCCCGTCTTCTGCGGTTCTGCCTTTGCCATACTGTCTTTTCTTTCGATGAGAGCTATCTCCGATTTCATGTCTGTATACGCCTCGGCTTCGAGTGGGGGTTTTTCGTAATTAGACTCTATAGGCGCTACCGTAGGCGCTACAGTGCCCATCTCAGCAGGTCCGAAAACAAATAAGTTCACAAGAAACAAGCCTACAATCGCTAGCGTCAATAAAACGGTCGAGCTCACAAGAATCTTGGGAGCACCTTTACGAGAACCGTCGCCGGAGTCGACCAAAAGGGCGCTATTCAGTTCCTTCCTATAAATACCGTCGCGGGGTGGGCCTGCGATTTTATTGATATATTCATCGGAACCATTCTCAGAATATTTTTTCTGTCTTTCAGCTTTCTTCAGTGCATCGGTTATTATGCTCATACCATTATCCTTCCTTCTATTTCCTCAACGCTTCTTTCTATAATGTTATCACCTATTTCATGTGTCTCGAGGACGAATCCCAGCAATAGCGCCTTATCGCAGACAACGTTGATAAGGCGGGGAATCCCGCCGGAATAAGCATAAATTCTTTCTATCGCCTCGGGCGTAAATCCTATATCGCCCTTAGACCCGGCGATATACAACCTATGCCTTATGTAATCCAGAACCTCGTTTTTCTGAAGAGGGGATATGTGATACCGTATCCCTATCCTCTGCCTAAGCTGTCTCAAATTTGGGGCACTTAGTTTGTGCCTTAACTCGGGCTGTCCGACAAGTATGATCTGGAATAATTTCTCTTTTTCTGTCTCTAGATTTGACAGCATTCTTAGCTGCTCTAAAACCTTAGGCTTCAAGTTCTGGGCTTCGTCCAAAATAAGAACTACATTATTGCTTTGCTTCAATTGCTCTATAAGAAAATTGTTCAGGCCATTGAAAATGCCTATCTTGGTCTTGCGCTCCGTGCTTATGCCCAAATCCATAGCTATGGCCTGCAATAACTGCATCTCCGGCAAATCCGAATTGAAGATAAAGGCGGCTTTTGTGTGGTTGTCCAATTTATTCAAAAGGGCTCTGCATAATGTCGTCTTTCCGGTCCCGACTTCGCCCGTTATCTCAAGAAAACCTTTTCTCTCTTTTATGCCATATAAGAGAGATGTGAAGGCTTCTTTATGGCGCTTGCTCATAAACAAAAAACTCGGATCGCTGGTCACGTTAAAAGGTTTTTCCTTGAGTCCGTAGAAGTCTATGTACATACGCAA
>JAFGFD010000133.1 GCA_016931215.1 Candidatus Omnitrophota bacterium
GTTGGGCGTCATTCAAAGAAAAGAGCATGGAAAAGATATGGCTCAGAAAAAACAAGAACCCGGCGTATCTACCAATGGAACTTATGGGGCTTTTGAGCGGATATGGCGAAAAACCAAACCGTGTCATCGCTTCGTCCCTGGCGATAATAATAATATATTCTCTGTTGTTTTACCATCTGCAATCAATAACAATCTCTCCCGACTCCATGACCAAGTACGTATTCTGGGATTATGTATATTACAGTATAGTCACTTTTACGACTCTCGGTTATGGCGATATAGTACCAAAACCCACTGTGGGTGCGCGGCTTCTCGCTGGATCAGAGGCGTTTATAGGAGCTTTTATGATAGGCCTGTTTGTTTTCACGCTCTCTAGAAAATATTCCGCACGGTAAACTTCCCTGGGTCATACAATGAAAAAACTATTTTACATCTCAGTCATAATCCTGCTATTGCAGCCAGCCGTCTTTTTGGCGGATTGGTATATTTACAGAGATAAGGTACCTTTTTTGGCGCCTGTCGCACAAAAGGAACTTCAGATACGTAACGATAATTACGGGAATGGTCATTTTGGCGCGCGCAGAAGCGGAGGAAGAACTCATAGAGGTATTGATATAAGCGCTCCTTTAGGCATTCAGGTAACGGCCTCAAAGGGGGGTAGGGTAATTACCGCATACCAAAAGCACGGTATGGGCATGTACGTCATAATTAACCATCCAAAAAAATTAAGTACTTTGTACGGCCATCTGTCTAAAGTACTCGTTAAAAATAATGCAAAGGTAAAACAAGGGGAAGTGATAGGTTTAGTCGGAAAAACCGGCAACGCAAACTACAGACAAATGAAAACACATCTGCATTTTGAGGTCAGAGACGATGGGGAATATTTAGACCCGGAGGACTTCTTGAGATAGTTTACGATATTCAAAAAGGAGATTAGAATATTGTAATATAAATTAGTATATGATATAATTACCTTAAAGAATGAAAGGGGTAAAATTGAGCAAGATTCTCGAATTATTAAACTACAATAAAAGGAAAAATGATAACGAGGGTGCCGACAAGTATATTATATCCAGCGATTTCAATTCAAGCACCAAGGAGAAACTCGCCAACACTTACATATTCAATCAGCCCGTCAAAAATGGCCGCGTAAAGCATGAAACAGGGGATAGGTTGCTCGATCGAAATTTAGAAAATAGGGAAAGCAGGTTTACCAAGCTATTTCCCTGGATAATAGCGCTGCTTGCCGTAATATTGTTGCTCGTAAACATCGCATATAGAGGCAAGGTTAGCGTAAATATACAATTCGTGGGATCGAGGGCGGATATTGACAATAACCTCGAAGAGCCGCCCATGCCTGTCGCCCCGCATGAGGCACCGGCTAAGATCTCCGGCGATACCGCCACATCTACTGTAAAATCTACCTTGATAGTGGACGGGCGATTGAATCAGGCCCTCGTTAAAAAACTGGGTTTCTATGGCGGCGCATTGAGCATGAGTAGGATGACGGGCGACGGGTTAATTCTATTTAATGACGGTTCCGCGGAATGGGCGAGCGTAGGAATAGACCTGCTGCAGCCTATGGATCTGTCAAACAGTACTCTCGATTTCTTTATAAAGGGCATATCGGGAACCGAGAGTCTTGAGCTTATGCTCAGGGACGTAAACGCGGATTCCTACCTTCCTCAGGCAAAACACGTCATATTTGACCGAAATATGGGCAGGGATTGGCAGTTTGTCTCCATAAGCTTCAATGATTTTAAAAATGCATGCGATACAAAAAAGATAAAACATATAGGTTTGGAGTTCGGTACACAAACAGTTTTTAACGAACCTGGTATATCTATACAGATAAAAAACATGAGAATCGTAAAGAATTCAGCGATCAATAAACAATAGAGCGGTCTTATATTATTTTAAAAATCAACGGAAGTGTATAATGAGGGCTATTTCGGTAGCTAATCAAAAAGGGGGTTGCGGGAAGACAACTACTGCGGTCAATCTCGCCGCTTCACTAGCACTCAAAAATTATAAGGTTCTGCTCATTGACTTAGACCCACAGGCACATGCCTCTTTCGCGCTCGGCATAAAGACCGAGCAACTGGACAGATCATTATATAACGTAATGACATGTAACGAACAAAAAAAACGTCAGCTCTCCGACGTGATACTTCAATTGTGGGATAACCTGAATATAGCGCCCGGCCACATACTTCTAAGTACCGCAGAACAGGAACTGAGTAACAAAGTCGACGCCATATCACTTTTATATCAGTCGATCGACTCTTTGGGCACATCTTATGACTTCATAATAATGGATTGCCCTCCGAGCCTGGGGTTCCTCACCTTTAATGCGCTCAGGGCATCGCATCTGCTCATCGTGCCTATACAATGTTGTTCCATGTCACTCGTAGGCGTCGGTAAATTGATAAACATGGTAGAGCTTATTCAGCTTAAATTTCAAAGAGCGCCAAAGATCAAGAGTCTCGTCACCATATTTGATAAACGTACGACTTACTCCAAGCGTATGGTTCGCGAAATAAGGAGCTATTTCGGAGAAAATCTCTTCAGTACCATGATCAGGGTAAATGTCGCATTGAGAGAGGCTGCGGCGCACGGCGTTCCCGTGATTAAATATAATGCTCGTTCTACGGGGGCCCATGATTACACAGCTCTAGCCGATGAGATAATAGTGGATTCGAGAAAATTGTTTCTGGAAGACTTTTATGAGGAAGCGGAGCAGTTTCTGCAGGATGTCCGCACAAAATTAAAAATACAGACATTCGCGTTATTGGCGCCGGAGGCCAAGGACGTATTTATTGTAGGGGACTTCAACAACTGGAAGGCCGACGAATCGAGTCGTTTTACCAAGGCGAGTGACGGGACATGGGAAAAGAGGCTGGCTCTGAAACCCGGGGTCTATAAATATAAATTTATTGTAGACGGTCAGTGGCATCACGATCGCAACAATCCCAAGTCAGTAAGAAATAACTTCGGAAGCGTGGATTCTTTGCTGGAAATATAGTATTATGCCTTTCAAATCTCAAGCGTTTTTATTATTTCTACTTTTAATTTTATTAGCCTCATACAGTCTTCGCGCTGAAGATATAGCCCCTCTATCGGTTACGGTACTATTTTCTCCGGAAGATGACTGCGGTAGACGTATCCTGCAATGCATAGAAGGCGCCAAGGAATCGATGGAATTGGCTATTTACCATATAACGTCACGTCCGCTTGCGCAGGCCCTTGTAAGGGCAAAAGAAAGAGGCGTTACCGTGAGGGTATTTATTGACGGGGACAATGCCGATGATCAGTACTCAAAGGCTACATACCTAAAGAGAAGCGGTCTGGATGTGTTGACGGAAAAAGGCGTGGGATTGATGCATAACAAATTCTGTATAATAGACGACAAGATAGTCATAACCGGATCTTTCAACTGGACCAATAGCGCAGATTTAAAAAATGATGAAAACCTACTTATAATAGAATCCGAAAAAATCGCCCGAAAGTACAGATTGCAGTTTGAAAAATATTGGCTTGGTACCTATAAGGACGAAAGCTACTACGTCAACAGAAATAGCCTCGAAAAGATGAAATAGCAAATACATCTTTTGTAAGTCCTTATATGATAAAGAGTTAGAGAGGGAGTCTCGATGAAAGAGGTCATCTTTTACGGCAGGGGAGGGCAGGGTGCTGTTATAGCATCCAGGATTCTCGCCGTAGCAGCATTTAAAGAGGGCAGGCATGTCCAGGCTTTTCCGTTTTTCGGAGTCGAAAGGCGCGGGGCGCCTGTCACCGCTTATACCAGAATAGATGACTTTAAGATTCGCAAGCGCGGTCCCGTAACAAAAGGAGACTATATTGTCATACTCGATCCGACTCTTCTCGATATGTCGGAGATAGTAAAACACGCTAAAAGAGACGCCTCTGTTATCATAAATACCAATAAGGAAATCAAAGGGTCAGTGTCCAGCGGCGATGTCAAGGTAATCGCATTCGATGCCTCGATGATAGCGGTTAACAATTCACTCGGCTCGCAGAATGCCCCCATTGTGAACACTACCATGCTGGGGGTCTTTTCTAAAATAACGGGCGAGGTGGCAATCGATTCCGTGATAGACGCTATAAGCGAAAATATATCCGTAAAAAAAGATTCGAACATAAATGCTGCGCGAGAGGCGTATGAAAAAGCAAAAAAGTAGCAAACCGCGGGTCGGAAAGATAATATTTAAAAAAGAGGGTGATTTGCCTATGGCTGCTATCTCGATGGCTGACATGAGATCGAACAAAACAGGCAAATGGCGCTCAACGAGACCCGTGATCGACTACAGCAAATGCATATCCTGCATGATATGCTGGAAATACTGTCCGGATGCCGCAATAAACATCCAAGACGGTAAGCCGGAGATCGACTTGGACTACTGCAAGGGATGCGAAATATGCATAGAAGAGTGTCCTGTCAAAGCGATCAAATCCGAAAAAGAGAAAAAATAAAGAGAATGGCTGATATTACAAAAAAGGTAGTTACCGGAAATCACGCAGTATCTTACGGAGCCCTGCTGTCGCGGGCGGAGGTAATAGCTGCGTACCCAATAACGCCTCAAACGGAAGTTGTGGAAAAGCTGTCCGAAATGGTAGCCAATGGCGAACTTAGAGCGAAATTCATCAATGTAGAATCAGAGCACTCCGCAATGGCTGCTTGCATAGGGGCAAGCGCAACGGGCGCCAGGGCCTTTACAGCCACATCCTCCCAAGGCTTGGCTCTTATGCACGAACTTTTGCACTGGGCTACCGGTGCTCGGCTACCCATTGTGATGGCCAACATAAACAGATCCATGGGGCCTCCGTGGAATATATGGAGCGAGCAGACGGATTCGCTGGCCCAACGAGATACGGGATGGCTGCAATTTTATTGCGAAAATAATCAGGAGATAATAGACACTATCATACAGGCCTACAGGGTGAGCGAGACTGTATATCTACCCGCGATGGTCGTGCTGGACGCATTCTACCATTCCCACACCATGGAGGGTGTTGAGATACCGAATCAAAGCGCAATAGACGCCTTTCTGCCGCAATACAACCCTATATATAAGCTCGATGTAAATGAACCGCATACTTTTGGGGGGCTGACGAGTCCGGAATGGTACTATGAGTTGAGATATAAAATACAAAGCGCGATGGACAAATCCATAAAAGTCATCAAAGATACGGCAAGGGAGTATGAAAAGATCACCCATAGAAAATATGGCCTTTTGGAAGAATATAGAACCGAGGATGCCGACATGCTCATCGTTGCCGCAGGCGCCTTATCCGAAACAGTCAAAGAGGCCGTAGACCTGCTTAGGCAAAAAAGGAAAACAAGAATCGGGCTCCTGCGGATACGCACCTTTAGACCCTTTCCAAAAGAGGATATAAAAAAGATATTAAAGAACGTGGAGATAGTCGGGGTTATAGACAGGAATATCTCCTTTGGCAATGAAGGCATATTTTTCCAAGAGATAAAATCCGCTTTATGCAATGAAAAAATCAAACCCGGGATATACGGTTTCATAGCCGGTCTGGGCGGCAGGGATGTAATGGTTGAAGATATAATTGGGGTAGCGGACATTCTGGCTAAACCGGGCAATAAAAAGGATATTGTATGGGTAGGGGCAAAGATATGAAATTGAGCATACCGGAAATAGAGATTATGTCACCCGGCCATCTAGCATGCCAGGGATGCGGCGCAACGCTCGCTTTTAGATACGCCATTAAGGCGTTAGGCAAAAAGACGATAGTAGCCATACCCGCCTGCTGCTGGTCCGTTATTGACGGCCCTTTTCCTTATTCCTCGGCCGGAGTACCCGTCTTCCATACAGCTTTTGAAACGGCTGCCTCCACCGCCTCGGGCATAAAAGCAGCGCTTGAAATCAAGGGGATAGGGGACGTAAATGTACTCGCTTGGGCAGGGGATGGCGGCACTATGGATATAGGCATTCAGGCTCTATCAGGAGCGGTGGAGAGGGGGGAGGATATAATCTATGTCTGTTATGACAATGAGGCGTATATGAATACAGGCATACAGAGAAGTTCATCCACGCCACAAGGCGCCTGGACCTCCACCACGCCGGTTATAAAATACAAGAAGATGCCAAAAAAGGACATGATAGAGATAATGGTCGCTCATGGTATCCCTTATACGGCCACTGCCAATATAGCCTTTCCGGAGGATTTCATAGGCAAGCTCGAAAAGGCAAAGACTATCAAAGGTCCCAAATTCATACAAATAATCTCACCGTGCCCTGTGGGCTGGAAATTCTCAAGCCACCTAACAATAAAGATTGCCAAGCTGGCATTCGAGACATGCATCTACCCTCTATATGAAGTCAAGGATGGCATCTACAAGGTAAGAAGGCCGAATAAAAAAAAGGGCATAAATGAGTACCTGAAGATGCAAAGGCGTTTTTCTCACCTCGATAATTCGGAAATAGACAACATGCAAAGATGGATAGATTCAAAATGGCAAAATCTTATCGAGAAGGAAGCCAGGTCCGTTCCCGCAGAGAAATATGAGTCGCCAAAATCGACCAAAGAGACCAAGACCACAGATATAGTATAATAAGTAATATAGACATTGGTTTATGTATGTAACTCTTTTATTATCAATATGTTACATCCATTAATTCCATTTTTTGCACGCATATGGTATAATTGATGTAAGAGGATATATAGGGGTTGTTGATATGGACTTATATATAAATAAAAGAAAATTTGGCTTTACGCTTGTCGAGGTCTGCATAGCCGTAGCAATACTTATCCTCAGCACATGGGCTCTGTTCCGTTCATTAAATTTCGGATATACGCTTATCCACGACATACGCGAACTCATAGTCGCATCTTCGATACTGCAACGGCAGATAGAGATGGAAAGGGATAAGATTTTAGACAATGTCAAAGCCCGCACATTTTCCCCGAACGCCTATTACGCCGGCGATACCATACTTTATAACGCCACCGGAAGCGTCATAGTAGAGCAGTACAAGGCGATACCTACAACAGAGGTTAAGAAAGTAACCGTCAGCATTACGTGGTCTCCCAGACTCAGGCCTACTAAAACGCTCAATAAACGTATTTCAACCATAATAACAAAAACCGGAATAAACTATCTGTAAATAGCGAAAACGGGGTCTTTGAGAATGGGTGCGATATTTAATAAAAAAGGGGTGACTATTGCCGAGCTCGCCGTGGCGGCCACAATCGGGCTTTTGGCGCTGGGGGTCCTTTTCTACGTGAGCTTCACTCTTCAGGACAATATACGCGCAACCAGCGAGATACTCGGCATCAACGAAAACGGACGTAAGGTCATGAGCATAGTCTCCCGCGATATCAGAAAAGCCGAATCTGTACTCACCTCGTACTTAAGCTATACCGCCGGCGCCTCGACCCTGATACTTAGGGTGCCGTCCATAGACGGTAGCGGTAAGTTAATTACTGATGCAAATGGCGATATAACCAAGTACGATATAATTATATATACCATGGATACAACCGAGACGGACAAATTGATTCGCCGCACGTATCCAGCGGTAGGCAGCTCGCGATATAACGGCATAGAGACCGTTGCAAAAAAAATAGACACATTCAACGTGACGACTGCGTCCTCCGAGTCGGTTGGGGTAGAGATCCTTACGCAGGCCGCCTTGACAAGCAAGATCCAGGGCCGGCTTAAGACATCATGCATATTAAGAAACAAAGAAAGGGAGCTCTAAAATGCGCGATAAAGGCATGGCATTGATAACAGTTCTCATCATTACTCTGTTGTTATTCGGCATTGCAGGGTCGTTTCTCTTGCTTGGAACGCGAGCCAGATATCTAAACGAACGGTACTATGATAATCTGGTTGCGCTTAGTCTTGCAGAGGCGGGTATCGATTTTGCCATGCAAGAGATAAATTACGGGGGATGCGATTTCTCCGGCTGGACAGATGTCGCCGGTGTAAAGAGATTCACCGTAAACGACTTCAATGACGGGGCGGGTACCGTATACGGCACCATAGTCATCGATGTGCACAATCCGAGCTCTAAGCCAGAAATATACGCTACGGGTTCCGTCTCAACGCCTTCGGGTCCGGCAATATCAAGGACGGTACAGGCGATCCTTAAGGAACATAAGTTATTCCAATATGCGATGTTGACAGAATTGGGCATAACCCTCAATGGGACTCCTTCCGTGGACAGTTACGATTCAAGCATAGGTGACTATAATGAGGTTGTGGACGGAGTAAACAACTTAAGCCAAAATGGTGACATCGTAACGAACGCCGAGGCCGATCCTTCCATTAAACTCATAGGAACAGTCGACCTCTATGGTGACGCGGTAACGGGTCCTGACGGCACGGTCTTGATTGACGGGGCCTCTTCAATGACAGGGGCGATAGACAACGGTGCGGACGAGTTTATACCCCCGGTCCAGGTGCCGTTGGACTGCCAAAACGCCGCATTGGGAAGTGCCATCACTGCCGATATAACCATAGACTCCAGCTTAGTCGGACAGTACCACAAGTTTCCTTCGATTTCCATAGCTACTACGGATACTGTAACCCTCATAGGAGACCTCGACATATACATAACGGGAGACATTACATCAACGGCGCAGAGCCAGATAATAATAACCTCCGGTAGTACGGTTAACATATACTTTGACGGAAACGTCGACCTGTCCGGAAAGGGGGTCATCAACCAGGACAGTAGCCCTTCAACGCTGACATTTTACGGAACATCAAGCACAAATATCAATCTGGCCGGAATAGGTGAGTTCTACGGGACATTTTACGCTCCAAATGCTACGCTTTTCAGCATCACCGGAAATAGCGAGATATTCGGGGCCGTAGTGGCCAAAGACATCTCCCATTCAGGCACCGCTGGATTCCATTACGATGAATATTTAAAGGAAAACGGACCGACCCTCGGCTTCGATGTCCTCGGATGGAATGAATTATAACCTACCAAATACCAAACCAATAAGAAAACAAATCCCACGAACATATAAATCTTACTTTATAATTATCTAACAAAAAACCCACCTCAACGATAATGTATTAAACCAAACACAGCTAAATAAAATAAATATCACAAGAAAATCAAGTCAGCAAAAAAAAGTAAAACATA
>JAFGFD010000134.1 GCA_016931215.1 Candidatus Omnitrophota bacterium
CAGGATCATCACCACCAAGAGCGGAAACGGCACTGTCAGCCCGGGCGCGGCAAGGGTGGCGCACGGAGACGACATCACGTTCACAATAGCGCCTGATACAGGTTATACTATCTTTGAAGTATATGTCGACGGTGTGCCGCAAGGTGCGATAGAATCGTACACATTTGAGAATGTCACATCCGCCCATGTCATACAGGCGAGGTTTGAGGTTGGAGGCGTCAAGCTGAATCTCACGTCTCAAAAAGGCGGTTCGATAAATATTGAGCCCGAAAATAAAAGCGTTTACAATTACGGCGAAGAGGTGACCATAACGGTAGTAGTTGACGAGGAAGCAGGATATTATTTTTACGGCTGGAACGGTGACTTGAAAGATATGCCCCAGTCATTTACCATAACATTGGTATCAGACATCTCGGCAGAGGCCGACATAGACAATCGTAACGGAGAGCCGGAGGATGGAGAACCGGATGATGGACAAACCGGCTACGGCGACCAGACCGGCTACGGCGACGGGAACTGATTCGAGCTATACCGTCAATAAAGAGATGCGATCTTCACTACCCTCTTGTTTTTTTGGATTACCTACTGTATAATCTCTCCCATGAAAAGAAGGGCCATACTTTTAAATTTAATTTTAGCAATGACCGTTGCTTTATGCGGCTGTTCTTCGGCTATATCCTCGTCCCGCCAGCCTAAGCCTGCCATTTTCAGCCACTTGTGGAAGGGCGATTCAAAGGGCCGACTATTACCACTTGAGCTCAAACCGAAAAACATCTATGGCATGGGACTTACCTATGCGGGACATCTCAAAGAGACGGGTTCCTCATTCGACCCCAATACACCTCCGCCGGCCTTTAAAAAGGAACTATCGTCACTAAATTTATCCCAGAATTCCGTAAAGATTCCATCCGGGGACGAAATTATCATGGCCTCAGAACGCATTGAGCCCGGCCTGGGGGCAGAACTGGCAGATAAGGTGAAGGGCATTAAGCCCCTTTTGGATTATGAGGGGGAATTGGCCTTTGTGTTCTTGGATGATATCGATTGGAGCCGCATAGAAGATACCGCATATATACCGAGAATCGGGTATTTCCTAGCCAATGACATCAGCGCCCGCGCACTCGCCATCCTCGGAGAGGGGAGAGCAAACCGTTATCAATACTGGGGCGCTTCCAAGAGCTTTGACAATTTCCTGCCCGTGGGTTCCGTTATGTGGATCCCCGATTAAGAGAAGGCGGGCTCAATACTTTCTGTAGAAATTATAACCAGGGTAAACGGAGAAGTGAGACAGAAGCAACCTACTACAGATTTGATGTATACGCCAAGGCAGATAATCGCCTACATAGCACAGGCCTATCCGGACGATCTGCCCGCGAAAGGAGATGTGGTATTGACGGGCACGCCGGCGGGGATCGCGATGCAGATTCCGGCGTGGAAGACCTGGTTATCGGATATTTTGGGTCTGAACAGATTTGCAAAGCTTTTGCTCGCCATCGCCTCATCGCGCGGGAATGAGCGTTTTTTAAAACCCGGTGACGTCATCGAGGTATCAGGAGGCGTTTTGGGAACCGTAAAAACCCAAATCGTCAGATAATTCTAACCCATCTTTAAGCATAATTCCTTGACATCGTCTATATTATGCGGCATACTATGGAATACATAGTGCCTGGCGCGGAGGTCTTTCTTTAAACAAGTTGACGAAATATCAATGAGACATATTGCAAGAGATATAATTAGAAAGATCGTACCCAATTCAGTGAGGGAGTACATCACTCCCATAACGAGGGTCTCTGAGTACTACTTTTCGTATCTTTTTGGAAGCGGAAGGGCAAATCCTCCCAATACGGTTGTATTGGAAGTCACCTATATCTGTAATTGCCATTGTAAAATGTGCCCTCTTTATGTCAACGAAGAAAATGTCAAGGACCATCTCGACATGAAAGACGAAGAGTTGCCGGCGGATAAATGGAAGTCTATCATCGACGAACTCAGTGATTTTGGGGTGCGCAATCTGATATTCACCGGTGGAGAGCCTTTTATGAGAAAGGATCTCCTCGATATCTTAGATCATGCCAAATCGAGAGGGTTATATGTTTCTATAATAACAAACGGGAGTCTTGTGACTCAGGAAGTCGCCGCCAGGCTGGTGAGTTTGAAAGTGGACAATGTCTCTGTTTCCCTTGATGGCCCCAAAGAAATTCACAACAAGATAAGACAAAAAGATATATTTGATTCCGCAATGCAAGGCGTGGACTTTTTGTTGGAGGAGAAGAAAAGGAAGAAGTCCGAACTTCCGGATTTACAGTTCAGTTGCGTTATTTCGACGATGAACCAGACATCTCTCTCAGAACTTATTAAGATAGGTCACGAAAAGCAAATTCCTGTTTATTATCATAGAATAACGTTCACCACATATTCGATGGAACAGATGATGGACAGGGAGTATTCTAGAGAGATGGTGAAGGCGGAAGATCAGAATTTACCTGCCAACCTTGTCAATGTCGATCCCGATAAACTCGAAAGCGAATTGAATAAGATAAAAGAGACCGCAAAAAGATACCCTGTTTTTTACAGTATTTTTTTAGGAAGCCACAAAGAGATCGTGAAAGCATTCTATAAAAGCGACTTCAGTTTCATAAATAAATGTTTCTATCCATGGAACAATTCAAGGATCAATCCTTACGGTATAGTTTATCCGTGTTCTATCAACGCACACATGGGGGATCTGAATAAAGGGCGCTTTGATTCTATATGGAACGGTGTAAATTACGTAAATTTCAGAAGGAGGTTGAAGAAGAAGGGTCTCTTTTCAATATGCAGTAAATGTTGCGTGCTGGATAAGGATAGGTCCGTATGGAATATATTGCCGAGGATATGAATATGAAGAAAACCGCGCTTTTTTTATTTATCGCTTTTTTTACATTATGCCTTTCGGGCTGTGCTACTACGCCGGATGAGACATATAGAGATACATCGGGCGAGTCAATTCAATATGGCGTAGCGAGGCAGCTTCGATACGAAGACGTCCCGGTTCCGAACAATTTCTTTCCGGTTCCTTCTGAGTCGCTGGCGGTTGAGAGTCAGTCCGCGAGAATTTCGTCTATGCGTTATAAAGGACGGGCCGACAGGATACGCGTCATAAATTTCTATAAGGCAAATATGCCTACCTACGGCTGGGAGCTTATGAATCTTATTGAAGGCAGTCAGGTCATTATGAATTATTCGAACGGGGACGAGATTTGCACGATCGTTTTGATGGGTGAGGGCGGCGATATAACGATGACGATATCGCTCTCTCCCGAAGACAAGAAATGAATTGCGAAGAAAGCGGCGTATTCGGTGCTTGCCTTTTATAAATTAAACGCGCCGCATCATCCATCAATATATTCGGAGGTTGAGGTATGGGCAAGGATAAGAATTATCTGAGCCATGCAGGGTATGAGAAATTGAGAAAGGAACTTGAGCGGCTTAAGACTGTCTGCCGCAGAGAAATAGCGAAAGACCTGGAGAAGGCACGCGGTCACGGGGATTTGAGCGAGAACGCGGAATACGATGCGGCCAAAGAGGCGCAGGCCTTGAATGAAAAGAAGATAGCCGATTTGGAAGAACGCCTCTCGAGCGTTCAAATCCTTGATGATATCATTATGCCTAAGGACGAGGCGCTCTTGGGCGCAACGGTCAGGTTAAAAGACCTTTCCACGGGCGAGGAATTCGAATACACCCTAGTCTCCGAATTGGAAGCGGATTTTGATCAAGGCAAGATCTCCGTCACGAGTCCTGTCGGCAAGAGTCTGCTCGGACACAAGAAGAAGGAGATTGTCGAGATCAAAGTGCCTGCCGGGGTATTGAAGTACAAGATAATGAATATAACAAGACAATAGGGGCGGCTGTTACGACGACGCCCGGTGCGGCAAAGGTCTCTCACGACATTTTCACTGACATTAGTAAATCCGCATAAGAGTTTCTTTGTTGGTCCCAAAATCATGCTCTAAGGAGGAGAATACGAAGTGAGACACTCTATATCAAATAAAGCGGTGATATTAATAGTATCTCTTCTATTTGTATCCGTTAGCGTTCTCGGTATTCTTTGCGTATCCGCACTCGGTAAGACTAACAAAGAGGTTGTGGTGGAAGGAGTCAATGATTTCGCTTTTGACCTATATGCAGAACTGAAAAAGGAGAAAGGCAATATATTTTTATCTCCTTTAAGTATATCGACCGCGCTGACAATGACTTACGCCGGATCAGCCGGAAAGACGGCCGAACAAATGGCGGCCGCACTCCATCTACCCCAGACAGGAGAGATGCTTCACGCTACATATTCGGAATTACTGGGTGGTCTCAATGTGGATGAAAAATCAAGGGGATATAGCCTGACTTTGGCAAACGCTTTGTGGGGACAGGCCGGATATAAATTCAAGGACGAATTTAAGCGGGTTATGGACAGATATTATGATGCGGGCTTTAAGGAATTGAATTTTAAGGAAGAGGAAAAGGCGAGGGGCACGATAAACGCCTGGGTCGAGGAGATTACACGAGAAAAGATCAAAGACCTTATTCCAAAGGGATTACTCACACCCTTAACAAGGCTTGTCTTGACGAATGCAATTTATTTCAAAGGTGATTGGGCATCGCAGTTCGATAAGAATCTTACAAAGGAGGGAGACTTCCTTCTGCTCGATGGAAAAAAGTCCGTTGCGCACATGATGCATAAAAACGAGGATCTGAGATATGCGGAGCGCGAATCCGTGAAGATGGTCGAGCTGCCGTACGCCGGAAACAGACTCTCCATGCTAATAGTACTTCCCAAAAAGAACGACGGCATAACCGAGATAGAAGGTATGCTGACCCTATCTTTATTGGAAGAATGGATTGATAACATGAGCGTAAAGAAGGTATTACTATCCATGCCGAGATTTAAAATGGAATCAGAATTTTTTCTCGGCAGGACATTGCAATCTCTCGGCATGACGGATGCGTTTGATGCCCAGTCGGCAGATTTTACGGGTATTACCGCCGTTCCGGAAGAGTTCTTCATAGATGAGGTTATCCATAAATCTTTTGTCGATGTCAACGAAGAAGGAACGGAGGCAGCCGCCGCTACAGGCGTCGTGATGAAGACGCTATCGATGCCGGAGGAGAGAGTTATATTCACGGCCGACCACCCGTTTATCTTTTTTATACGCGATAACGTTTCGGGAAGCATTCTTTTTATCGGCAGGGTCGCGGACCCCAGCTGAACGGGCAGCTTGTCCCAAAATGACGATGTGAGTCGCGGTTTTGCGAAAGGAGTTTTACATGAGTGTCTTTAATGCCGCAGAAGTCATGGAGATGGGTATAGAGAAAGAGAAAAAGAGAAGGGATTTTTATCGTATGGTGGCCGAAAGATTTACCGACGATAAGATGAAAAATCTTTTCACAAAGCTCGAGAACTGGGAAGAGAGCCATATAAAGAAGTTCACCAAGATAAGGGACTCCGTAAAGCAGAGCGGTGCGACAGATTCGTACCCAGGAGAGTTTTCGGCCTATATGGATAACCTTATTACGGACGAGTTGTACAGCGTCGTGAATGCCGGAGATTTTTCCCGTAAGGTAAAAGATCCCCTCACGGCTATCCAAATCGGCATAAGTTTCGAGAAAGACGCTATTCTCTTCTTTAATGAGATCATCGGCTTTTCCGAAGAGGTCTTTCGCGGCAAGATAAAAGAGTTGATAGATGAAGAGAAGATGCACATAGTCTACTTGTCAAAATTAAAGTCAGAATACATAAAGTGACATATTAAGAGGTATTCTCGGAACTCATAGATAGATTGTAGTTAGGAACATGATGAAGAAATTTATATTCTTGGCTCTTTTAGCAATCCTCGTCATGGGGGGCTTCTATTTTTACGCCAAGACAAGTGCATCGAAGCCATTAGCTCCGTTTGTTGAAAAAGTGGATAATTTTTTCATCAGCACAAAGAAGATGCTGGTCTTCTTTTATAATTCAAACCCCTGCCTACCCGATAAATCATCCGAAAAAAAAGAAGTGGCTTTGCATTTTAAAGACGGCAGCGTTATGATAGGCGAGTTGGTGGAAGCGACCGATGACAGATACGTCATATATTGGAACGGCGACGAGACTGTGGTATTGGCTTCACAGGTGGAACGTGTCTCGAGCCCGGGAGAGGCCCTTGTGGATAAAAACAATCCTTCCGATGAAGAGATATCTAAATGGTGGCCTTATAATAACGGCGTAGTCCCGCGCCTTACAAACAGGGCCGTGCTCGATGCGGAGATACTTGGATCTAAGGAAGGGAAGGTGTACTTATTGTACGAATTGGAAGGCGGAGGTACCATTGAGCAGGAGATCGAGCGGTCGAAGATCGAGAATCTCTTGTTTAAGCCTGTAGATAACAGGGAGGGCGAGGATACGGAGAAGATACTCAAAGATCTTTTTCCTAAAATGAGTTTTTATAAAACGGGAAATATCACGATTGTTACGGATTCCAATGAGATGCTGGCCAAAGAGTACAAACAGGTGCTTCTCAATGCTTACACCAATATCTATCTTGCATTCTTGGGTATCTTCAAGAAGAGAGTCCCGAGAGTGCAGAATTTCGTCGTTATCTTTGACGACTATGCCGATTTTTTTGAATACGCAATAGCCGACGGAGTACCTGCCTGGGCCGTTTCGGGTTATTTCAGCCCCGAAGATAAAGTGCTTTATCTTTTTAACAACATGGGTGAGAAATTTTCCGAGATTCTTTTTCAGGCCGTCGTCGGAGAAAGCGGGCGGACAATGGACGACGCCGTTGACTATGTGAAAGGGTATGTCGACGACAGATACCATATATTCATCGAAGGAGAGGCGAAGACGATTAAGGACAGATTTTGGAGAGCATACGCTTACTATAAAAACGTCTTCAACGAAGAGACATTCTCTACCCTGCGTCACGAATTTGCCCACGCGCTATTTGCGAACTACGGACTGCAGAATATAGTGGTCTCGAGGACCGACGAGGATAAACGCGACGAGCTGATAAGGAGAAAGAAAGAATTTCTGGAGGAGAAAGATTGCGGAAAGAAGGCTAAGCTGGTAAAGGCATTGATGCGTCTAAGGAGCAATGAGACCACGCTTGATATGAAAGCAGCGAATTCATGGCTCGCCGAGGGCATAGCTACTTATTGCGAGACAAATCAGCTGGGCGGACGCAATGATAAGTGGCTTTTCCTTTATCAGGATATGGTGAGAAAGAATGCCGTAAATCCGCTGGAGATGCTTACCGTGTACAAAATGGGGAGCTTCCCCGGCGTTTCTTCAGAGGCAACTTTGCATCTTTACGCTCAGAGTTGGGCGTACACTACTTTCTTGATGGACAGATATCCAGAAGGTTTCATGAAATACCAGGAGATGATGGCGGGTAAGGCTGCAACTGGAGCGGATGATCTGAATTGGCTCTTGGACAGCCTCGGCAAGGATCTTAGAGAAGTGGACAGGGAATTCATCTCATATATGGATGATTTTCCGGAAATAGAAGATCCCTTTGTAAAACACTTTGAAAGGATGTATAATATATTCAACCAATAGAGATGATCGAGAAAGGGGTAGTTTTGATGAAGAGATTTAAGGGTTTAATTGCCGGATTGCACTCGCTCTGGGGCTTACTATTTGCAGATATTGCTTTTTGCCAGGAGCAAGGTCAAGGAGGATCAAATGTGCTTTTTGGAGCTGAGTTGAGCACAGCCAAGAAACTTCTAGATGCGCTGGCCGAATTTTTTGTCAAATACAGCTTTCAAGTACTGGGCGGCATAATAGTACTCATTGTGGGATTCTGGATCGCAAAGATCATTGCGAGATTCCTGGAGGGGTTTTGCCAAAAGCATAAACTCGATGTAACAGTTACGAAATTTCTGATACAGATAGTCAAGATTTTGATCATAGCGTTTGCGACCCTTATCGCTTTAGGCAACTTTGGCATTACCATTGCCCCCTTGATAGCGGGCCTCAGCGTTGTAGGTTTCGGCACGAGTTTTGCCCTGCAAGGACCTCTTTCGAACTATGCGGCAGGCATTACGCTTATATTTACTAAACCTTTTAAAGTAGGGGATATTATTGAGGTTCAGGAGGCGATGGGTGAAGTGCAGGACATAACGCTAGCAAGGACCGAGGTTATGACAGTTGACGGGACCAAAATAGTCATACCCAACAAGCAAATAATAGGTGAGATTATCCATAACTATACTTCTAACAAAAAACTCGATATGAAGGTAGGCGTAAGTTACGATTCTGATATAGAGAGGGCCATATCTATAGTGAAGAGTGTGGTGAAAGGAGACGAGAGGATTTCAGAGAAGCCGGAGCCCAAGATCGGTATCTCGGAGTTCGCCGATTCAAGCATAAATATATATTTAAGGTTGTGGTGTAAACAGAGAGACTATTGGGATGTCATGTTCGAAATAAACAGGCGCATACACTATGAGTTCAAGAAGAATAATATCACCATTCCTTTTCCGCAGAGGGATATACATGTTTACGAAAGTAAAAAGACGATACATGATAACAAGGAGGTCCTGACATGAGGAAAGCCGTTGTATTTATATTGGTGTTGAGTTTTATTTGTGCGGTTACGCCTTCTTATGCGGCGAAGGGCCGCAAGGGAGCGAGCGATTCCGCGATCGAGCATGCAAGCGATGAGGCTATCTTCCATAGAGTCGGAGATTGGTTCGCAACCGTAGGCAAGTCTGATGAAGAAAAGAAGGTAATAATAGCGGAGCGTAAAGCAAAGAGAGCTGCCACCCGCGCCCAGAAGACAGCTGAGAAACAGAAGAGGAAAATGGAGCAAGAGACGCAAAAGACAGGAGAAAAGATAAAAGAGAAGTTCAAGAATATGGGAGGTAAGATCAAGTCTCAATGAGAAAATTTGGGTTTACACAGGTCTTTTTTTTGGCGTTTGTATTGATCCTTCAAACCGGAGATCCCTGGTGCGCAGGAGTTATTATCAAGGGACGATATTTTAAGATTAACGACAGTCAGCGCCTGGAGTTGGATTCGGAAAATACCCCTAAAAAATATTACATAGATGACGTGCCCAACTTAACCCAGGACACCCAGTGGTGCGGACCGACCAGTTTGAGCATCGTCCTCGAATATTGGCGCGAGCGCTCGTCGAAGGCATCGTATTCGAAGAAGGATATCAAACCTTTGGTCCTCGGAAGGACCATAGACAAGGAGGAAGACGGTGTCTCCGCGTCGGACATAGTGGAAAAAGCGAAGTCATTCGGTCTCTTTGCCAACGTTTACAAAGCGACGGGTATAGATACCATTAAGCCGATTCTTGCGAGTGATTTTCCTGTGATAATGCTGAACAGGTCCGTGGATCAGCAACAGGGGCACGCCAGAGTGGTGGTGGGTTATTCCGACCAAAAAGAGACGCTTAAGATACACGATCCGGCCCATGGGGTGTATACGAGGCCCTATAAAAGGGTAATGGAGGATTGGGAGCCATACGGGAATTTATTTGTCATAATCGGTCCTCAGAACTGACTATTTGCCGCTTCGGAACGCGGTTTATCTACTTGCAATGGTGTATGAAAAGTGTACAATATTACAAAACAGCTTTATAATATATATTGCCTGCGGGGTGTGCTATGGCCAAGAAAATTTTGATTGTAGATGACGAGACGGATTTTGTCGAATTGCTCAAATATAGACTGGCGACTAATAAATTTGATGTCACAGTTGCCGAAAACGGGGTCATAGCCCTGGAGAAGGCGCGAAAAGAAAGACCCGACTTAATTCTTCTTGACATCAAGATGCCTATAGAGGACGGCGTCAGTACCTACGAACAGCTGAAAGAGCATGATGAGACCAAAGACATACCGGTTATCTTTATTACCGCTTTTCCCAATATCGCCGTCAAGGAGAGAGTCTTGAAGATGGGGGCGAGGGATTATATCACCAAGCCTTACGATGATGACGATTTACTGGAAAAGGTCCGTAAGGCGTTCAGTTAGTTAGAGATAAACGGCATATGATGTTTTTATCCAGAGGTATCATTTGACGGTAGCGATAACATTTTTGGGAGGTGCCAGGACCGTAACAGGTTCCATGCATCTCGTTACGACTAATAGTTCCAATACTATCTTAGATTGCGGCCTATTCTACGGCCACAGAGACCAATATTACGACGTAAATAGCGCCTTTTCTTTCCTGCCGGAGAACGTGGATTCCTGCGTATTGTCGCATGCCCATATAGACCATTGCGGAAATATACCCAATCTGATAAAAAAGGGTTTCAGAGGGGCCATACACTGTACGCCTGCCACAAGAGATCTCTGCAGATATATGCTTCCTGATTCGGGCCATGTCCAGGAAGAAGATATTAGATATGTGAATAAGATCAACAAGAAAAGAGGCCTGCCGCCTCGCCAGCCTCTCTATACTAAAAAGGAGGCGGAGAAGTCCCTGAAATTTCTTAGATCCCTGGAATATCACAAGACTCTCTCTATAAACGAAGACGTCAACCTTACCTTTTATGACGCAGGGCACATCCTGGGTTCCGCGGTTTCCGTATTGGATATTAAAGCTCGGAAGAAGTCGCTAAGGCTGGCTTACGCGGTAGATCTCGGCAGGAGCGGTATGCCTCTTTTGAGAGATCCCGAATCTCCGAAGGATATAGATTACATGATAATCGAGAGTACATACGGAGGAAGGGCGCATGAGGATATAAAGGAGGCGGAGGACGAGCTGGCTCGGGTGATAACGCGGACCGTTAAAAGAGGAGGAAAGGTCATTATACCTTCTTTCGCTCTGGAGAGGACACAGCTCATAGTGTTTTTCATAAGCCACCTTATGAAAAAGAAGAAGATAGGGAAGATACCGATATTTGTCGACGGTCCGCTTGCGGTAAATCTCACAAAGGTGTTTCGCAGCCATTGGTCTTATTTTGACGAGGTGACGCAAATGGATATCAGAAACAACGAAGACCCCCTCGGCTACGAAGCCGTCACGTATATCAAGAATGTAAATCAGTCAAAGAAATTAAATGAGATAAAAAAACCGGTCATAATCATATCTGGTTCCGGCATGTGCGAGAACGGCAGGATACTCCATCATCTCAAGAATAACGTAGAGAATCCGCGCAATACGATTGTCGTAATAGGTTATATGGCGGAAGATACATTAGGCAGGAGCATCGTTGAGAAAAAGAAGATAGTAAGGATCTTCGGCAGACCTTATGATATGAACGCCGAGGTTGTCATAATAAATGCATTCAGTTCACATGCCGATAAGTACGCACTAACGGATTACATAGAGAGTTGTAGAGAAAAATTAAAGCAGATATTCATTGTTCACGGAGACATTGAACAATCCGAAGCCCTTCGCCAGCGCATAAGTCGTAAGTTAAATATGAAACCGCGCATACCTGCCAAGGGCGAAGTGGTGTATGTCAAATAGGCATGGCTGCTATTTATTTTCTATAACAAATAGCCATAGCCCATATTTATAAAAAAAGTGATATTTGTGTTGATTTTTCCGTTAAGAAGTTATAAAATCTGGTTAATGATAACATATTATATTTTGTGAGGAAAGGAGGTGTATATGAAAAAGACATTGGCTTTAATGGTAGTGTTGGTATTTTTATTATCCGCGAACTTAGCTTATGGTGCCTCTGACAATCTGTGGGACGGCATGGTCCAGAAATTTTGGATAGGACTGGTAAATACGTTCACAGGGTGGGTAGAGCTGCCTGCTCAGACACTCAAGGGTTATAATGACGGATTCGGCGGCGATGAGAGCAATAAAGTCATTGGCGTGATAGGCGGAGTGGTGGAAGGATTGTATCATTCTGTCGGGAGAACGGTGTCGGGCGTTGCTGATATGACAACTTTCTGGGCAGCCGATCCGGTTGACTATGAGGGTGTCGGGATTCCTCTCGATGCGGAATACGCATGGGAAGAGGGCGAAGGATATGAATATTTTTCACCTGACGTTAGCGAAGCCACACTTAAACCTATGGGCAACAAGTTGATCAGAGGATTGGGCAATGGCCTTCTCGGCGTCATAGAGATACCGGGCCAGATAATGAAGGGCGCACAGGAAGGGGCGTATGATTTGGGCATCGTGAAGGGAATATGGTATTTCCTTAGCCGCGAGGCACACGGGGCAAAAGACTTTGCTACATTTTTCCTGCCCAACCCCAGCGAGACAAAAGCATTGGCTTTTGACGAAGAGTATCCTTGGGAAGCCCTTACTGATAGAATGGAATAGGATTAAATTTACAATTCAAAACGGGGCAGCCTCATACATAGTGTGAGGCAGCCCCGTTTTTTAATATACAACACGTAATATGCCGCGGTATAAGAGCGAATCCGTAATATATCTCATCTTGCAAATCATATACGTTTGGTATATGCTAAAATGGAAAAAGGGAGCATGCGATGGAGGATAAAAAAAGAGAGTTATTCAATCTGGCCGTTAAACTGGAGACAAATATATGCAGATTATATATTTTTTACCGCGATCATTTCACTGAAGAAGGGTCTTTCTGGGCGAAGATGGCCGAAGAAGAGAGTCATCATGCTTCAATTGTAGAGTTGGCGGGCGAATATTATGACAAGTTTCCTCAAGAACTTATTTACAGCAATGCGGAAAATCTTAAGAAGGTCAATAGGGATATCGAGGAGAAGATAAAAAAATACGCAGAGAAACCGCCCTCCAGGAGAGAAGCGTATGAATACGCCTACAATCTCGAAAACAGCGCATATGAATTTCATTTTCAGAATGTCGTTAGTAAAAAATCCGAATCGCGAGAAATAAAAAGGCTTAAGGAATTAAATAAAGATGACCGTGACCATGCAGAGAGGATCAAAAAACTGCTCGAGCGTCCGGGAACCGTATAAAGAGTAGAATGTGCGGCCTTGCCGTAGCAGGAATAATACATATTTGAGGCCCGGCGATTCAATTCCTTGGTTTATGATTTAAATATCTGTTTTGAAAGGCGAAAGGTTTTATTGTATGGCGAAAAGAATATTGACGGTCATGATAATCTCTGCATTGATACTCATTGGGCTGGAATTTGCCTCCAAATTTATTTTTATCCGCTATTGTGTGGGCGAATCCGACTGCGAAGCCGAAGCCTCCATCTTGTATATAGGAGACTCTCAGGGCGTAGAGCTGGCACCCCGAGTACGTTCTAAACTGAAACCTAAGTACAATGTGATTTCCAGTTGCGAAAATGGATTAGCTCCGGATGCGTATTTGGCGAGATTAAGC
This sequence comes from Candidatus Omnitrophota bacterium, assembly GCA_016931215.1. Taxonomy (GTDB): domain Bacteria; phylum Omnitrophota; class Gorgyraeia; order JAHIPI01; family JAHIPI01; genus JAFGFD01. The sequence continues at coordinate 13,259 of JAFGFD010000134.1, forward strand.
CTTCTCGATGATTATTATAAACCGGACTTGATCATGATTTCGATCTGTGCAACGAACGACATATCAGACTTGCGGCTTATGGTAGAGAAACCCTTACAAGAAAAGATTAAACTATATTTGGGTCGGCATTCCTATTTTTATAATGTTTTAAAAACCGTGTATTTTAACGCGATTACGCGCTGCCGCTTGGGGAAAAGACATTTTACGGTTGCAGGCAATCAAGTGATATTGGTCGACTCTGATGGAAAGATTAAGCCGATCGATACTGAGACAAACGAAACCAGCAGTGATTTTATATCCGAAGATCTACTTTTAAAAAGCCGATTGATGCAGGATTCATGGAATATGTTCGAAAGATTGGCAAAGGAGATGTCCGACATAGCCAAAAGGCGCGGGGTACCTTTGATCTTCATATGCCTACCCGACCCCATACAGGTTGACGAGAGATATAAATCGATGTATGTAGATAGCGGTTTTGAAGTTCCGGAAGACTTTGTAAATAAACCCGTTATTCAGGACCGATTAAATACTATGTGCGTAAAAAACGGTATAATCGTTATAGACCTTTTGCTTTATTTACAAAGTAAAGACGATCACGACCTCTTTTACGAAAACAACCCTCATTTTAACGACAGAGGCGCTGAAATCGTCAGCGATTATGTGATAAATGTATTGAGAAGAAGTGATGTCATAAAGTGAACGTTCTCCGCCCGGATGGCGATATCTATCGCCGATGAAGTGGGAGTATACATGCGGTTTCACATGTCAAAATTTACAGTCTTCATGATCTTCTTCATAATGGTCTCCACCCTTTTCATGAATCAAACGGCGAAGTTTATAGAAAAAAGTTGGGGAAAAGAGGGAGAGGAGGCCATTTTGGGTATGCTTTTTATAGTAGTCTTCGTCTTGGCTGTAATGGCCAGAAGCGGAAAAGGCCTTTTTGCCTTACAGAGCGTCTTCTTTTTTATATTTCTGTTTTTGGGCCTTGTCCTTGCCTGGCGGATAAAGAATCCCGCCGAACGGGTCCATATAATAGAATATGGTATTTTGGGTTGGAGCGCTGCGCATGACTTTTCCGGGGCGAGGTGCGCCGGGAAAGGACTTTTAGCCGCATGTATTATGGGTCTTATAGTAGGCTTTGCCGATGAGTTGATACAGATGGCGTTACCATACCGCGTATTTGACACACGCGATATATTCTTTAACGGTCTTGGCACATTATGGGGAGTCGCCGTTTTCGTTCTGCATGTATTAAAAAGGTGCTAAAACATCTTTTGTCATGTTACGCAGTATAGAATTGACTTTATATATCTCGCAATTTATAATATCTACAATACGCGTATTAGGAGGTGTAAAATGAAAAAGTTGGTTTCAGTGCTTGTCGTTGTACTTTTGGTCGTATTCGCCCTGTCTTTAACGAAAGATTTTTTTATAAAAACTGCCGTAGAGAAAGGAACCAACGTAATAACGGGCCTTAAATTGAAGGTCAGCAATTTCAATGTTGGTATAATAAGAAGCCTTGTCAACATCAGAGGACTTCGACTTTATAATCCAGCCGGATTTAAGGATGCTGTAATGCTGGACATGCCCGTGATATACGTAGATTACGATTTAGTTTCGGTGATTAAGGGCATTATACATTTGGAAGAGATGCGGATAGACATGAAAGAATTTACGGTCGTTAAGAATGAAAAGGGAGAGTTGAATCTGGACTCACTTAAAGCCATTAAGACCCAGAGAGAAGCGAATAAGCAGCCTGCCAAGGAAGGTGGTAAAGCGCCTGCCATCAAGATAGACAACCTCCAGCTCAAGATAGGGAAAGTGATATATAAGGATTATTCCGGTGGGCCATCGCCCAGCGTCAAGGAGTTTAACATCAACATCAATGAGAGGTATACAAATATAGATGATCCTAATGCCTTGGTAAGTCTTATAGTTGTCAAGGCACTCATGAATACTACCATAGCAAGCTTGACCAATTTTGATTTAGGGGGATTGAAAGGGACATTATCGGAGACGCTAAGCTCGGCACAGAAGGTAGTGGGTGAGACCGCCGCGAAGGCGCAAAAGGCGATCGCAGATACTACGGAGAGGACGAAGGCTATGGCAGAGGAGGCGAGTCGCGATGCCCAGAATGCTTTAAAAGACACGACCGATTCTCTGAAGAAGACAACGGATGATTTGAAAGGGATGTTCAAGCCACCTTTCGGAGATAAAGAATAAGTTAGGATTCCATCGTCCTTATTTATAAAATATTAATTTTTCATATCGCAAAATCGATAAGCATGAGGTGCAAAACATGGACACGGAGACTGCTTTAATCGGTCTATTCATGCTTTTGTTGGTCTTGATTATACTCGCCATAATTTCAAGATACGAAACGGCTCAGATTGTTTCTGTCAAAAGAAAGAAGAAAAAACCCAATAAAGAAGCAAGGATGCATCCCCGCTACAAGACTTCCCTGAGGGTTAAATATAATACGCCTATAGAAGAGGGTATATCGTGGATAAAAGATGTAAGCTTGCAGGGAGCGCAGCTATTCCTAAACAAAGGCCTCGATATAGGCACCTCCCTGGACATTGAAGTCAAGCTACCGAATGACTCCAGTCCTATACTGGTAACGGGTGATATCGTATGGATAAAGGAGAATAACGCGGGGTTCCACTTCAGGGGCGAAAAAGAGACGGAGATAAACAGGCTCGTAGAGTATTGTAAAAGCAGAGAAGATGCATACTGATTTTTGAAACCGAAATAAGCCTCTGATAAAAAGGGGTATTTTAAAAAAGGAGGTAAAAATCGTGAAGTTGATGAGACATTTATTTTTCGTTATGATTTCCGCGGCATTCCTGATGTCCGTGGCGTATGCTGGACAGGACGTCAATATACTGGAGTATTTTGACGAAAAGCAGGTCACGAATATTTACATAAACGACATAATCAATTCCACAGGAAACGAGAATATCGATCTTGCGGCTTTCAAGATGAACATAGAAGACGCATTCTTGGAAAGGGTTAATCAGCAATTCGAGATAGCCCAGAGTCCCGAAGAGGCCGATGTGGTCATGGATATTGAAATAACCGAATACCTCTTTACTGAAGAAGACCCGGTCGATAACCTTATAGGCATCGGTGGGGTCGCTATGGATGCCGCAAAACAGGAAAATTACGCGCGGATGATAGCGGTCTTTAAACTCACCGACACCAAGACGTCCGATGTTCTCTGGCAAGATACTTTGAAAGCGACGATAACGGATGATGAGATGGTGGAACCGGATAGTTACGATTTGATCAATGACAGAATAGTAAAAGTATTGATGAGGAATCTATTCTCTAGGCAAAAGAACCAGTAGGCGAGCTTTTAGAGAAAGATTCAAGTTTAAATTAAGGAGGAGATCGTGCGATCGAAAAAGTTGTACGCAAGTTTATCCAGGTCCGTTGTCATATCCGTTTTTTTCACGGTTTCGGCATATTTCTTTATGTCGCCTCAGGCAATGGGCGCCATCGGCCATATGGGCATAACGGGCGCGGTATACAACGCTGAGACTTTAGAGGGAGTGAGCGGTGCGATAGTCAAGGTAAGGTCGGAGGGATTCAGCGAGACCGTTCCGACGGATGCCAATGGGTCATATAGCGTTTCAAGCTGCCCTACTGATTATGAGATAACTATAAGTTGCAGAAAAGCCGGCTTCAGGCCTTATGCTGTTGTAATTCCGTCGATATCGTCAGAGACTACGATTGCAAACTATGTCCACAATATTTATCTCAGGACGCTTACTGGCGAGGAGCCGACTTACGACGAAGATGACGCCGGTGTCATTTATATCATTGGTGACGATAGCCAGAATAGCTTAGAGCGCGATTATACTCCGGGCGTTGAGCCTGGGGACTTTGGCGAGAGAGAAGAAGGCGGCACGTTCCAGGAGTGATAGTATCATTTTCGAACGGTTTTTCAAAGAATGCAATTTTTTATATTTTAATTGACTTCTTTTTCATTTAGGTTTAATATATTCCGATAATATAACCGAGTTATGAAAATACTCCTACTACCAAATAGTAGGAGTTTATTACTTAAAAGGTCATAGATATGATCGAGTCACTTGCCCATATAACGGATAAGATATCACTTTCCCATTTGAATATCCTTCTCCTCCTGGGTCTTGCCCTATTCGGAGGGACCGTAGGCGGAAGAGTATTCCAGCGCCTGCGGATTCCGCAGGTGGTCGGATATATCATAATAGGCCTTGCGATAGGAGAAGCCGGATTTAAGATAGTAGGCGATAGTACCGTAGAGGCTCTCAGGCCGTTGAACTATTTTGCCTTGGGCCTTATAGGTTTCATGGTGGGGGGTGAATTGAGAAGGGACGTCTTTGCGCGGTACGGGAAACATTTTATATATATACTGCTGTGGGAAGGCATAATGCCGTTTGCGATGGTTTCCTTGTTCATAGGTTTTGTCGGAACATTGCTTTTCGGAAATGCAAATTTTATATGGCCGCTTGCATTGCTGCTCGGAGCAATTGCCTCCGCCACAGACCCCGCTACGACGACAGCCGTTCTCAGGGAATATAGGACGAGAGGACCTCTTACCACGACGATAGTGGGGATAGTTGCCCTTGATGACGGATTGGCGCTTACTTTATTCGCCCTGTCATCGAGCGTCGCGAATATACTGATAGGAAATGGCGGGTCAAACATATTGAAGACCATCGGCCATCCTTTTTATGAAATAGGCGGCGCCGTTGTGATAGGGGCCTTATCCGGAATAGTCTTAAGCAAACTCATTAGGAAATACGTTGAGAGAGACAGGATGCTTGCGTTCGCCATAGGCATGGTGCTCTTGGTTTCCGGACTGTCTTTAGCCCTCGGGGTGAGCATGCTATTGGCTGCCATGACGCTGGGTATCATCGTTGTCAACTTTACTCCTCATAAGAGCAAAGAAGTCTTTGAGGTGGTGGAAGGATTTACCCCTCCTATCTATGTTCTGTTTTTTGTCCTTGTCGGAGCAAAATTGAAATTTTCCCATATGACGATGCCCATAATCATATTGGTCGTTATCTATATCATCTTCGGCCTGTCGGGAAAGATGTTGGGGGCGCATATAGGGGCACGTGTCTCAAAAGCACCGCGCGTCGTCTTGAAATACTTGCCTTTTTCGCTCTTCAGCCAGGCCGGTGTCGCAATAGGTCTTTCTATCCTGGCAGCCCAGTACTTCCCCGGTGATGTGGGTAACTATTTACTGATCATAATAACCGCCACTACATTTGCAACTCAGATATTAGGCCCTCCTTTTACCAAGCTCGCGGTGTCTAAAGCAGGTGAGATAGATTTGAATATTACGGAAGAGGATATCATAAACAAGAGCCGAGTCGAGGAGATAATGGATAAGAACCCGCCGGTCATAAATGAAAATATGCAGCTTAAGGAGATCTTGACCATATTCAGCGAAAATGATAACCTGTATTACCCCGTAGTAAACAAGAACAAAGAGTTGACCGGCATCATTACCATAGATGGAATAAAGCAGACGGTTTTAGAGACCGACATCGGGGGACTTATATTGGCTCACGATGTGATGCAGCCGGTCATCGCAAGCATAGACACAAGTGCCCCCGCCCAGAAAGTGCATGAGTTGTTAGATAGATATAATATCGATTATCTGCCCGTTGTCAGTAATGACAACAGGCTACAGGGCTTTATAGAGAAGAAGGTGTTTAATAAACTTATCTCTACCAAGGTAATAGAGCTTCAAAAGCGCGTGGAGGACGATTCTATTTAACCTAACCCGCCTGAAGTAAAGAAGTTACAACTAAACTTCTTCCGAAGCGATGTCAAAGACCGTATTTAAAGCAAAACGATCCCTTGACTTATTTTTTCGAAAGTAATATTATAGAGTCATGATTAAATCGATATCTGACGCTACCCATAACAAAGTGATTCTTTTGCATATTCTTCTCATAGCACTGCTCGGATCCCTCATCTATTCTAACTCAATAAACGGCCAATTTATACGCGATGACCACGAACTGGTGGAGAATAATGTATATCTAAAGAGTTGGCGGTACCTGCCTCGAATCTTTACGGAGAACGTGGGCGCCGGAGCAGGCCTTAGATCCAATTCATATCGACCTCTTCAAATATTGAGTTATATGATAGGATATTCTTTGTATGGCCTGGATGTGCGCGGGTACCATATTTCAAATGTCCTGCTGCATATATTTGTCGGCGCGGCAGTATATTGGCTTATCATGCTTCTTTTTAACGACAGAACTCTCTCTTTTTTCGCGGCGGCCATGTATGTCGCCCATCCTTTGCATACCGGGGCAGTCGCGTATATATCCGGTAGGGCCGATCCGATGGTGTTCCTCTGCGTGCTCCTCTCATTTATCTTTTATATTAAGCACACACGTTCCAAGGGCACAAGACTCTACTATGGTCTTTCTCTTCTTTTTTTTGTATTTGCGCTTTTATCCAAGGAAGTAGCCCTGGTTTTCGCGCTTTTGTTATTACTGTACCATGCCGCTTTTAAAGAGCGCATAAATATAAGATTGTTCATTCCGATCGTAATCATTACGTTTCTGTATATAGCGGCCAGGCTCACAGTGTTCAGCCATTTTGTATCCTATAGTGCGGATACGACGACGAGTGCATTCCAGAGAATGCCGGGATTCTTCGTCGCTCTTGTAAATTATCTGGTCCTTCTCGTCTCGCCGGTTTACCTTAAGATAGACTACGGAAATGTCCTGTTCGGGGTAACCCATCCGAAGGTAATAGTCGGAATGTCTATGGCGGTTTTGGCGATATTCTACGCCTTCAGGTCGCGGGGTAGTAACCGCCTCGTCTTTTTTTCGATAGGGTGGTTCTTTATAACGCTGGGGCCGTCTTCCAATATCTATTTTATCAACTCATACATGGCCGAGCATTGGCTTTATATGCCCTCGATGGGTTTCTGTCTTTTGGTGAGCGGTCTTTTTCTGCACATATACAGGAACGCGCGATTGAGGAAGATATCAGTCGCGTTTTTTTTGCTTATGGTCTTAATGTACGGCCATTTGACAGTCGTGCAGAATGGCCACTGGAGGGACCCTCTCGCGTTCTATAAGAAGATTTTGTGTTTTAATCCTGATCTTGGCAGCGCTTATAATGGCCTGGGGCTTGCTTATCAGGAGAAAGGTCTTCAGAAAGACGCCGGAGATATGTTCAAGCGCGCGATACAAAAAGATCCCGGTGACGCCGTAGGATATATTAACCTCGCGCTTATCTACCACGACCTGGGCCGCGACGGAGAGGCTATATCGCTGCTTAAAAGAGCCATAGTCGTAAACCCCACTTACGCAAAGGGGTATAATAACCTTGCTATGATATATCATGGCCTAGGAAGGAATGAAGAGGCCAAGGCATTTTATGAGTCCGCTATAACGTTGAACCCCAATTACTCTAAAGCCTATTATAACCTCGCCAATCTCCATTACGATATGGGCGATAAAGAGAAGAGCATTTCGTTATACAAGGAATCTATACGATTGGATCCCGAATATCACAAGTCTTATTTTAATCTGGGACTGGCGTACCAGGATTTGGGAAATATCGAGGAGGCCGAGACTTTTTACAAAAAGGCCATTTTCTATAGGAAGGACTACGTCAACGCGTATCTGAATCTCGCGTCGTTGTATCAGGAAAACGGGAGGAACGAGGAGGCGCTGGAGTTGTATCAAAGGGCGATAGGGATCAGCCCGGATTTCGAACAACTCTACTACAACCTGGGAAACGCGTACAGACAATTAGGAAGAAATAGCGAAGCCATCTCGTCGTACAACAAGGCCATTGATTTGAAAGAGGATTTTTTCGACGTTCACTATAACTTAGGAAATACACATTTTGATACCGGCGATTATGCAAAAGCGGCGTCTTCTTACAGGCGCGCCCTGGAGTTCAGGCGGGATTTTGTAGACGCGCACTATAATCTGGGCAATGCGTACGTAGCGTTGGGTGAGATCGATGAGGCGATAGAGTCTTATAAAAGGGCTCTTACGCTCGATCCGAACAGTGCCGAGATTCACATAAACCTCGCCACGGCGTATTTTATAAAAGGCGACATAGACCTGGCCATAGAACACTGTGACGAGGCAGAGATATTGGGCGTCGTTGATCGGAAATTGTCCGACGCTTTAAGTTCTTATAAACATTAGGATTTTTCGGTCGGCATAGATACCTGTTTGATGAAAACCGTTTTTTGACGAGAGGACTTAATGGATAAGCAGACTAAGAAATATGTATTGGAGAACATAAAGAGGAAGTCGATTAAGAAGATCGCCCAGGAGCTCGGAATAAAAGAGAGAAAGATAAAAAAGTTCTTGCAGAAAAAGGACTATAAGGATAATGGATCAGGTAGCCAACAGACGACTCATGTCTCTCAGCCCCCGAGGCTCTTCGTGACGCTTTCTTTGATTCTCATAGTCGTGATGGGTTTTATCGCGTTTGGTAATTCATTGAAGGGCGATCTTCTTTGGGATGACCATTATCTTGTGAAGAACAATATCTATATACGCAGCCTCGGATATATAAAGGACATCTTTACGGAAAACATAGAGCCTGCCTATAGAAAGCGGTTCTTCTTTTACAGGCCGCTTCAGGTACTTTCATACATACCTGATTATTCCATCTGGGGACTAAACCCGATCGGATACCACTTCACGAATGTCATGTTGCATATACTCGTCGCCTTATCCGTCTATTGGCTTGTTGCGGTCATGTTCAGGGATAACATATTGTCGCTGATAACAAGCTTGCTATTTGTCGTACATCCTTTACACATAGA
>JAFGFD010000135.1 GCA_016931215.1 Candidatus Omnitrophota bacterium
AAAATAGCTGTGAAATACATGGCCGTGGAACGTATGTATTATAACAGGGACTCCGGCTAAGATAGCCGCAATCCTTCCTATCGCCCCGGCCTTTGCCGTATGCGTATGAATTATATCCGGCCTATTCTTCTTCAAATATCTACAAATCTTCCATAACCCTTTTATGTCTTTTACTATATCTACTTCGCGTTGTAATTCCGCTATCAATATAGGCTCTATCCCCTGCTCGGCCACCAGATATGTCATGTCGCCCTCGTTCTCGCATATAGCCCCTGTCAAGAGCGTTGAATCGAACTTATCTCTGTTTAAACCTGTCGTTAAGAGAGCGGCCTGTATGGCCGGCCCACCTATATTCATGCGCGTAATAATTCTTATTACCTTAATCTTTTCCATGGGCGTCAAGCAGTTCTTCGTAAAGCCTTTTGGTATCGGAGACTGTTCTCTTTATATTGAACCTTTCATTTGTGTAAGTCGCGGCATTCCGCGATAAACGGTCCCTTAATGATTTGTCATTGAACAAGATTTCAATGGCCTCGGAAAGCGTCTTACTCTCCCTCGGCGGAACTATCAGACCTGTATCATTATTGGCCAATGCCTCCGTGACACCTCCTACGTCAGTGGCGACGACGGCTAGACCCGCGGCCATCGCTTCCAGGAGGGCATTGGGCAGACCCTCCCAAATCGAAGGCAAGACGAAGATATCAGCCGCTTTTAAAAGCCTGTTTACATCGTCCCTTCTTCCCAGCAAAGCTACTCTATCCACCAGGTCCATTTTGGTTATTTGCCTTTCCAATCTTCTTCTTTCCCTGCCCGAACCTGCGATTACAGATTTAAAGTCATAGCCCCTTTGTTTCAATATCCGGAGGGCTTCAAGCAAGTAGATATGCCCCTTTTTTTTCTCGAGGTTACTTACCGTCAATATGAAATAAGTGTCCTGCCCGAGGCCTATTTCTTTTCTCAGGCGCAAATTATCCGCCGTATCATCTTCGGTAAGCTCGAGCCCATTATAGATAACTTTTATTTTATCTTCTCTGGTCACCCCTTTCTTGACATGTGCCCTTCCGACTTCTCTTGAAACCGCGGTGACTTTACTGACACAAAAATCGGTCAAACGCAATGACATCTCACGAAATTTACCGCCTATGTTCTCGTTGCGTAACGAGGATATGACAATGGGGACTCCCGATATCCTCGCCGCTATTCTACCCAATATGTCCGCGTGAAAGAGGTAATTATGTACTATGTTGGGCCTTTCCGATTTTAGAATCGATATCAAGCGCGGAAGCGAGGCTACAAAACTGATCTTATTGACACCCAAAGTATAGACCTTCACGCCTTCACTTTCTATCTTTTCCCTCAAAGGCGTGTTGGGGAGCAACGATACAACGAAATGAGAAAACCGGCTATCTTCAAAGTTGCGAAGCACTTTAAGCAGCATGTATTCCGCACCGCCTATATCTAAATCTGTTATTATATGAGCCACTTTAACTTGAGCCACGTTTATGCCTCTCGAATAAGTCCCGATATAAAAGCATATATCTGTCCGCGATAAGCCCCCAGTCATACGATTCCGCCCTCTTCAGCGCATTTTCCGACAGCCTTCTTGCCAGGTTTACGTCAGAAAATATCGACGAGATGGACCTGGTCATGCCGTCGATATCGCCCACCCGATTTTTTAGACCATCTTGCCCCTCAATGACCATATCATCGACACCCGGGGCATCTGTAGTCACTATCGGAAGTCCGGCCGCCATAGCTTCTATTATAACTTTGGCAAAAAGCTCTATCATCGTAGGATATACGAATATATCGCTTGCCTTATAATAGCGAATAAGCTTAGGAGAAGGTATTACGGGCTCGCCGCTCGCGGCGATCTCCACCTTAAGGTCCTTTGTAATAATAAGGTTCTGGACGCCGTGCTTTATTGCCTGGGATTTAATGCTTTCACACCCTTTGCCTATCAACAGCCAGCGGAACAAAAGCCCCTTATCCGACAACCTCCTGGCGATTTGCGGTATATACAAGAAGCCCTTCTTCGGATGGTTTCTGCCGACCGAGATTATCAATTTAGTCTTATCGTCAATGCCCAATTCTCTTCTTGTCTTTTCTCTCTCCACTTCAACTCTAAAGGCGCCATAATCCACGCCGTTAGGTATGATATTTATCTTATCGCCTGAGATCCCGAGATCTTTCAGTTCTTTCGTAAACGAATTATTCGCCGTGATAATAGCGTCGAACTTTTTATAATTCTCTTTAACTGCATTATCAACCTTCCTGTCCAGCCTATAACCGTACTTGATGTCGGCGGACATCTGTATGTCTTCTCCGGCACAGCGTAAGATAGACGGGATATTTTCCGCATTGAAATAATCCGCAGAGGCAGCGCCTAAAGGATATCCGATGGTGACCTGCCAGATGTCGAAGGAATATCTTCTTTGAATATCGCGCAATACCGCGCCAAGGATCTTTTTACCCAAAGCAAAATTATAAAAAATCAGTTTATAGATTATAGGATTGATCCGGAGAACATCATAATCATATTTAGTGTCGTACTTCCATTTCTTGCCCGGTGTAATAACAATGGCGCCATGCCCCTTTCCGGCGACAGACGTAGCGAGTCTGTGCACAAAGACCTGCGCCCCTCCGACGCTGGGAAGATAGTTGGAAATAAGATAAGCTATCTTTAATCTGCTATTATCCGTCTTCACACATACCTTTTTTTCAATATAAATATTGCGCTGGAACAGAGCCCCTTATTCGCGAGCAGCCTCACAGTGGGCACTATTGGAAATTCGGAAGGCGCATATAACAAAAGCGGGTCGACGGTCATGACCTCGAATCCCCCTTCTTCGAACAGGCCTTTCCAATTTCCTATTTTAAAGGCATTGAAGCAACTCATAAAGCCCTCACGCCAGCCGTGTCCGACAGGCAAGACCTTCTTCCAGCCGGTTCTTTGCCTCAGGTCCATCTCGGGGCGGTCCCCGCGTCTGGCCTTTCTGCTTTTCTTGAATAACTTTCCCAGGGCGTTATAGGCCTGCGCGGGTATCGACAACAAAAGCCATATGTTGGTCGGTACGGCAAAAGCATATACGCAGTCGCCTCTCCCTATCCTTTTAAGTTCCGCAAAGGCTTTTTTAACATCCTCGATATGTTCTAAAACATGGTTCGAAAAGACCAGATCAAAGCTATCCGATGCAAACGGGGCGTCCTTTATGTCGCATACAACATGTGCCGTGCCATTTTCTGACCTCTCGCTGACATATATATCGGAAGTTATGACATTCCCGAGTCTCTTCAAATACGGGATCTGATATCCGTCACCCGAGCCGAACTCGAGTATTTGGATCCTTGTGCCTGTCTTCAAAAAGGGCTTGATCGCTCCGATTGCAAAATTCATCTCGGCCTTTCTCTTTCTCTCCCTATGTGCTGTTTCAAAATTTAGCATAATCCCAAAAGCCGTTCATGAATCAATCATGGTAAGCAATCTCTCGCAAAATTCCGACCGGCCCCCTCCATAAAGATAATATCTATACCTATCCTGTGCCTTTTTGCTGACGTATTCCAATCTCGCGCGATCTCTCAAGACGCACGATAGTTTATCGACCAGATCTTCCAGCCCCCAAGAAAAAGAAATATAAGTCTCTCCATCGTCATATAAATGCGGCCAAGTCTCCATGTGGGACATATCCTGCTTAAAAAGTAATGCCCCCTGTATTATAATGTCGAAATCGCGGCAACTTATCTCGCCCCAGCCAAAAGGGCTGACGGCAACTTTTGTGTCGGCCAATTCCTTTAAATAGCGACTTCTTCTCACCTTTTGAGTCTTGACATCAAACTCTATTCTTAAAATATCGCTGATAACCTGCCTCTGATATCTTACGGTATCTCTCGAATGAGACAGTCCCAGCCTGCCGTTTATGTCTATCGACCTATTGCTAAGACAATCTGCAAATCTCACAGTGTAATCGGTCTTTAAAAGCAGGCCGCATCTCATGCGGCCGACCCATTCATCGTAGATATAGTTGTACCTACCCCATTCATTCAAGGCGCTGTTCCACGACACTCCGAGCTTATATTCAAACTCCTCTCTAAGAGGTGTCTCTACCGAAACACTCCCGGATGCATCGGACTCGCCCTTATCTGTAATATTAAATTTATTTTTGTAAAAATCCGTATAAATTCTGTTTCCATAGAAAGAACGCCTGTAGAGCGATTTATCCTTCAGGATCTGGCTCTTATAATACCCGTCCACGTACGGCAAAATGTTAAACTGTGTCGTACCCGTACTGTCATTCGTGTCGAACCACAATATCTTGCCCGTCTTTTTTCTGAAAGAAGACAGCAGGTCATAAAGCTGACCGTACCTCCCGCTGTGCCATGTTTTGAAAAATTTACTGTTTATAAACAAAATATCGCAGTCGCCTATCTTCTTGGAAAGCGAGTCAAAAAAATTGATACTTATTCCCTTTTCATCGAAAAAATCCTTGTTTATCAACAGCGGGTAGTTCAATGCATGGGAATTGGGCGATCTATATTCCGTCAATACAAATAAACGTCTTTTATCCTTCATATTAGCGATAAATCAGGTTGGGGCCCGTTCTACATTGGGCGTTTTGGTGCTTCCCTCCGGGCATCATTCGATTTCGCCCGCTATTGACTCAATTGCAGGCCTTCAGGCCCTTTTTTAATTTATCGATGACATACCTTTGTTCGTCATCTTTAATCTCGGGAAACAGGGGTAACGCCAATGTCTCGGTCGATGCCGCCTCGGCTTCGGGAAAATCGCCTTTTTTATACCCCAAGTCTTTGTAGCACTCCTGTAGATGGACCGGCAGCGGATAATATACCCTCGATTCTATCCCGTTATCGTTTAGAAACTTCATAAGCCCGTCTCTCTTTCGCTTCTCGACCCTGATTATGTAAAGATGATATACATGTCTGCCTTTATTCGCTTCCGATGGTGTCTCTACGAGCCCCTTCAGTTCCTCGTCATATCTCTTCGCTACCCTTCGCCTTCTTTCATTCCAATCGTCAAGCTTCTTGAGTTTTACAGTAAGGATGGTCGCCTGTAGATTATCCAATCTTGAATTAAAGCCGATTATGGAATGATGGTATTTCTCGCTGGTTCCGTGCACTCTCAGCAAACGAAGTTTTTTATAGAGCCCTCCGTCATTGACGAGAATCATGCCGCCGTCTCCAAACGCGCCGAGATTTTTACTCGGGAAAAAGCTTAAACAGCCCGCGTCGCCGAATGAGCCGACTTTTTTGTCATTATATGTCGCCCCGATTGCCTGCGCTGTGTCTTCTATTACCTTGAGATTATGCCTCCCGGCGATATCCATTATCCGATCCATGTCACACGGGTTTCCGAAAAGATGAACGGGGATTATTGCCTTGGTACGAGGCGTAACCGCTTCCTCTATCTTACCGGGATCTATATTGTATGTATCTCTGTCGATATCGGCAAATACGGGCCTTGCTCCTACTCTTGAGATGGATTCCGCTGTAGCGATAAATGTAGCCGGCGTCGTGATGACTTCATCTCCTTTGCCTATGCCCAGGGCGGTGAGCGCCAAAATGAGCGCTTCCGTGCCCGAGCCAACTCCTACGGCGTATCGAGCGTCGCAGTAGGCGGCTATCTCTCTTTCAAAAATCTCAGTCTCTTTACCGAGAATAAATTTACTGGAACTGGCGATCTCGGTTATAGCGTCATCGATCTTTGTTTTTAACTGATCGTATTGAACCTGTATGTTCATTAAAGGGACTTTCATCAACTTCTCCTTGATTTAACGGTTGCAAGGGATCAGGCCTTCATTCTTTAAAAAACGTGTCTAAACGTGAAGACCTGATCCCTATCTTATTTTCTTACATCACAGGGAAGGACATCCTTCCACTTCTTTTTAAATATCGCGCTGTTTCTATTATACAGCTTGAGGTCATTCGGTACTAAATCCTTATAAAAATCCGATCTCCTCGTAGTCCCGCCGTTGCCGACATGGAATCCGAGTACATTCACGGCAACATTTCTATAGCCAGCCTTGAGGCTAGACAGAGAAAAGTCCATGTCGTAAAAATGCATCATTCCGTATGTCTCGTCCAGAATGCCTATCTTCTCTACAAAACTCTTTGCAAAAACAAAGCACATGCCGTCGCAAACGGCTATATCCGCCACCTCTTCTTTCATGGGCGGATTCAGGCCTATACTCAAAAGATTGTGCTTTAGCGTGTCCTCGTCACAGGAACAATTTTTGCGTATATACTGCCTGCCGGCTAAACACGCTATGCCTATGGACGGATCTTTCTTCATTATCGATACAATCTTACCGAGCCAACCTTTTTCAAATATGACGACATCATTATGCATCTGGCAAATATAGTCATATTTGCTTTGCCTTATCCCCTGGTTTACCGCGAGGATAGGGCCAAGATTAGCATCATTGCGAATATAGTTAATATCCAGCTCTCTTGACAGGTCCTTAATGTATTCCTGGGTACCGTCCGTCGAGCCGTTATCAACTATCACCAACTCAAAAGGAACAACGGTATTCTTCACTATATAATCCAAGCACAATCTTGTAAAGCCAAGCATATTGCATACGGCTATTACTATGCTAACGCCATCATTTTTCATGTTATTGATTTAACCTCGTCATCTACCGTGGGATTAGATCATTTCTTCCTAAACCAATCGATAGCAAGTCTTAAACCGTCATCCAGCGGTATCTCGGGCGACCAGTTCAACTCTCTTTTGGCCAGGGTCGTATCAGGCTTCCTGGTCTTGGGATCGTCTATGGGCAGTTTTCTGTATTCTATACTGCTTTTAGACCCCGATAATTTTATGATTTTTTCAGCTATCTCCAACACGCTGATCTCGTTCGGATTGCCTATATTGACCGGTGAACTAAGATTTGAACCCATCAAGTTGTAAATTCCCCGGATCGTGTCCGTTATATAACAAAAACTCCTTGTCTGCCTACCGTCTCCGAAGACCGTCAAAGGCTCGTCCTTCAATGCCTGTTCTATAAAAGTCGGTATGGCCCTCCCGTCGGATCTTCTCATCTTCGGGCCGTAGGTATTGAAGATGCGCGCGATCTTGACGTCAAGATTATGCGTGTGATGATAGGCCATGGTAAGGGCTTCGGCGAATCTCTTGCTCTCATCGTACACTCCGCGCGGACCGATGTGGTTTACATTACCCCAATAACTCTCCGGTTGAGGGTGAACCTGAGGGTCGCCGTAGACTTCGCTTGTAGAAGCCAATAAGAACTTTGCATCATTCGCCTTAGCTACGCCGAGGGCATTATGCGTACCGAGTGAACCGACTTTTAATGTCTGTATTGGATATTTATTATAATCGACGGGGCTCGCGGGAGATGCGAAATGCAAGACGTAATCCAATTTTTTTTCTATACCAATATATTTAGTCACGTCCTGCTTTATGAACTCAAACCTTTTTCTCTTTAGAAGATCCGTTATATTGTCAAGGTCGCCGGTAATCAAATTGTCCATACATATGATTTCATATTCTTTGTCATGCAGATAATGACAAAGATGGCTTCCTATGAATCCCGCTCCGCCCGTTATCAAGACTCTTTTCATCTAATCGCCTTTTCTTTTCGCGACTTATAAAGTAACTTTTGACGACTGAAACCACTCTAAAGTCTTTTTGAGACCGTCGTCAAAATTTACTCTTGGGGATATCTTAAGTATATTCTTCATCCTCGAGATATCGGCCAATGTCTTTTGTACGTCACCCTGCCTGGAAGGTGCAAACTCCGGCTTTATATGTTTATTCATGTATCTGTTTAACTGCTCAATGATATATACTACGGAGTGAGTAGTCCCGCAAGCCACATTAAAGACTTCTCCGGCTGCGCCTTTTGCCTTGGCCGCTGCGAGATTGGCATCCACCACATTATCTACATACGTAAAATCTCTCGTTTGAGTGCCGTCGCCTTCGATGATAGGGGCTTCTCCGGAGAGCATTCTGAATATGAAGATCGGCACAACAGCCGAATATTTGGACTCCGGATTCTGCCTGGGTCCGAATACGTTAAAATACCTAAGGCTTGCCACTTCGAGGCCGAAAGTCCTGGTATAGGTATAACCGTAATATTCTCCCGTGAGTTTAGAAACAGCGTACGGAGAAATCGGCAAAGGGCAATACTCCTCTTTCTCCGGAAATTTATCGCAGTCCCCGTATACCGAACTCGAGGATGCATATACAACCCTCTTGACACCCGCTTCTCTAGACGCCATAAAAACATTCAAGGTGCCGCTTACATTAATATCGTTGGTAAGGCTCGGATCATCGACGGATTTAGGCACGCTCCTAAGGGCGGCCTGATGCAGAACAAAGTCAATTCCCTTGACGGCCTTCTTAACGGCATCGGGATCCCGTATGTCCTTTTCTATCAGCTCGATATCATCCATGAAAGGGGCTATGTGCTCGCGTTTGCCGGTTATGAAACTGTCCATAACCCGGACCGAGTGGCCTTCCTTAAGCAATCTTTCGACTATATTTGAACCTATGAAACCTGCGCCTCCCGTAACAAGGTATTTCTCCATAATAACTCCTGTTTTAAAGCCTAATAATCTTCTTTGACACTATGCCTCTTTGTTTAAAGGCGTTTCTGGTGTCAAAAATCAATTTAGCGTCATTCTTAAGCTGTTTATAATCAAGTGAGCTATGGTCGGTAGCCAAAATAACACAATCCTGTTTCTTTAAAATATCATCCGTAATGCATAAAGATTTGAAAGTATGGCCGTCGACCCTCACCGTCGGGATATAAGGATCGTGGTATGAAACCTCGGCTTCTTCTTCTCGGAACAATCTCAATATCTCGAAAGAAGGCGATTCCCGCGTGTCATTTATATCTTTCTTATACGTAACGCCTAATATTAGTATCTTGCACCCCTTGACCGGCTTACGTTTTTTGTTGAGTGCGCTTATTACCCGATTCACTACGTACCTCGGCATCGAAGAATTTATGTTGTCGGCGATCTCTATAAACCTAGAATTGAAACCGTGTAAACTCGCCTTCCAAGACAGGTAGAGAGGGTCTATATTTATACAATGGCCCCCGATTCCGGGGCCAGGGTAAAACGGCATAAATCCGAAAGGCTTGGTCTTGGCAGCATCTATCACTTCCCAGACGTCGATGTGTAATGCTTCGCACATAAGGGCGAGTTCGTTTACAAGGCCTATATTGACACTTCTGAAGGTATTTTCCAGAAGTTTCGCCATCTCTGCCACTTTACTGGACGTCACCGGTATGACCTCTTCGACTATCTTCGAGTAAAGCTCTCTAGTCAGCATGGTGGATTTTCTCGTCACGCCGCCAACGACCTTCGGAATATTACTTGTAGTGTATGTCTTATTCCTCGGGTCGACGCGTTCCGGCGAAAACGCCAAAAAGAAATCCACGTCCTTTTTAAAACCGTCTTCCTCGAACTTGGGCAGAAGCATCTCCTCGGTGGTTCCGGGATAAGTCGTGCTTTCCAACACATAGAGCTGTCCCCGCTTTCTATTTTTAATGATATTTTTTATCGCCGACATTATGAAAGAGATGTCCGGCTCTTTCGTCTTTGACAGAGGCGTGGGCACGCATATAATAATGACATCCAACTGCTTGACTACGGAATAGTCGACGGTTGCGTCCAAAAACTTATTCGCGGTAAGTTCGGCGATGGTTTTCGTCGGGATATCCATAATATAGGACTTACCGTTTTTAATAGACTTGACTCTTTTTTGGCTGGTGTCTATCCCAGTAACTTCGAATTTCTGCTCCGCAAATAAAACCGCCAGGGGTAACCCGACGTACCCCAAGCCTATGACTCCTATCTTGGCAGATTTATTAGCAATCTTACCCTTTATTTCCTTGTACATAATCCCTCTTTATTTTATGTTCGTTGAAAAGATAATCCTCCAAAGCCTTCCGCCATTCCCTGGGAACCTCTCCCGTAACGTCGCAATATTTCTCGGTGTTCAATGCCGACATGGGCGGCCGCGCCGCAGGTCTATTCAGCTCCTGAGACGTTATCGGCACAATCCTCACGTGGGTTCTATTGGCAATCTTCAGAATCTCTTCCGCATATTTAAACCACGAACAGGTTCCAGAGTTGCAGAAATGGTAAACTCCCCCCATTTCTTTATTCTTAGATGCTATGTCCATTAAATTACTGATAGCTTCCGATAAGTCTTTGGTAAAGGTCGGCGATCCGAATTGATCGAATACCACCCTCAATTCCTTATTGGCATCCGCTTTATCCAGTATAATGTCCACAAAATTCCGTCCGTATTTACCAAAGAGCCAGCTGGTCCTCACGATGCAATATCTATACAATTCCTTCCGAACGGCCTCTTCGCCTTTCAATTTAGATAATCCGTATATATTAACGGGTGCTGCCTTGTCATCTTCGAGGTAAGGTTCGCTTTTTGAGCCGTCAAAGATAAAATCCGTTGAAATGTAAAACATCAATGCGCCGGAGTTTTTGCATCCCAGGGCAACGTTATGCGTACCTTCGTAATTCACGGCCATCGCCTTTTCTTTGTCCAGCTCGCAACTATCCACGTCTGTCCACGCGGCGGCATGGATTACTACCTCAGGGTTTATCTTGTCTATCACATTTAAAATCTCGTTCCTATCCGTTATGTCACATTTTTTAAAAGTAATCGCGCCGCCCTTCGGACTCTTGTTTTCGATGATATCTATCCCCGTGATATCGCAAGAATCCTTCAGTGCAAGGATAAGATCCATGCCTAGCATGCCGCTTGAACCCGTTATGAGTACCTTCACATCACACCTTTGTCTTGGAACTCTTATGGAGGCGTGCCGCTTCTGCCGATTTCCTAAGCGGCTCCCACCACGCCTTGTTATTTTTATACCATTCTACAGTCTCTTTTAGTGCGCCCTCGAATTCGTACTTGCTCTCCCATCCAATGGCCCTTATCTTGGATGCATCCATTGAATACCGCCTATCGTGCCCCGGTCTATCTTCCACAAATTCAATCAGGTCGTCTGACTTGCCCACGTACTCCAATATCTTCCTTGTCAATTCGATGTTGCTTATTTCGTCTCCTTTCGCAACATTGTAAATCTCGCCGATCTCGCCTTTATGCAGCACTATATCGATTGCGGAGCAATGGTCCAAAACGAAGAGCCAGTCTCTGACATTCATCCCGTCGCCATATACAGGTAATTTCTTATCTTCAATTGCGTTCGTAATAAAAAGGGGTATGATCTTTTCGGGATACTGATAAGGCCCAAAATTATTCGAGCTTCGCATTATTATAGCCGGTAGTTTGTAGGTGGTATGGAATGACAAAGCCATCAAATCTGCGCTGGCCTTACTGGCCGAATAGGGACTCCCCGGATTTAGATTGCTCTTCTCGGTAAAACTGCCCTTTTCTATGCTTCCGTACACCTCATCGGTCCCGATTTGAACAATACGGGGCACATTGTAATCCTTGGCAACCCTAAGCACGGTCAATAGGCCGTGTATGTTTGTCCGCACAAAATTATTCGGGTTCTTTATGGATCTGTCGACATGGCTCTCGGCCGCGCAATTCACAATGGCGTCGCACCCTTTCATCGCCTCCTTTACCACTTCCGTATCTTTGATATCGCCTTTTATGAAAGAATAGTTGTGGTTCTTTTCAATATCCCTTAAGTTCTTCGGATTACCGCAATATGTCAATTTATCAAGATTGACAATTTCGTAATCGGGGTGCTTCTTGAGCATGTATCTTATGAAATTGGAACCGATAAAGCCCGCGCCGCCGGTCACCAATATTTTTTTCAATTTAATCTTCATGTCAATCTTCTCCTTTAATCTTTCCTTGCCTCTTCCGGTCTCTTTTCTTGACCAGGTTACTCGCCTTGAGTAGTGAGTCGAAAGATGTGCCTGAGTCCGACCACCATCCGTTTAATATATCGTAGCGAAGCTCTTTTCTTTTTATATAGGCATTATTCACGTCCGTGATCTCGAGCTCATTCCTCTTTGAAGGTCTGAGGGTTTTTATGATGTCGAATACCTTTTCGTCATACATATAAACGCCGGTAACGATATAGTCCGATTTGGGGTTTTTGGGTTTTTCCTTTATCGACACGATCCTATTATGCTTTATTTCAACGACGCCGAATCTCCATGGGTCCTTGACCTTCTTTATCAAAATCCTGGCGCCGCGCGGTTGCTTCCTGAAATTTTCTATGTATCTTTTTATTCCTTTCTCCAATATATTATCGCCCAATATTACGACTATCTTTTCCCTGTCCGCGAAATGTTCCGCAAGCCTAAGGGCGTCGGCGATGCCGCCTTCCCCTTCTTGGTAAGTATAGTTGATATGTTTCAAGCCGAAGGCCTGGCCGTTGCCGAGCAACCTCAGGAATTCCCCGGCACGGCTGCCGCCCGTTACCAAAAGTATATCTTTTATGCCCGCGTCTACAAGCGTCTGCAACGGGTAATAGATCATAGGCTTGGAATAGACGGGCAGAAGATGTTTATTTGTTATCTTGGTCAAAGGGTTGAGCCTTGTTCCCAGACCACCTGCAAGTATCACGCCTTTCATCTTATCACCTCTTCCAGTCGTACGGTATGTCGTTATCGAACGCATCTACCCTGTATTCATCGGGATTCTTGTGATTATACGGTACGGTCACGTTATTTACGACTATGGCTTCGTAATTGCTCACGCATTTAAAACCGTGGTAAACAAACGGCGGTATCTGTATGAGCTTGGGATCATCCAGGCTAACGGTAAACTCGTTCACCTCTCTGTATGTCGGAGATCCCTGTCTAGAATCATACAGGGCAAGACAAATCACGCCGTGGACGCAGGTAAAACTGTCCGTCTGCAACCTGTGATAATGCCATGCCTTTACGATACCCGGAAAGGCCGTCGTCATGTAGACCTGACCGAACTTTATAAATTCAGCATCATCGTTCCTCAATATCTCCATCAACCTACCCCTGTCGTCCGGTATAACTTTAAGTTTCTTAATCTTGATGCCGTCTATCATAATATCTCCCTATTCCTTTATACTTCAAACCGAATTTTTCCACATCCTTGGGTTCATATATATTTCGTCCGTCTACGATGATGGGTTGTTTCATCAGGCGCTTCACCCGCTTTAAATCCAAAGACTTAAACTCATCCCAATCGGTTATTATGCAAAGACAATCGCTGTCCCTAACGGCGCTATAAGCGTCTTTGCAGAACTTCACGTCTTTCAAGACAGTCTTTGCATTCTTCATGGCCTGAGGGTCGAAGGCCTTTATCTTGACCCCTTCGTTCTGAAGCATCTTTATGATATCTATAGCAGGGGCGTATCTTATATCGTCGGTGTTGGGTTTGAAAGCGATACCGAGTACGGCTATCGTTTTGCCGTTGAGCACCCACAATGATTCTTCTATCTTCTTAATGAACAATATCTTCTGATAATCATTCACCCTTTTAACTGACCGTAAAAGGTCGAAATCATAGCCGAGTTTCTCCGAGATCCTTATGAACGCCTCTAAATCTTTAGGGAAGCAGAATCCGCCGAATCCAACGCCGGAGTTCAAAAAATCCTTTCCGATCCGCCTGTCGAGGCCTATACCTTTCGACACCTTTACGATATCCGCTCCGCATCTCTCGCATATATTCGCTATGGAATTGATATAAGATATCTTCATAGCCAGAAAAGAGTTTGAGGCATGTTTAATCAGCTCCGCACTTTCTATATCCGTAACGATTATGGGGGCCTTGAAAGAAGCGTAGATTGAACTCAATATATCGCGCGCCTTCTTTGAGTTTACGCCTATGACTATCCTGTCAGGGCTCAGGAAATCGCTTATGGCCTGACCTTCGCGAAGAAACTCCGGATTGGAGGCAACATCAAATTTTATCTTCTTCTTATTATATGCCTTTATGGTCTCCTCTATCCTCTTGCCTGTCTGAACGGGTACCGTGCTCTTTTCGACAATCAGCCGATATGACGGCATCTCCGTCGCAATCTTGCGTGCGACGTTCTCGATATAAGTAAGATCGGCCTCGCCGTTGTCCTTAGGAGGAGTTCCTACGGCAATAAATATTACCGTGGACTTCGCTATGGCGCTTTTGATATTGGCCGTAAAATATATATTCTTGGCGCGGAGTCCACTTCTGACAAGCTGGTCCAATCCCGGTTCGTATATTGGGATCTTGCCCTTCTTCAATGCGTTTATCTTTGCCGTATCTATATCTACGCATATCACCTTATGGCCGAGTTTCGCAAAGCAAGCGGCAGTGACAAGCCCTACGTATCCTGCGCCGATTACGCCTATATCCATATCTACCTCCAAAATGACTTATTTCAATGATAGCCGTATTGTATCAGACCAAACTTAACCGTTGACTACTTCTGCCCTGTGTAAAGGACGAAACCATTTCAGACTTTTCGCGAGCTCGGGAGAGTCGCTGTATATAACGTCGAATCTTTTCTTTTTCTTTAAAATACGCACTATGCAGTTTGCATCGAAAAATAGATTTGGCATATGGACCTTTTTTATATATGCATGACTCGGCAGCTTCAAATCGACGCTCTTCGGCATGAATACCCACGTCCAATTCCTTTTCTGGGCTTCATCATAGGCCCTTCTATTCAAATCGAATGAATTTTTTCCTTTGAATATATATAAAAACCTTTTCGATCTCCCGTATTTTTCGTAAAATATATCCTGGTTCTTCTTGAATAGATCGTCAAAGTACCCTGTCTTTTTGAATGAAGAATGTTCCAGATGGACGACATAAGACCCTTGGGCTATCGCAATCTTAAAACCGTTTTCTATAGCCGTGATGGAATACTCGGTATCTTCAAAATAGCCGGGTCCGTAATCTTCCGGCCATACCCCTATCTTTTCGATCACCTTTCTCTTGATTAAAAAACAGAAGCCTATTGCCGCCGCCGTCTCTGTATAACTACCCTTATTACGCTTATAAAGATCCGCGGCGATGTCCTTCCATTCTTTTCCAAAAGGCCGCTTTGAGCCGAAATTGCTCAAAGGATTGACTATTCCTATCTTTTCGTCCTTCTCGGCCACCCCGACCATCTCCGTAAGCCAATTCTCGGTAACAATCGTGTCGTTATCCAATATGCATACGTATTCTGCGTCTGATGCGCGTATGCCCTGGTTTGCCCCTTTCGAATTACCTACATTCTCCTCGTTCCTTATAATCAGAATGTCCACATCTCTCCTTCTCGAGATCCCTTCCAAGTAAGTGCGAGTCTCTTCGCCGGAGGCATTGTCGACTATTATAATGCGGTAGGGAAAACGGGTATTCTCTATTATGCTATCTATGCACTGCGCGGTCAGGTCCCTCATGTTCCATACGGGTATTACTATATCACATCTCGTTTTATTCATAATTCTGTATTAGGTTTACGGTGTATGGTTCATGGTTTTCGGTGCATGGGAATTTTTTCCTGACACCGTAAACCATTAACCAGTCTTCTTACCATCCCTTCTTTACGGTATCGATTACCCTCATTACGTCATCGTCTGTAAGGCCCGCGTGCAGCGGTATGGAGACATATTTAGGCTCCAATTCGTTCATAACGGGTAGATTCAAACGTTTACCTCCGAATATGGGATAGACGTCGCAGCGGACATGGACCATGTGGGTGTCTATCCCGTTGGATCTCATCATCTTTATGAAATCCTCCCGACGATTCACCAGGATCGTAAAGAGCCAGTTGGCGCTCTGCCTGTCCGATTTCTTCTCCAATAGCGTCAATCCGTCCACTCCGCTCAATCCCTTACGGTACATATCGGCTATTTCCCTGCGCCTTAGATTAACTTTTTCCAAATCGTCGAGCTGAACAGAAAGTATTGTGGCTGTGACATCGTTCATATGATATTTGAAACCGGGCTCTTCCACCTTAAACTTCCAGTATATGTCGCCTTTGAAGTTTCTGTCTATTCCGTACCATCTCAGCAACTTTCCTCTTTTATAATCTACTCCATCCTTGCACACTAGCATGCCGCCGTCTATAGTCGTAATCTGTTTTATCGCCTGGAAGGAGAAGCAGGTAAAATTACTAACGGCCCCGATATAGGCACCTTTGTACCGTGCTCCCAAAGCGTGAGCTGCGTCTTCGATAACCGGGATATCTCTTGACTTGGCTACAGCATGTATCTCATCCAGGTCGCATGGATTGCCTGCCCAGTGCACAACGAGTATCGCCTTTGTCTTATCTGTTATCTTCTCTTTGACGCTTTCCGGGTCGATATTCATAGAAGACTTTTGTATATCGGCAAATACCGCCTTTGCCTTCTGATGCAGAATATGGATATTTGTGGCGGAGCACGTCATCGGTGTGGCAACGACTTCGTCTCCCTCATTTACATCCGATAGTAAAAGAGCGAGATGCAACGCGGAGGTACAGGAATTTAAGGTGAGCGCCCCACTTAAGCCGAAAAGCTTTTCGAACTTCCTCTCCACCTTATCCACCTCGGGCCCCTGGCCGATCCAATCGGTCTTGAGTATCTCGACCACTGCCCCGGCTACCTTCTCCGACATATAGGGTTTGAACATCTTTATGGATTTGTCACTCATTCGTTAATATTCTCCTCGATTGTTACAAGATTGCATGTTCCTTTTTTCTATTTAATCTATCTAAAAAATCCGCATTGAAATCCATGATCTTTCTGCCGTTACGATCAAAGATGCCGAATTTCGCAAGGCCGCATCTTTGCAAGATAAACCTCAAGCATGTCCAGAGTATGCCGAATCCGTACACGATAGACCTTGCGAACGATATGGAAGAAGCCTCTTTGTTATAGTTGGTGGGGGAGGTCACCTCGCCTATGCTATATCCGAAATATATCGACTGCGCGAGCATCTCGTTGTCAAAGACGAAATCATCGGAATTCTCGATTATAGGCAAGTTCAAAAGCACTTCTCTTTTAAAGGCCCTGTATCCGGTGTGATATTCTGAAATCTTCTGCCCCATAACGACATTTTCAAAAAGCGTCAACGCACGATTAGCCACGTATTTATATAAAGGCATTCCGCCTTTGAGTGCCATGCCGCCCAATATCCTCGAACCCAGGGCTATATCAAAGACGCCGGATACAAGAAGCCCCGCCATAGCGGGGATGAGTCTGGCGGGATATTGATAATCCGGATGTAGCATGACGACTATGTCTGCCCCTCGTTCAATCGCAAGCTTGTAACATGTCTTTTGATTGGCACCGTAACCCATATTCTCGTCATGTAAATATGTCGCGATGCCCAACTCTTTTGCCTTATGAACGGTCTTATCATGGCTCTTATCGTCCACCAGGAGTATCTCGTCTACGATATCTTTTGGGATCTCTATATATGTCTTTTCCAGGGTACTTTCCGCATTATAAGCGGGCATCACTACAACAATCTTTTTACCATCGAGCATTAACTACATTCTCCCTTGATGCGGGTGAATATCTAACTTTTTATATCTCTCTATGATGAATGTTAGATATTATACACTTTTCTATTGTAGTTGTATAGCAAAAAATGTATAATATCGAAAACCATATACATATAAACAGGTAAATGGGGGTCTACATGTCAAAATTAACACATAAAAATGTACTAATAATAATTATAGTGTTATCCCTGGCCGTAAAATTGGGGCTTTTTTGCTATGCTTTTTTCAACGTCCCTTCCCTAAAATTCATGCCCGATACCCCTACCTATCTGGAACCCGGAATAAATCTTATTGAAAAGGGGGCCTTCGGTACATACGATGAGAACGGCGTTCTCCACTATGAGATCAATAGAACCCCTGGATATCCTTTATTTCTAGCCATATTAAACAAAACATTCAATCTCTCACTTGACGCTATAGTCGTTATCCAAATATTTCTCATCACCCTGGCGGGCTATATGGTATACAAAGCGGCGCAAGAGGTGGACAAGAACATTGCCCCTCTGGCGGCCTTCATATTTTTGTTCGACCAGCCTACCACGCTCGCAAGTTTAATGCTTTTGTCGGAAGCTTTATACACTCTATTCATCGCTATTTTTATATACCTTTTCCTGCGCTACCTCAACGAAAGGAGGTTGTCCCTATTGTTATCTTTGACGGTTACTATTGTGGCTGCTACGTATATAAGGCCCGTAAGCTATTATATAGGGATATTCCTGGCTGGAGGCATAGTATACGCGTTATACCGCCCGTCTCTCACGCGGGCCTTAGTTCACGGCCTCACGTTACTTTTGGTCTTCTACTCTTTGTTGGGGGTATGGCATTACAGAAATTTCTCCGCAACCGGAAATGCCGATTTTACCGTTATAGACAACAGAGACCTGAATCATATGGGGTTTGTACATAAGTACGGAAGGGACGACGGACTTGAGGGGACAGGAGCCGGCCCTGTCCGATATTACGCAGACCTAGTCATAGAATCTATAGTCCAGTTCTTTACGTTACCTGGTACTTTCAAGTACTTCAAATCCGAAACCCTTAGAATGGCCTCGAAGATATTCGGTTATCCCTGGGTCTTCTTTTGGATTGTCGGTCTATTCTTCGCAAGATACGGCGAGGTCAAAGGCCAGGCCCTCTTGTTAATTTTGCTCTATTTTATGCTGGCCTCTATCTTTGTGGTGGGTCTTTGCGTAGGAAGCAGATTCCGCGTACCTGTGATGCCGTTGGTCTCTATTTTATCGGCGGCCGGATGGATGAAAATATACTCCTTTTTTAAAAAATAGATTTTTATCTCCTTGCGCCGGGTTCGGGGCCTCGGTACGTCGTCCTGAAGAAGAACGGTATGTCGGGGAATGCCTTGAGGCGGAATATTACCCAGAACGTATAATCGGTCTCGTCCTCTATCCTGCAAGTCAGCTCGGAAGACCAACAGTGGAGATCTTTTACTATGGTGTACTCCTGCTCCTGAAACTGCTTTTCCTGTAACTCGTACCTATTATATATTCTGAAACCCCATCTCTTCTTCCAGTCCTTATTGGGTATGTCATAATTGAAGTAGCTGGTGACTTGAGAGTTCTCGTCTTGTTCGTATCTATATCCCGCTCCGAACGTCATATCTTTATACTTTGTCACGTGTAGATCCGCGTTGAATGTGTCAAACTGACGAGCTTCTCTGTCAAGGTGCGCCTCGGCGTCGAAGTACAACCAGTCATAAGGGCGCGTCTCGAGATCATATTTTATGCCAAGGAGCTTATTGTCCTGGCCGAAGTCATCGAGAAATACGTATTCGCTCGACACTATAAACGAAAGGAGGTCAACGGTCTTTTCAGAGCCGTCATCGGCATGCCTCTTCGTCTGCAATTTATGCTCGATTGCCAATTCCACGCTGTTTTTTTGCCTGATAGCGTCTATCTCGTCGAACTGAAGGAGATCTTCCGGAGAGACCTTTGGTTCCCTTATGTATTCATAGCGGGCGCTCGGAATGATGAGGTGGCGGATCTTGTTGATATCCAGGTTCAAAAAATTTGTCTCAACGTCGTAAATCTTGTAACTCCGGGCGTATATATCCACTCCCGTATTATACAGATCGCGCACGATATTGTCGTTACCGGCTTCGTCCTCCGTGTAAAAAGTCTGTCTCGTTCCTATAAAAGGATTGAGGTTCAGGAACCCGAACAGCGAAAATGGGTACGATAGCTCATTGTAGGTATCGGCCCTCGTAGCGTCATAACTGTCTCCGGCCCTTGCCCCATCGACGTCGTTGGCAAAACTCTTATTGAGAACGGCTATACTCGAAGTGTTCGTGTAGTAAAGATTCAAATGGTTCAATAACTTCAATTTTCTAATATTCAGGCGCGCCTCCGGCAGCCTCTCGGTTACGGTGAAGAAATCGTTTACCTTCGGGCGATATAACATGGAAAGGGTGTAATTCTCCTTTGCGCCGATAAGGGTAAGATAAGTCTGCGGCTCGTGGTCCAGTTCATATTCCTCTTTATAGAAAAAATCCTTTATGAAATCCCGGTCGCTCAATTTATGAAATTCGCCGGCCATGAATGTGTTTTCGTCGACCGGCCACTTATGGCGTACCTGAACCCTGTATCTTTTATCGTCGATGCCGCTGCCGGGCTCTTTGTCGTGCAGATAATAGAATCTTGCGTATCCTTTGCCGAATTTCTCCATTCCGTATTTGTAATCCAGCCCCTCCGCAAACCCTCTCTTGGACCTCCAGTCCACGTGGACGTGGCCTTTGGAATCGGGATGAAAGTAGTACCGCCAGCTCGACAGAAGATAAGCCCCCCACTCATCGTTATGGCCGGGTACCAGATTCACCTGAGGTAGATTGTCTTTCAACGGATGATTATAATAAGGGATGTACATAATCGGCATGTCTCCGACATAGAACAAGACGTTCCAGGCGGTTACCCGGTCGCCCAGATATATCTTGATGGTCCTTGCCTCGATCCTGTAATGCGGCTTCTCATAGTCGCAGGTTGTAATATAACTCTTATTGAGGTCGAATTCTTGGTCAGCGACTTTCTCGATGGATTCGGCGTTTCCGTACCAGGGCGGCATCTTCATCTCGCCGTTTATCAACTCTCCCGTCTTATTTTCGAAATTATAAACGACGTTCTCCGCGCTGAAGACGTTATCCTGTTGATACAGCGTCACGTTACCTTCCGCTAAGCCCTCTTTCGCATCCAGGTTGACAGTGATCTTATCACAAGTAATCCTGATATCCTTGTAATTTATAGAGACGTTACCCGTTCCCGTAACTATCTTATTCGCATGATCGTACTGGACTTTGTCGCCGTTCACCACAATAGGAAGTGTCTTGGTATCAATGTCCTCGCCCTCTGCCGATGCAGCGGCCACCAGCAGTAGTGGAAAAATGATATATGATAACAGTATTTTTTTGAACATATTCCCCCTTGATTAGGATTTTATTTTACCTCGACTTTCATCTTGTTCCAATCATCTATGAATCTCTGAATACCGATATCGGTAAGCGGGTGTTTTACGAGCTTCATAAGGGCCTCGTAAGGAACCGTAGCGATGTCGGCTCCTATCTTCGCCGCTTCAAGAACATGCAGTGGGTGTCTTATACTCGCTACGATTATTTCAGTTTTAAAACCATAATTTTTATAGATGGCCTTGATATCCCTTACGATATCCATGCCTATGTGGCTGATATCGTCAAGCCGCCCTATAAACGGACTTATATAAGTAGCTCCCGATTTAGCCGCAAGTAAAGCCTGATTAGCCGAAAAACACAGCGTAACATTTGTCCTCACTCCTTCCCGCGAAAGAACCTTTACGGTTCTAAGGCCATCGGGAATAAGAGGAATCTTTATGACAACATTCTTATCTATCCGGGAAAGGGCCCTGGCTTCATCGAGCATCTCTTCATAATCAAGCGCCATCACCTCGGCGCTGACAGGACCATCCACGATCGAGCAGATCTCTTTTACCAGAGCTGTAAAATCTTTGCCCTCCCGGGCGACCAGAGTAGGATTTGTCGTTACGCCGTCTATAATACCTAGATTATTGGCTTGCCTTATATGCTCTATGTTCGCCGTATCTATGAATATCTTCATCGGTTCCTCTTTAGTATGGTGTACGGTTTAAGGTGTATGTTTCACGGCTACCGGTTGCTGGTTTATATTTTTTCTTTTCCGCTAACCAAAAACCGTGAACCATTAACCTAAGAAATTTTTTTTAATAAATTTATTTTGACCAGCTCTGCGGCGCCTATGACGCCCGCATCGTTACCTAGTTTTGCCCTTACAACCTTGGCCGTCCTACCCTGAATCGCCATGGCCCTTTTTTTCAAGGTCTCTCTAAGCGGCCTGAAGACCAAATCACCCGCGCCGGCAATCCCTCCTCCTATTATTATCAATTCGGGATTCAACAGGTTTACGACTCCGGTAAGTGCCACTCCCAGGTGTTCACCCATCTCCCGCCACTTATTGAGAGCATATCGATCACCGCCTAGTGCGGCCTTTGTAAGCATCTCAGGCGTTATATCCGCTATTCTATTGTTAGATATCGCCAGGACGGATGTCCTGACGCCTCTTCTAATATCTTTTTTCACTTCTTTTAAAAAATACTCCCTGCCCACGTACGCCTCTATGCACCCAATGCCTCCGCAGTTGCACCTGGGCCCCTTTTCGTTTATGGGCACATGGCCGATCTCGCCCGCTACCAGGTCTTGGCCTCTACGCATCTTGCCGTCGATTATAACGGCTCCTCCCACGCCTGTGCCCAAAGTAAGGCATATAACGTTATCGTAACCTCTTCCCGCTCCGTACGTGACTTCGCCTCTCGCCATTACCTTTACGTCGTTGTCGACAAAAGTAGGTAAGCCTGTCTTTTTTTCCAAAAGCTTCTTAAGAGGGACGTTTTTCCAGGCCGGAATATTTATAAAATAAAAAACCAGGCCTCTCTTAAAATCCAGTAGGCCTGGTACACCGATTCCCAATCCCAAAAAATCGCGTTTTTTCAATCTTAATCTCCGAGAGAGGGAATCCAACAAATCCGATACGGCATCTATCAGGGCGTTCTTCCTATGCATCTGAGTGCTGAAATTATCTTTGAGGAGGATATGCCCTTTTAAATCGAGTATGGCGACCTTCGTTTGTGTGGCCCCTACGTCCACACCTGCCAAAAATTTATTCATAATGGCATCATACGATTGTGTTCTCTGTTTCTTTGTCGAAAAAGTGGACTTTATTCATATCGATAACGACTTCTATGTTCTTCCCCAACTCAGGCGTACTGCGCGATCCCACCCTGGCTATGAAATTATGCTTTGGTGTCTTTAAGTATAAATATACCTCCGAGCCCATGGTTTCTACGACATCGACTTGCACCTTGACTGTGTTATCGGATTCCGATTTCGTCACAAATAATTTGTCATATATATCTTCGGGCCTGACGCCGAATATCACCTCCTTATTTATGAATTGAGCTAACGCGCTTTTCATCTTATCGACCGTGCCGAGCTGGAAATTGCCTTCGTCAAAGAACAATTTACCTTTTTTCTCGATCAGGGTGCCGTTCATGAAGTTCATCGGCGGGCTGCCGATGAATCCCGCAACAAATTTATTGACCGGTTTATCATAGATCTTCATCGGGGTGTCGCATTGGTTTATCACGCCGTCTCTCATGACCGCTACCCTGTCTCCGAGAGTCATCGCCTCGACTTGATCATGAGTAACGTAGATCATGGTGGTCTGAAGCCTGTTATGAAGCTTATGTATTTCGGTCCTCATCTGTACGCGGAATTTTGCGTCTAAATTGGACAACGGTTCGTCAAAAAGAAAGACCATGGGTTTTCTTACTATGGCGCGGCCAACGGCTACGCGCTGCTTCTGTCCGCCGGATAGTTCCTTGGGCTTTCTTTTCAAAAGCTTGCCTATGCCCAGTATCTCCGCTGCGTCCACAACGCGTTTGTCTATTTCGCCCTTAGGGATCTTTCTAAGTTTAAGTCCGAAGGCCATGTTATTATAGACATTCATGTGAGGGTATAAAGCGTAATTCTGAAATACCATGGCGATATCCCTGTCCTTCGCAGGGACATCATTGACGATTCTATCGCCTATGTATATCTCTCCCGATGTTATCTCTTCGAGGCCGGCGATCATGCGAAGCACCGTGGACTTGCCGCACCCCGAGGGGCCGACCAAGACCAGAAACTCTCTGTTTTCCACTCCGAGAGTCACATCCTTCGCCGCCTCTACGTTTTCTCCGTATATCTTGGTAACATTCTTCAGGCTTACTTGCGCCATCCCGTCTCCACAATCTACTTTATTATAGAAATCACGAAAAATAATGGATAAGCTTGTTGATGCAATCTCTTAAGTCTTTCCTAGAGATTACCATATCTATGAGTCCGTGTTCAAGCATAAACTCAGAAAGTTGAAACCCCTCGGGTAACTTCTGCCGTATGGTCTGTTCTATCACCCTCGGGCCGGTAAAACCTATGAGTGCCTTTGGCTCGGCTATAATGACATCTCCGAGAGAAGCAAAGCTCGCCATGATCCCGGCCATTGTGGGATGCGTAAGCAGCGATATGAATAAGTGACCGGCTTTATTGTGCCTGCTTATCGCGGCGCTGGTCTTGGCCATCTGCATCAGGGAAAACATCCCCTCGTACATCCTGGCCCCGCCGCCCGATCCGGAACAGATGACAATAGGCAGTTTTGACTCGGTAGCCTTTTCTATGGCGCGGGTGATCTTTTCTCCTACGACGGAACCCATGCTCCCCATGATAAACCGTGAATCGGTCACGGCAAATATCAATCTGTTCCCCTCTATCTTACCCTCGCCCGCAATGACGGCTTCTTTAAGACCCGTTGTCTTCTTGTCGCTCTCCAGTTTGTCCTTATATTTTTTTGGCCCCTTGAACCCCAGAGGGTCCTTGGATGTCATCTCCTTGTCAAACTCATGGAAACTATCTTTATCTAATGTATATTTTATTCTTTCATGGGCGTTTAAGGTAAAGTGGTAGTTACACTTCGGGCATACCTTAAGGTTTTCCTCGAGTTTCTTGTTGTAAATAATCTCTCCGCATTCATCGCACTTTGTCCAGAGCCCCTTCGGAATGTCCTTCTTCTTCGAAACCTTTACTATCGTATATCTTGGTTTTCCAAACAGCGGCATATCGACTCCGTTATGTCTTTAGTCGATAGTCAATGGACTATGGTCTATAGACTATGGAAAAATTTTAAATCCTTATACTCCAGAATTTTTATTGTCGGGACAACTACTAATCCTATATGCTAAACGCTGTCTCTCTTGTTCTCCTGTGCCCTTGTGACTTGTGTTCTTGTGCGCTTATAACTGAAAATATTATACCTATTTATTCTTCTTATGTAAACCAATAAGTTCTCTTGCCTTCTCAACGGCGCTGGATGCATCTTTTGCATATCCGTCTGCCCCAATAGAACGGGCGAATTCATCCGTTATCGGAGCTCCGCCCACCATTGTCTTTACCCGATTTCCGAGGCCCTGTTCCTTCAAACGCTCGATAACATGTTTCATCACCCCCATGGAAGTCGTCAAAAGACTGGACATCGCGATTATATTCATCTCTTCTTGTTTCGCGGCATCTATAAATTTCTCAACCGGCACATCTATGCCCAAATCCATGACTTCGAAGCCCGCTCCCCTAAACATCATCGCGACCAAATTCTTGCCTATATCGTGCAGGTCCCCTTTTACCGTGCCGATGCAGACCTTCGCCAAGGGCCGTATTCCGCTTGCCGAAAGCAGAGGTTCCAGAATATTCAGCCCTGCGTGCATAGCCTTGGCCGATATGAGAACCTCGGGTATGAATATCTCATTTTCCCTGAACTTGGCGCCGACATCATCCATTCCTTTTATTAAAGTATCCAGAACCGTCTTTACGCCGTTTCCCTCATCGAGAGCCTGCTTTGTAAGCTCGCTGACTCTACCTATCTCGCCATTGTTCAAGGCCTCTATAATAGACTCGAGCTTCATATGCATCCTTTCGCCAATATAGCTAACTTCGCTAAACGGGACATCTTCTTCGAAAATGTCCCGTTTAAATTCACCCACCGATGCTGCGGGACACTTTCGTTGAAAATGTCCCGTTTAAATTCACCCACCGATGCTTAAAACTTGTTCATGACGAGGCCTGTCAATAGCTTCGGATAAAAATATGTCGACTTATGAGGCATCCTATCGCCCGATCTCGCTATATTGCGCACCTCTATTACCTTGGTGGGTAGCTGGAAAAATGCCGCTTCGCACTCGCCGCTCTCCACCAGTTTTATTGCGTAATCTTCTTCCCGTGTATAGATAATATTTTTATCGTTGGATAGGTTCCGTTCGATGTTCAAGATATGATCAAATATCAAAAAATGCAGAACCGTAACATTCAACCTTTTCCATTCACGCGATTTATCGACCTTTATTACTTCATCCAGCACGGATTCATCCTTCAATGTCAAGAGGTAGAGCCTCTTGTTCTTGAAATACATTCCGAATGCGTAAGCCTTTTTTTTCTGTTCAAGCCTTTTGAACAATTCATTCTTATCTTTAACCGTACTTATGTAAAAATAAGGGCTCAGCTTCTTTTCAATCTCCGAAAAATCCATATTGCCCATATCCCTTACGATTCGATAGGTAGAGAATATGACCAGATTTTCATCGGTTAGATTGGAGAAGAACGCCATTACATTATCATAGAGCCTTGCCTTGATCCTTCCGAGACGCCTTCTCATCTCATCTCTATAGGCAAGCGCCACTTCATATCTATGGTGGCCGTCGGCGATAAAGACCTGTTTTGAATCCATGCATCTTTGTATCATCTCAATGCCTCGGGGGTCCGACAGTCTCCACAATTTATGCCTTACCCCTTCAAAATGGATGTCGACGATAGGGGAGGCCTTCCGGGCATATCCCTTGATTATTCCTGTCACTTTATTGTGATCGTCCTGATAAATGCAGAATATCGGGCTGGTATTGGCTTTTGTCTTCCTTATGAGATTGAGTCGGTCTGCCTTAGGTTTAGAAAAGGTATACTCGTGCGGAAGGACGAGGCTCGAAGAAGGGTCTTCTATCTTCATCACGGATATGAAGCCTATCCTTTTATTCAATTTACCTCTGTAGAGATACTGCTGCTCGTAGATATATATTGAAGATCGCTTATCCTGTTTCAATATGCCGTCTCTTAACCATTCAGTAAGATGATCGGCTGCTCTCGTGTACTTATTATTCCTGGGGGTGTCGCCGTCAAATTCCTTGCCTAAAATTATCCTTACGACATTATTGGGGTGGGTCTTGTATAATTCTTCCCTCATATGGTCGGAGATCACATCATAAGGCGGGGCTGATACAGCCGCAATATCTTCTATCAATTCAGTGTTGTATAAAATCCCCTTAAATGATTTTATCTTGGCCATCTATAGATAATTCCCGATATCAATCTTTCGCGCTCTTCCTATAAACAAGAGAGCCTAAAATTACTCCCAATGTATCGAAAAGAAAATCCGATACTGTGGCAAATCGGCCCGGTACCACGCTCTGATGAAGCTCGTCCGTAAAACCATAGAATGTCCCTATGATAAAAGATATTAATATACCGATCTTCCAGGACATGGTCTTATCCGAACCGTGTACGGCCCTCATCAAGAGATAGCCGAATATCCCATATTCCAGCATGTGAAGCAGCTTGTCTAAATTATCTTCTGCGAATTTCAGGCCAAAGGGCTCTTCCAGTGAAGAGAACCAGAAAATTAATATAGCATAAAATATGGGAGGAAGCCAGAATTTTATAAAATGTTTGATTAAATTCATTTTTTAACCGTATTCTGCTGGCAGGCTGCGCAGCCGGGGTCCGAATCTTTTGCTTTCGGGCACTGAGAAGATCCCTTTTCCTTCTCTTTGCCCCTTTTATAATCCGTTTCGTAGAAGCCCGAACCTTTAAAAATTATACCCGCGCCGTAACCTATCAATCTTCTAATCTCGGATCTGCATTTCGGGCACTCCTTTAACGGTTCGTCTTTCATGCTCTGAAATGCCTCGAATCTATGTCCGCATTTTATGCATTCGTATTCATAAGTCGGCATATTATTTTCTTTCTGTTTCGTCGTTCGTCGTGCGTATGTCGTATTGAGCGAAAGCCTTCACTACGCATCATCATGTTTTATCATCTATTTTTATTTACAAATCTCTTTACCGACTCCAAAAATGACTTTCTCATAGGGCTCGATTCATCGCCGATAGACTTTGCAAATACTTTTAAGGCCTCCTTCTGCTCGGCGTTAAGGTTTTCCGGCACTTCTACGAAGATCCTTACGTGCTCGTCGCCGGTCCCGTAAAAATTCATCCTTGGGAAACCTTTCCCCCTTAGCCTGAATATCTTGCCACTCTGAGTGCCGGACGGTATACTCATCTTGACTTTTCCGTCCAGAGTGGGTACATCTATCTCGGCCCCAAATACGGCCTGGGGAAAAGTTATCGGGACGCTAACCAGCACGTCATCGCCGTGCCTTTCGAAAAGTTCATGCGGTCTGATATAAATATCGGCGTACAGATCGCCCCGGTTCCCGCCGGATGTGCCTGCTTCCCCCTCGCCGCTTATCCTAAGCCTAGTGCCCTCATTTACGCCGGCCGGGATTTTTATCTTTATCTTCTTTGCAACCTTTACCCTGCCGCTGCCGTTACAATCTTTGCATGGGCTCGTTATTATAGTGCCCTCGCCTCCGCAGGCGCTGCATGTCCTCGATACGCTGAAGAAGCCGCTCGACATCACGACCTGGCCCCTTCCGCCGCATTGGGAGCATTGCTTCTTTTTAGATCCGGGTTTTGCGCCACTTCCCTTGCAGGTAGGGCATATCTCGTTACGCTTAATCGTTACGGTCTTTTCGACCCCGGTCGCTGCTTCAAGGAATTCTATCTCAAGATTGATCTTGATGCTTGGGCCTCTTCTTGGGCCGCGGCGCCTTGAAGACGACCCGAAAGCCGTCTCGAATATGCTCCCCCCGAAACCGTTGAATATATCTCCGAGATTAAAATCGCTGAAGATATCCTGGATATCATCGAAGTGGGTGAAGTCAGACCAACTGAAGCCTCCGCCGCTAAAAGCGCCCTGTATGCCAGCGTGGCCGAATTGGTCGTAGGTACTTCTCTTATTGGCGTCGCTTAAGACTTCGTAGGCCTCGGAGACTTCTTTAAACTTCTCCTCGGCCTCTTTTTCTCCTCCCGGATTCTTGTCGGGATGATACTTAAAGGCGAGTCTCCTATATGCCTTCTTTATATCCTCGGGGCTTGCATCACGCGCAATACCCAGGACTTCATAGTAATCACGTTTTTCCATGATATTTAGCGTTTAGCGTATAGCGTTTAGCGTATAGGTTTTTTGTTATAAGAATTACCTCCATGCGCTATCCGTTAGACGCTATACCCTATTTCTTCCCCTCGTCCTCGACTTTGTAATCCGCGTCGACGATGTCTTCGTCATTATTCGTCTTTCTGCCATCCCGGCTCTGTTTTTCATCCTGCCCGGTTCCGGTGCCCTTCGGACCCGATTGAGAAGACTGAGACTGTTTCTTCGAAGCCTCTTTATACATCTCCTCAGCCAGTTTATGGCTCGCTTTGGTCAATTCTTCCTGTACCTTCTTGATCTCACTTAAGTCCTCGCTCGTAAGTTTATCTTTCGCTTTGGAAAGGGCCTCTTCTACCCTCTTCTTTTCGTCTTGAGACACCTTGGAACCGTGTTCCTCCAGACTCTTCTGGACCGAATAGACAAGCGTATCGAGCTGATTTCTCGCGTCTATCAACTCGCGCCTCTTTTTGTCCTCCTGCTCGTGGGCCTTTGCCTCGTTCATCATCTTATCTATCTCTTCCTTGGATAGCCCGCTGGATGATTCTATTCGTATCTTCTGCTCCTTGCCGGTCGCCTTATCCTTCGCGCTCACATGAACTATGCCGTTTGCGTCTATATCGAAGGTGACCTCGACTTGCGGAATGCCCCTCGGAGCAGGAGGTATGCCTAACAGATCGAACCTGCCTAAAGTGCGGTTATGTTGGGCTATCTCCCTTTCGCCCTGGAGTACATGAATGGAGACGGCTGTCTGATTATCGGCAGCGGTAGAGAATATCTGGCTCTTCCTGGTAGGTATAGTGGTATTCCTTTCGATAAGTCTTGTCATAACGCCTCCCAGCGTCTCGATGCCAAGGGAAAGTGGTGTAACGTCCAGAAGCAAAATGTCTTTAAGATCGGCGTGGCCTGAGAGGATTCCACCCTGGATAGCCGCGCCTACCGCAACCACTTCATCAGGATTTACGCCTTTGTGGGGTTCTTTGCCAAAGAGCTCTTTTACCACGCTCTGTACCTTGGGCATCCTCGTCTGGCCCCCTACAAGGATAACTTCATCTATGTCGCTGGACGATAGCCCGGCGTCTTCCAATGCCTTAATGCAAGGTCCCTTGGTCCTTTCGACCAGATCGTCCAACAGCTGCTCCAGTTTTGATCTCGTTAAACTGAGTGTAAGATGTTTAGGGCCGCTCGAATCCGCCGTGATAAAAGGCAGGTTTATCTCTGTCTGCATGTTAGTCGACAGCTCGCACTTGGCCTTTTCAGCCGCTTCTTTCAGCCTCTGCAGGGCCATCCTATCGTTCCTCAACTCGATGCCGTTCTCTTTCTTGAATTCATTCGCTATCCAATCCACTACCTTCTGGTCGAAATTGTCTCCGCCTAAGTGTGTATCGCCATTGGTCGATTTCACCTCAAGCGAAAGCTGGCCGTCTATCTCGCTCACTTCGAGGATCGATATGTCGAATGTACCGCCTCCCAAATCATACACCGCGATCTTCTCGTTCTTCTTCTTGTCCATACCGTACGCGAGGCTTGCCGCTGTCGGCTCATTGATAATCCTCAAGACCTCCAATCCCGCTATCTGTCCGGCATCCTTGGTCGCCTGCCTTTGAGAGTCGTTGAAATACGCCGGCACGGTGATAACCGCCTTTGTCACCTTCTCGCCGAGATAATCCTCCGCGGTCTGTTTCATCTTCTGAAGTATCATGGCGGAGATCTCCGGCGGCGTGTAGGTCTTGCCTCTCAATTCGACCACGGCGTTCCCGCTGGAATCCTCGGATACCTTGTACGGCACCAGCTTCTCTTCTTCCTTGACCTCGTCGTGGCGCCTGCCCATGAAACGCTTTATTGAAAATACGGTGTTGTCGGGGTTGACTACGGCCTGGCGCTTTGCCGGTTGCCCGACCAATCGCTCGCCGCCTTTGGTGAAACCCACGACGGAGGGCGTGGTGCGCGAACCTTCGGCATTGGTCAACACCGTAGGCTCCTTTCCCTCCATCACCGCAACGCAAGAGTTTGTAGTCCCAAGGTCTATGCCTATTACCTTACCTTTTGTCTTTGTCATGGCTAATCCCTCCTTAGATTATCCTATTTTTTCTTTCCTACCTTCACTATGGCCGGCCTAAGCAGCCGCCCATTAAGCATGTATCCGGCCTGAACCTCTTCCACTATCTTATGGTCTTTGTCTTCATCCGCCTCAACATGCTCAACGGCGTCGTGCAAAGTCGGATCGAATTCTTTTCCGAGTGCCTCTATCCGTTCGATGCCTCTCGCCTCCAGAATACGATGAAACTCTTTCTGTATCATCTTTATGCCCTCTATCACGTTCTCCACTTTCTGCGTGCCGTTTATGTGCTCCATGGCTCTATCGAAGTTGTCAATAACGTATAACAGCTCGCTTAAGAGATCCTCATTGGCGAACTTTACATATTCCTCTTTCTCCTTATTGAATCTCTTGCGGATATTATCGATCTCGGCTTGAGCTCTCAAATATTTATCCTTATAATCCTCTGCGTCTTTCGTGAAAGCTTTAAGCTTATCTAGCTCGGCCTTGTCGATCAATACCTTCTCTTCTATGCTTTTGCCCTCTTCCTTAGAGCTATCGGCTGTCTTCGCTTTATCATTATGTTCCGCTTCTCTCTTATTACTCACTTTATATCTCCATATCGTCCAATACCTCTTCTATCGCCTTCGAAACAAAATCGACAAGAGGTATCAAGGCCGAATAATTCATCCGAACGGGTCCCAATACGCCAAGGCTGCCTTTCCTGGCCTTCTTAATATTATAATTCGCGGTTATCAACGACAGATCCCGAAGAGTCTCGTTTTTTCCTTCCTCTCCTATGTGTATCTTTACTCCTTCCGTCTGCAGGTCTTCTTCGATAAGGTTGAAGAGTTCCTCCTTTTCGTCGAACAACCTCAGAAGGTTCTTCATCCTCTCGACATCCTTGAACTCGGGTATGTCGGCCATATTACTGGTGCCTTCCATGTAAAATTTCAGGTTCGATATACAGGCGATACCCGCGTAACGCGTCAATTCGGAAAGAAGATGAGATATATAACCCAGCATCTCCTCGAGCGTCTCTATTCTCTTCTTATAATACTCCATCTCGATCATCTGTTTCCTTTTGTCGGAGATGACATCCAGCTCCATCAGATTATTCACATAGTACCTATAACCGTTGCGTGTCGGTATCCTCCCCGCGGAAGTATGGGGCTTGGCTATATAGCCCATGTCCTCAAGTTCCCCCATTACGTTTCGTATAGTCGCGCTCGATAATCCAAGGACATCCGATACATGCAGAGACCCTATGGGAGAAGCTGACTTTATGTGGGAAAGTACGACTATCTTTAAAACGTCCTTTTGTCTATCGTTCAATCTATGCTCTCTTGCCATAATCCCTCATTAGCCGTCCGGCAAAATATAAGCCAAATAAGACAAATGTGCCCCCTTGAGCCATATTGATAGGGGGCTTAGCACTCTATATAGAAGAGTGCTAATGTGTTATTTTATCATGCTTTCATCTTTTGTCAAGAAAAAAATCGTGAAAATTTTGCGCCTCGGTATCGCCGGCGTCATTTGTAAAAAATAGCCTGGTACCTCTTGGGTATAGTTGCCTCTATATAGATTCCTTTATCGGTATACTCGGTCTTTTTAACCTTGCCATACTCGTGTATTATATTGAATTTCTTCATCTCGTCATGCGGGATCGTTATCTTTATCTCCGTCATAAGGTTCGACAATTCGCGGACCAGTCTGTCTATCAGGTCTTCCAGGCCTTGTCTTTTAAGGGCGGATATTATGACCGGTGAATCGAAATGATGTCTGATGCCGGATAAGACTATATCATCGTCTATCTTATCCTTTTTATTCAACACGTTTATCAACGGCTTATCGTCTATTTCAAGATCCCTGAGCACGGCGCGGACGGAATTGCTGCATTCGACGATCTTCGGGTTACTGGCATCTATGACATGAAGCAGCATATCGGCGCCGCGGGCCTCTTCGAGTGTGGCCTTGAATGACTCGACCAAATGGTGCGGTAGATTGTGTATGAAGCCGACTGTATCGGAGAAGACGATGCGTTGATTGTCAGGCAGCGTATACTTTCGCACCGTAGGGTCCAACGTGCTGAAGAGTTTATCCATGACATACGCGTGTGAGCCGGTGAGGGCATTGAAGAGTGTCGATTTACCTGCATTCGTATAGCCCACCAACGCGACCGTACAGGTCGTGAACCGTTCTCTCTGCTTTCTGCGCGCGTGCCTCTGCCTCGTAGCGCTATCGAGCTCCTCCTTGAGATGCGCGATCTTGTCGCGGATCCTTCTTCTGTCAAGCTCGAGTTTCTTTTCGCCGGGCCCCCTTGTGCCGATTCCGCCTCCTAACCGCGAAAGGATAATGCCCTTGCCGGTGAGGCGCGGCAATGCATATATCAGTTGCGCCAATTCCACCTGGATCGTACCCTCCTTAGAATGCGCCCTTTGTGCGAATATATCCAAGATCAACTGTGTCCTGTCTATCGTCTTTATCTCCAGCACCTCCTCGAGGTTTCTCTGCTGGGTCGGGCTTAAATCATGATTGAAGATAACGACATCGCAGCCTTTTTCCCGAGCGACAGAACCAATCTGGTCCACTTTACCTTTCCCTATTAGGAACTTCGGCGAAAATTCCGCAAGTCTTGCCGTAACCTCCGCAAGTATACTGACTCTGCTTGAGGTCGCCAGTTCCTTCAACTCAGCAGCCAGATCCTCAACGCTCCATTCTCTGTCTTCCGAGACATGTTTCAAAGTTACTAAGACGGCTCTTTCCATATCTTTTTATTGCCCTTTTTTAGAACAGAATCTGCTATATTATTTATAAAGGTACTGTACTTGTCATTGTCGCGGAGATTGAACCACGTCGCGGAGGCATCTTTGCGAAACCAAGTCATCTGCCTCTTAGCGTAACGACGCGTGTTCCTCTTGATTATCTCTTTTGTCTGAGGCAGAGTAAATTTTCCGTCCAAATAATCGACGATCTCTTTGTAACCGAGGACTGCGCCGGCCGTCCGGCTCAGTCTTATCCCCCTCAATCTCGATACCTCTTCCGCTACCCCCTGTTTGAACATCATCTCGACGCGGCTATCGATCCTTCCGTATAGCGCCTGTCGCGGTCTGGATAAGATGAATAACGCGATCTCATATCTGTCGCGGATACCTTCTGTCTTCAGGTGCTCATCGGAGATGCGACTGCCCGTAAGCTTATATATCTCCAGGGCCCTTATTATTCTTCTTGCATCATTCATGTGTATCTTGGAAGCGTACACAGGGTCGATCTTGAGCAATCGGCCATAAAGATAATCACCTCCTTTCTTGGCGGCGACTGCTTTAAGATGCATCCTATACCCCTCATCCTTGGGCGGCGATGGAAACAATCCGTTTATAAACGAGCGGGCATACAGGCCGGTGCCGCCCACGACAATGGGCACCTTCCCTCTTCCCAAGATTTGAACGGTGATCCGATCGGCCCTCCCGACGAAATCGGCAGCGCTCCATTCTTCGGACGGATCGAGAAAACCTATCAGATGATGTCTTGCCGACTTGAGCAACCGTTTCTGAGGCTGCTGGCTTATGATGCGCATCCCTTTATAAACCTGCATGGAATCGCAGGAGATTATCTCTCCTTTGATCCTATCGGCGAGCTTTACCGCAAATTCGCTTTTGCCGATCCCCGTGGGGCCAAGAACAAAAACTATATTTGGCTTCATGCGCTATATCCTTTATTGCGGAAATTTCGGGATGCGTATCTTGCCTCTTGCCATAGATATCTCAAAGATTATAATAATTACCAACATAAAAAATGCAAATACATAAGGAGTCCTGATGCCTAATGTGCCTGCCGTTACGCCTCCCACTAGGGGACCCAAAAACGCCCCCGCTCCTATAAAGCCCTCATGAAGGCCGCTCCTCTTACCCTTGTCGATGAAACCGTAGAGTGAGTAGAAGATACTGGAAAAATACGTCATGCCGCCGGATATTCCCAACAGGAAAAACGCTATCATAAGATAAACGACTCCGGAATTTCTCATTAGTATGGCAAGGGCTAAGAGGGCCAAGGCCTGACATGCGACCAACGGGGTAAGCCGATAATGCCATCTTGCCGTCTTTCCCAAAATAAAAAATACAAAAGTCTGCGCCAGCATCATTATAAAAATCAAAATTCCGATGAAGCCGCTTGAAAAACCCAACTCGATGCCCAGCTTAGGAAATATGTTTCTCACCGTGCCTACTATGTACCAGCTTGCAAAATTGGCGAACCAGGCAATGTAGAGGTATCTCTCGGACTCCTTGGGCCTGTCGTTCTCGGTCTGGATGAAGACCTTGCGGGCGGGCTCATCCTCCGTCTCAGAGACGATCGGCTGCCTGAGAAGAATAAAAAATACAATACATAAAAGAGTTACGCCGAAAAAGAAAGGCGCCTTATAATCTATCGAGAATAGGAAACCAGATATCAAAAACCCAAAAGTGAGTCCGGCGCACCAGAATATATTGAAGTATTTTAGCGAACGAAGGAGCGCCTTTTTATCCAGACCCTGAGAGAGCCATGACTGTATTGTCGGCCAAAAAAGAGCCATCGAGAACGCAGCGGGGATATATAACGCAAATACACATTTGATATCATGCGACAAGGGAAGGATTAAGTATGAGACTACAAAAAGTACGCAGCCCGACAGGAGGACCGTCCTGCGGTTCATCCTATCGCTCAACCTTCCGAACGCGACTACCCCGGATGAATAGATCAATGCACCAAGGGCGCCAAAGAGTCCAAGGGTGAGAGAAGAAGCTTCGAATCTATATATAAGAAGGAGGGGCAACGAGAGTAGGACAACCCCTAAAGCAAAATCGGCTAAAAACGCGGCGATGTAAAAATTGATCATTTACTAGACTATAGTTTTATATAGGTTTATGGCTAACGGTGTATGGTTCATGGAATTTTGCTTCTCCGTTAACCGATAACCGCAAACCGTGAACCGGTCCTTTAAAACCGTAAACCATTAACCGCGAACCTAAGTGCTATTTTTATTTGTATCCTGGTGACCTAGTGACTTTGCGCTTCTATAACAGAGTTTTTTCCGTAAACCGTATTATAGTCTATCGTCTATTGTCTATCGTCTATTGTCTATCGTCTATTGTCTATAGACCGATTACGGATATATCTTAACATCATACCCGGCGTTCTTCAATCTCAGGGCCATATCTTCCGCATCGTTAAAATTATTATACTGCCCCACCCTTACTCTG
Source organism: Candidatus Omnitrophota bacterium (assembly GCA_016931215.1). Classification (GTDB taxonomy): domain Bacteria; phylum Omnitrophota; class Gorgyraeia; order JAHIPI01; family JAHIPI01; genus JAFGFD01. Next base: position 36,061 of record JAFGFD010000135.1, read on the forward strand.
TAGAAACGTTCTTCCCCGAGCAGAGTCGTGTGGATAGTCGCGTCGAAACCCTGTTTTTTCAATTCCTCGCTCAGCCTCTGCGCGTTCTTCCACTTACCGAAAGAGGCTACTTGAACACTGTAGGTCAAGAAATCAAAACTCCCTCCCGACAAAAGGTTCGCCTCTAGGCTGTAAGGATACGCCTTGGTCAACCGGTTGAAGTTCTCTTGGGCCTTGGTATCATCCCCCAATGCGGAATAGCATTCCCCCAGCCTGTAATACACTATATGGAGATATTGAGAATCCGGAAAATAACGCAGAATCTTTTCGTAATAATCGACGGCCGTTTTATAATTACCCTCCAGAAAATACGAATCGGCAAGCCCGATATAGGCGTTGTCCAGCAATTCCTCATTATCGCTGTGATTCACCACTGTCGAAAAACGGTTACGCGCCTCATCGAATCTGCCCATCTTCAACAGTGCCCTTCCCATAAGATGTTGAAGCTCGCTGTCCGTTTTGCTTGCATAGGACTGATAATGGCCTGCTGTTCTTAAGACCTCTTCATAATCCCCCTGAACGAATGCCTGCTCAGCTTTCTTCAAAGCCGAACTCTTATCGTACCCTCCGGAGCCGGACTCATCTTCGGAAGGGCCTCTATCGAAGAATCCCCTGGCGCAATAAGCCGTAGAGAATGCGGCGTCCAATATAAACAAAGCGAGAACAGCCATTAACGCAAGGTTATAAATTATTCTCTTCTTATCCATAACTCAGATTCTAACATAATAAAACTGTTTATTCAAGAGGCCGATTGACCTATATGGCCTTACGCCATCTTCGAGGTTTCATGCCTGTGCGACGATCTCTTGTTTCCGGAGATCTTCTTCTGCAGGTCCAATAACCTCCTATGCCTGTCTTTCTTTACCGCATCCTCTACGTTATCCTCGAACTCGCTCGATTTGGCCGGCGGTCTGGGAGAATACTTGAATATATATGCCGCATCAAACCCGATGCGTTTTAACAAATCGACCGTCTTTTCAAAATCGGTATCGCTCTCCCCGGGAAAACCCACAATGATATCCGTTGTCAAATTGCATTCAGGGACATACCGTCTGAGTTCTTCGACTAAATGCTTGTAATGGCGCACACTATAACCTCTATTCATCGCCTTGAGAATCCTGTCCGACCCCGACTGCAGAGGCATGTGGAGGTGTTTGTAAATCTTCGGGAGGCTCCTCATCGTCGTAAAGAGCTCTACCTCCGTGTCTTTTGGGTGGCATGTGACAAACCGTATTCTTTTAACAGCCTCTATTCTATGAATATCCTCCAATAATCGTATAAAATCATAATGCGTATCCAGATCCTTGCCGTAAGAATTGACGTTCTGGCCGAGCAGCGTAATTGCCGATATGCCCAGTTCTGTAGCGGCTTTTACTTCATCTAAAATATTGGATTTTTTTCGGGACCGCTGCCTTCCTCTCACATAAGGCACTATGCAATACGAACAAAAATTATCGCATCCCTCGCTGATAGAGACATAGGCTGAATTTCTATCTCCGTAAAAAAACGGCGTAACGCGGTCGGGCCTCTCGGTAAAATCGATGGCCAAGACCCTCTTTCTATTTTTAATCACATCGTCTATCAAGCCGGGTAATTTATAAATAGAGGCGGGGCCGACCACCAAATCCACATGAGGCAGTCTTTTAAAGACTATATTCTTGTCCTGTTGCGCCGTGCATCCGATAAAGCCGAGGACGATGTCCGGTTTCCTTCTCTTAAGCTTTGCCAAGGTTCCCATGTTGCTGTAAGCCCGCTGTTCGGCGTGATGCCTCACGGAACATGTATTAAAAAGTATGCAGTCGGCATCCTCGATCTTCTCTGTCATCCTCCATCCCCTCTCGAGAAGGAGGCCCGAGATTATCTCCGAATCCCTGTCATTCATCTGACAGCCGAAAGTCCGGATGTACACACTACGTCCGGCTTTGTCATAAGTCCTTCTATCTCTTGAAGTTGGCAATCTAATTGCACCTCATCTAAAAGCGTTTTGAAAGGCTCGTATAGCTCATATCTAGCGAGCTT
>JAFGFD010000136.1 GCA_016931215.1 Candidatus Omnitrophota bacterium
ATGACCTGTCCCCAGAAGCGGAGAGATCAGGAGGAACTGGTCGCGCGATTCGTTTATATTAAACGTGTTCAAGCAAGATGTAAAGTCCTCAGGAGTTCGGGATGAGCCGTTATATTGCACTGATCATAATCTTTATATTCAGCATAATCGGGCCATGCGTTGTCTTTGCTGTCTCAAGCCTTGCCAGCATAAACGCATTGGGCAGAAATCCGTCTGCGGCGCCCAAGATATTTACGGCCATGATCATCGCGCTGGTATTTGCCGAGGCGCTCGCAATCATAGCGCTTTTAGTGACATTTCAACTTTTTATACCGCAGCAGGGGATGTAAGATAGCTCATGGCTCATAGCTGATAGCTCATGGAGCTCAAGGACACAAGGTCATCACGTTACAAGAGCACAGGAGCAGAAGTAGAAAAGATCGGTTTACGGTTAATGGTTTACGGTTTGCGAAAAAGACAAATCCCCATGACCGTACACCGTGAACCATAAACCGATATAAAACTATCGACTATAGACCATAGACTATCGACTAGTATAAGGGAGGAACTATGCTCATCATTTCACTCGTACTGTTACAACTCATAATATTTGTTGCTTTGATAATCATGTTTCGTAAGATCTTAAATAAAAATGTAGTCCTTGCGACGAGGCACCTTGAGGAACTAAACACGGAATACAGCAAGAAGGACATGGAGGTCTCGAAACGCCTAAATGAAGCCAGGCAAAAATACGAAGAGATGGTGGCAAAAGCGCAAAACGAGGCTGAGGAGGAAAAGTCAAAGATACTTAAAGAGGCGGAGGCCGAGAGGGAGAAGATAATCAAAGATGCCAGGAGCCAGGGCGAGGCCATCATCCAGCAGGCCGATAAGTCGCGGCAGCTTCTGATCTCGGAGATAGAGGAGAGGATCGACAATGAGGCGATACATAAGGCGTGCGAATTGGTACAATTGACTCTGCCGGAGAAGTTCAAAAAGGCCGTGCATTTACAATGGACCGATGAATTGGTGGAGGAAAGCCTGAGTCAGGCCGAGCAGCTGCAGATACCCGAGGATATAAATGAAGTAAAGGTTACGTCCGCTTTTCCGCTATCCGAGCTTCAGCGTAAAAATCTGCAAAAGAAGGTTAAACAATTTTTAAAGAGGGATGTGGAACTCAAGGAAGAGAGCGATCCAAGGCTTGTAGCGGGTATAGTGCTCGCCGTAGGGAGTCTTGTGCTTGACGGGAGCCTAAAGAATAAGATTGAGGAACGGGCCAAGAGCATAGGGAATGAAAAGAGTGGAAGATAGGTTTGAATCAAAGTTTGAGATAAGAGAGATAGGCCGCGTAGCGAGCGTGCGTAAATTTATCGTGATCGCGACGGGCCTCCCTTCTTGCATGAACGGCCAGATCGTTGAATTCGCCAGCAATATCCAAGGGCTAGTAATGGGGTTTACGGAAGATAAGGTGCAGATACTGGTTCTCGGGGACGCATCGTCTATAAGAGCCGGGGATGAGATATACAACAGAGGAAAATCTCTCAACTTACCAGTATCCGATGATTTTATCGGTAGGGTTATAAACGCGCTATGCCAGCCCCAGGACTGTCGAGGCCCGGTTTATACTGATAAGACCTTCCCAGTATTTAGAGTGGCGCCGGGCGTAATGGAAAGGGTGCCTGTAAAAGAGACCTTGGAGACCGGCACGCTGATCCTGGATTCTATTATACCGATAGCCAAGGGGCAGAGGCAGCTTTTAATCGGCGACCGACTCACAGGCAAGACCACTGTTGCCATGGATGCCATATTGAACCAAAAGGGCAAAGATGTCATATGCATATATTGTTGCATAGGTAAGCCTTATTCAAGTCTTGTAAAGATATTGGACGTCCTTAAGGAGAAAGACGCGCTAGAATATACTATCATAGTCACCGGCGTAGCATCGGTATCCACAGGAGAACAGTATCTGGCTCCTTACACCGCGTGCATGCTGGGAGAATATTTCATGTACAAGGGAAAGGACGTCTATGTCGTGTTCGACGATTTGACGAAGCATTCGTGGGTCTATAGACAGATATCTCTTCTTCTCGAGAGGGCCCCCGGCAGGGAGGCGTATCCCGGAGACATCTTTTACATACATTCGCAGCTTATGGAGCGGGCGGGTTATCTGAAGCCCGAACTGGGCGGGGGGTCTATGACGTTCTTCCCGATAGTGGAGATATTGCAGGGCGATGTTACCGGATATATACCCACAAATCTTATTTCCATGACGGACGGCCAGCTCTATTTTTCTACGGACCTTTTTAATAAAGGCTTTAAACCCGCCATAGACTTCGGTCTTTCGGTGTCGCGTATAGGCAACAAGGCGCAATGGCCGGCAATGAAGGATTTGAGCAAAAGTCTCAGGCTCGACTACCTGCAATACAGAGAACTGGTTCAAATGACGCAATTGCGGACCACCGGGCTTTCAAAGGAGGCCGAGCAGAAACTTAAGAGGGGAGAAGCGATAAACAAATTGATCATTCAGGATAAGAACAAACCCGTGGCAATAGAGAAGCAGATATTGTATCTGATAGCGTTAAATCTGGGGATGCTGGATAATCTATCGATTTCTCAGGCAAAGACATTTAAGTCGAACGTGCTCCAGTATGTTCTTAAAAAGTTACCCTCTTATACCAAAGAGCTTCGCGATACTATGGAGATAACGGATGAGATGCGGCAAAAACTGGAGACGACTCTCAAGGATTTCGTTAAAGATATTCTGAAACCGGAGTAATAAATATGAAACCTCTCTCTACCCTTAAGAAAGACATGGAGTTCAACAAAAACCTCGGTTCTCTCCTGGAGACGTTGAAATCCATCGCCGTGTCGCAGTACAGGGCGCTGGAAAAGAAGCTAACCACTTTCAAGGAGTTGATGACGACCATAAATAGCTTTTTCGATTCTTTTGATATTTCGGATTTCGAACACCCTTTTCTGGCCCCGGCCAACGATCTACAGGCAGTCGTGGCCGTGACCTCCGATACAGGGCTCCTAGGCGGACTCAACGCAAGGGTTGTCAACACGGCGCTGGGTTTGCTGCGAGAAAAAAAAGGAAAGTTGATCATAATCGGTGAAAGAGGCAAGAGGTATGTTCAGGATAGCGGCGTGCCTTCAGTTGCATTTAGCGGCATAAGGGATGAGGACAGGTACGCTCAGGCGGTTCAGATGAGGGATTATTTGTTATCCAAGATCCTGGAGGGGTCGTTCGGTTATTTAAAGGTCGTATATCCAAAGCCGATCTCTTTCACTATACAGAGGGTCGAGACCGTGCATTTTTTGCCTTTCGACGTCTCCCGCGGAAAGAGTAACGTGAAAGCGCAGGCGATAAAGGACATTATTCTGGAATCGAGCCCAACGGAGATGGCCGAGTATCTTATCTATACCCTCTTGGGTCAAAGCCTTTTTGAGATCTTCGGCATGAGCCGCCTTTCGGAATTTGCGGCGCGATATGTTCATCTTGAAGAAAGTGCCCAAAAATTGAAAGATATGGACAAGAAATTGCGGCTTCAGTATTTTAGAACCAGACACGAATTTGTCGACCGTAATATGCGGGAGCTTTTTGCGTCGAGATTATTGTTTTCGCATTAGAACGGTTAACGGTGTATGGTTAACGGGTTACGGAATAAAAGAATGGTTTACGGTTAACGGTGTACGGCATAAAAGATCGGTTAACGGTTGATGGTGTACGGAAAAAATTGCCTCACATTGAAATAGATATCCATGAACCGTAAACCGATAACCTAAAAACGGCTGTTTGCATAAGGTACATTATGGCTAACGCTAAAGTGGTAGGCAAGATCGTATCGGTACAGGGCCCTGTCGTAGACGTGAAGTTTACGAGCGCCCTTGAGGTGCCCAATATATTCAGCGTCATATACACCAAGACGGTTGACGGCGAGGACGTGATACTGGAGGTGTCAGAGCACCTCCCGGGCAATATCGCAAGGTGTATAGCAATCAATTCCACGATAAATCTGCAACGCAGTGCAGCTGCTACGGTAATGGGTAGCTCCATCTCTATTCCTACGGGTGAGGGGTTGTACGGCCGCATAATAAACATGCTCGGACAGCCTATAGACAATAAAGGCGATATCTCGGCATTTGAGAAGCTCTCCATCCGGAAGGCGAAGATGGGCAGTATTGTCAGGACCGAGAAGGGCGATAAGAAGAGTTTTGAGGTCCTTGAGACGGGAATAAAAATAATAGATTTTCTGTTTCCGCTGGTAAAAGGCAGTAAAACAGGCATTCTGGGAGGCGCGGCCCTGGGAAAGAGTATACTCACTCTCGAGGTAATACAGCATATAGTAAAGAAGTATCAGGGCACCTGCGTCTTTACGGGAGTGGGCGAGCGTATTCGCGAGGGAAATGAATTGTATTATGAACTTTCTAAACACGATGTGTTGTCGAAGACGATGATGGTATTCGGACAGATGAATGAACCGCCTGGCGCGCGTTTCGGCGTTGCGATGACTGGAATTACAATGGCGGAATCCATGCAAAAGAAAAACCAGGATGTGCTTCTGTTTGTGGATAACATATTCCGTTTTGTACAGGCGGGCGCCGAGATCTCTACATTATTGGGAAGAGTTCCTTCGGAGACAGGTTACCAACCCACCCTGATCTCCGAGGCAAGCGAATTTCACGAAAGGATACGCTCGTCCAAAGAGACAGGAGGTTCCATCACATCCTTTGAAGCCGTATACGTTCCCGCAGACGATCTGACCGACCCGGCCGTTGTGGTGTTATTCAGCTTTCTCGATTCAGTGCTCGTGCTATCCAGAGAGAGGATACAGTTGGGTTTATATCCCGCAATAGATCCACTTCTTTCATCGAGCGCAAACCTTGATATCGATATAGTGGGTCAACGCCACTTCGACATAGCCCAGGAGTCCATCAGGATATTCCAGAGATATGAAGAGCTTAGGCGGATAGTCCTGGTCATAGGTATAGATGAGCTGTCTTCAGGGGACCGTATAATATACGAACGTGCCAGAAAGCTCCAGAATTTTTTAACTCAGCCGTTCTTTGTTGCAGAGGCCTATACGGGCAAGAAGGGGCAGTATGTGAGCCTGGATGAAACCATTGAAGGCTGTGAAAAGATCATATCCGGCAGGGTCGATCATATGCAGGAATCCGATTTTTATCTGATAGGGGCCCTGCCGTAAGGCGGTCTTGGTATATGTTTTATTTAATGGTATAATTATCATAATGGGAGAAGCTCTGCCGGAACAACGAACTTTTAAAGTTATTATGAATAGAAAAGATTTATTAGGCAACATTCTTCTCGCAATGGGGCTCATTACCAAGACCCAGTTGGACGAGGCGCTGGCGGAGCAACGGAAGACAAAGGAATTTATAGGCACAGTACTTATACGTAAGGGGTTGATAACGCAAAAGACGTTACTCGACGCACTCTCGTATCAGTTCGATATACCTGTGAAGAATCTGAAATATGAGTATATAGACTGGAAATTTGTATCGCAGTTTAATCCGTCTCTAATACTGGACTTCGGATGTATACCTTTAAAGAAAGACGAAACTTCGCTTACAGTAGTTATAACCAATCCGCTGGACGTGTGGTCCATGATAGAAGCCGAGAAGGTGGCCGGAGATTTGAAACTCGAACTGGTTCTTATATCTGATGAAGATATGAAGGATATCGTAGAGAGATATAAGCAATACCTTCGCGGCCAGTTTTTAGAGTGATCCGAGCGCATATTTCGCGATACGCGTCAACGGAATGAGTAAAAGAATGGCAGGTGTAAGATTATATGTTTAAGAAATCAGATAAGGTGCTATACGACGGCATACTAAAGAAGCACCTCGTTTCAAAAGACATCCTCAACGTTGTCGTAAAGGAAAGCGAAGAGACCGCGAAGAGCTTTCAGGAACTCATCCTGGAGAAGGGCCTTGCTTCGGAAGACGACGTCCTGGATATTCTGTGCGAGAAATTGAGACTTTCCCGCACAAATATACGAGATCTACCCGTCAATCAGAACGTCCTCGCTAAGGTTCCTGTAAAGATAGCCATGTACTATAAATTTCTGCCCGTCAAACTCGAAGAAGGCGTATTGACTATAGCATCGGCATTTCCGCTGGAAATAAAGACCCAGGATGAGATAAGGACGCAACTCGGGTTTGACATAAATCTTACTCTATCGCCACTGGTAGATGTCCTTGAGGGGATCAAGAAGCATTACGGTCTCGCCGCGGATACTCTAGGCAGGATATCTTCCAAGGAGACCGCAAAGACTCAGGCAAGGGAGAATATCCGGGACGATGTGGAGGATATAGAGAAGTTGGCCGAGGACGCCTCTGTTATCAGGTTGGTAAATCAGATAATATTGGATGGTTGGAAAAAACGAGCTACGGATATTCATCTCGAGCCGTTTAGAGGCAGCGTGTCGTTGCGTTATAGAGTTGACGGGATTCTCTATGAGGCCAATGTCCCGTCAGATATCAGGAATTTCCTGAGCGCGATTATATCGCGAATTAAGATTATGTCAAATCTCGATATCGTTGAACGCCGGCTCCCGCAAGACGGCCGCGCCGTGGTAAAGGTTCAAGAACAGGTCTTGGATCTGAGGATCTCTACGATACCTACGCCTTTCGGAGAGAGCGTGGTAATAAGGATACTTCCCACAAAGATGCTGTTCGACCTGACAAAACTGGGATTATCTAAGAGAGATCTGCAGATATTGGAAGGCTTGATCCAAAAGCCGCACGGCATATTATTTGTCACGGGACCGACAGGAAGCGGGAAGACGACCACTCTATACGCATGCCTTTCCAGAATAAACACCAAAGAGCGCAAGATTATAACTATCGAAGACCCGATAGAATATGAGATGTCGGGCATCATCCAGATGCAGGTATTGAGGGACATAGGTCTCGATTTTGCTCATGGTCTAAGGAATATTTTGAGACACGACCCAGACGTTATTATGGTCGGAGAGGTGAGGGATCTCGAGACGGCTGAGATTGCCATCAGGGTCGCGCTTACGGGCCATCTTATATTCTCTACAATCCATACCAATGACGCCGCCAGCGCAATAACGCGCCTAGTTGACATAGGCGTGGAAGCGTATCTTGTCGCCTCGAGCGTCGAGGCCTTCATAGCACAGAGATTGATACGCCTTATATGTCCCGACTGCAGATATGAGGATAAGAAGACGACCGTGGAGGAGAAGCAGTTGATAGCCGAGGAATTGGGGCTCAGCGTCGAAAATGTCAAAATATTCAGGGGTAAAGGGTGTCCGGCGTGTAACTATACAGGTTTCTTCGGCAGGACGGCTATATACGAAATACTTATGGTCGACGAAGATATAAAAGAGTTGATTTTAAAGAAGATCCCTTCAGTGCAGATTAAGAAACTTGCGGTATCAAAGGGTATGCAGACATTGAGGCAGGATGGGCTGCAAAAAGTGATAGCGGGTGTTACGACACCCGAAGAGGTCATGAAGGTCGCCCCGGCCGACAAGGAATCCAAGAACCCTTCTTCCAAAAGCGGTTTGACGGATTATGGGACAAAGAGGGGTCCTTCATTCGAAGATACGTCCATCGATAGCCGCGCCTATAGCAGACTGGACAGCAAGGTGAATATATCTTATAAGGTCTTCGAGAGCGAAGAAGAACTTTCCAAGAAAGGTTTTACCCCCGAACAATTGAGCGTTACAAAAAATATATCGGCGGGCGGCATGTTGTTTGTCTCGAGAGAGCCTATTAAGACAGGCTCAATCGTAGAATTGAGACTCGAATTGCCGGACGGCAAGAAACCGGTCGAATGCCTTGCGAAAGTGGTGAGGGTAGAAGAGAGGGAACCGAACCTGAGTTACGATATTGCCGTATGTTTTCTGGATATAACCGGGTCCTCAAGGGTGAGGCTTGACAAATTCGTTGCGTCAGAGCGGGAATACGGGTAGGATTTTCGACAATCGCGATTCCAACGTAGCAAGCCAATTGTCGACAAATGACTTACGGAGATCTATATGCCAAAATATAAATACAGAGCAAAAAAGGGGCCGGATGAGGTGTTCGAGGGAAGGCTTGAAGCGGACAGCCAAGAGGAAGCCATTGAAAAAATAAGTCAATCTGGTTTTTTGCCTATAGGCATTGAATTGATGAAGACGGAGGCTAAGGACTCTTCCCAGGTGACTGTAAATAAGGGCCGCTTTAGGGTAAAATCTCGAGAGATCACCATATTTTCAAGACAACTTGCCAGTCTATTGAAAGCAGGGGTTCCGATTTTACATGCGATAAATATTATTCAAGAACAGTCGGAAAATCGCGATTTGAAATCGGTATTGACGGACGTATACAACTCAGTTAAAGAAGGGTCGACTTTGTCCTCTGTAATGAGCAAGTATCCGCGGGTATTCCCCAGTTTATACATAGCTATGGTGCGCTCAGGGGAGAACAGCGGTTCTCTACCTGAGGTGCTATTGCGCATAGCCGATTACAGGGCCAAAGAGGACGAGATGATCTCGCGTTTTCGCATGGCCCTGGCCTACCCCATACTTATGGCGTGCGTGGGAATAGCCACAGTTGTATTTATGCTTACCTTTGTAATGCCCAGACTGATGGGGATATTTTCCAATATAGGGAAGGAGTTGCCTTTACCCACGCAGATTCTAATTGCGATAAGCCAGGGTTTGCGCGAATGGTGGATGTGGATTATCTTGGGCGTCATAGCCTTCGCAGTAGTGGCCAAGTTACAGTCAAGTACGAAAACAGGTAAGGTTTCGCTAAGTATATTTTCGCTGCATATGCCAATACTCGGAAATTTCGTTCTCAAATCGGAGTTGTCCAGGTTCTGCCGTACCATGGAGATGCTGATAAAGAACGGGATACCTATCCTGAATGCCCTGGAGACTTCCATACCGGTACTCGAAAATGAAATAATAAAGAATAAACTCTATACAAGCTATAAGGATTTAGAGCAGGGGGGCTCGTTCGGAAAGAGCCTAAAAGATGCGGATCTCTTCCCTTTGTTTATGAGCAATCTGGTCATCGTCGGGGAAGAGTCCGGACAACTCGAGGATGCGCTGGGAGAGATCGCGGATTGTTACGAACGCGATACAGACGAGATGATGAAGGTGATGTCGAGCCTCTTGGAGCCCTTGATGATATTGGTAATGGGCTTGATAGTCGGCTTTATCGTAATATCGATGCTCTTACCGATATTCCAGATAAACTTGATGGTAGGGTAGATTAGCGTATAGCGGATAGCGTATAGCGGATAGGAAAGACAAGTCTATAGATACAGACAAGCAAGAGAAAATGCTATGAAAAAGATCATATTTACTATATACGTGTGCACAATGATTACAATGATGACTACTTCTGCCCATTGTATCGAATGGCAGGAATTGTCGAGCGATCATTTCTTCGTATATTATACGCTGAATAACGACTTTGCCAAGGAGGTTCTGAGTAACGCCGAGAAGTATTATAAAAGGATAGCTATGGAGCTTGGCTATCCTAGATATTCCGAATTTTGGACCTGGGATAATCGCGTAAAGATATACATATATCCCGCCAGGGATTCTTTTTTGAAGGCAACGGACCAGCCGGAGTGGTCTCACGGCATGGCCGATTATACCAATAAGACCATCTCCAGCTTTATCGGCTCCAGAGAATTCATAAAATCCATTCTGCCGCACGAAATAGCACATCTGATATTCAGGGATTTTGTAGGTTTTAGAGGTGAGATACCTCTTTGGCTCGACGAAGGTGTTGCGCAATGGGCCGAGGAAGCAAAACGGGAAGAGATGAGAAGCATTGTCAAGCAGCTCTACGAACAGGATAAACTGTTGCTCTTGAACGATATGATGGAACTCGACATAAGGCTCCTCAAAGAGATGGACAGGGTCTTCATCAGGCCCACCAAGACAAAGGAGGGAGACCCGGGGATACTCTTCTTGAGCACCGACCAGTTGGTGAGCACTTATTACCTCCAGTCCGTCGCATTGATCGAGTTTCTGATCGAGCGTTACGGTTCCATGAAGTTTGCGCAATTCTGCAGGGAGTTACGTGACGGTAAGAACCTAAGTGACGCATTAAGATCCGCCTACCCGTCTCAGATCCTAAGTATTGAGGAACTTGATAGTAAGTGGAGAGAATATCTGAGGGAAAAATAAGGAGGGAATATGAATTGCGAAAATCGGTTCCCGGTTTTTGGTTTACGGTTTATGGTTAATGGTTTACGGGAAAAAATATATCGTCAACCGTACACCGTTAACCGCGCACCTATTTTTGGTTTTACCCTTATCGAACTTATGCTTGTAGTCATCATAATAGGCGCGCTTGTTGCGATGGTAATGCCGAGGCTGACGGGCAGGGGAGAGCAGGCGCGCGCTGCCGCAGCAAAGGCCGATATTCAGGCAAATATCGCAACCGCTCTTAAATTGTACGAATTGGATAATGGTTCTTTTCCAAGCACAGAAGAGGGACTGGCCGCGCTTATGAATAAACCATCGTCAGCGAATAATTGGTACGGCCCGTATCTTGAGAAAGCACCTATCGACCCTTGGGGTAGAGAATATAAATATAAATGCCCGGGTGAAAATAGACCGGATTATGATCTGTATTCAGTCGGTAAAGACGGCGTTGTGAGCGAAGATGACGTTGCGAACTGGCAGTAAAAAAGATAGGTTAACGGTTAAAGGTTTACGGTCAACGGAAAAGACGAAATCCGCGGTTGAAGGAGTAAAGATCGGTGTACGGTTAATGGTTAACGGTTTATGGAAAAATACAAAATCCGATATTGCAGGAAAAATCCATGGACCATGGACCATGGACCATGGACTAGAAGGCTTTACTCTCGTCGAAGTGATGGTTGCCACGATGATCTTGGCGCTCGGCGCAGCACTCATCTATGAGAGCTTTTTCAGGTCGGCCGACGCACACGGTTATGCCCAGGCATATTTTTCGGTATCCCCCTGGCTCGAGGAGAAGATATGGAGGACACAGGATAGTATCGAGCGATACGGCACATCGGCCCCCATTGCGACCGAAGGTAAGGCTTCAATAGGCAATAAAGAATATGAATGGGAGATGACTTACGGTCTTGCCGGGGAAAATGATGAGCAGCAAATATACGATATCGAGCTTATATTATTCCTTCAATACGGAGAAAACGTAAGGGAGTTGTCCAGATACGCATCCGCGATTTACGAAAAGGAGCAGAATGAATAAAAGATCGGTTTACGGTTAAAGTTTACGGGAAAGACAAAGATTGGTTTACGGTGTACGGAGGAGAGATCGGTTTATGGTTAACGGTTTACGGTGTACGGAAAAGAAGAAGCCAAATCCGCCAATAGAAAGTGTCAGTAAAACTATCCACTATCCACTATCCGCTATCCGTTGCGACAAAACGGGTCTTACCCTTGTTGAGCTTTTGTTAGTCTCTGCCTTGTTGGCGGTCATCGCCTTGAGCGCTTACTCGGTCTTTTCAAGCGGCATTAAAATCTGGATGGGAGTCACCAGACTTACACCTTATGAAGATATCAACATATTCTTCGATAAACTCTCAACCGACATAAGGAACGCCTTTATGTATAACGGCATAGGCTTTCTCGGCGAGAGAGACAAATTTGAATTTGCCACGCTTGTTACCAGCTCCCGGATGGAGATGCGCACGGTTGGGAAAGTCATCTATTCATACGACTCAATGGGCGAGAGGCTGACAAGGGAAGAGAGGGATTATTCTCGCGTTTACGATGATGATGAGGGATTGATTACAGAGTCGCTCGCAAACGTCAATTCCCTCAGTTTCAGTTATTACGCTTACGACGATACTATAGAAAAGCATATTTGGAAGGATAGTTGGCAATCAGACGAGAAATCACTTCCTTTGGCGGTTAGAATCACGCTGGAGATTAAAGATGAAAGGCAGTCGATCGAGATTACGCGAACGATCAGCATACCCACTGGCGGGAAACATAAAGGGTAGCATACTTATACTTACCCTTTGGTCGTTGGGTCTTTTGGTAATATTTGCTATATACCTTGGCGTAGGAGTACGACAGAAGCTCACGATGGTCTATTCCCTGGACGAAAGAAGCAAACTACGACTTATAGCGGAATCCGGAATAAAAAAAGCCATATTACAGATTGAGAGAGCCAAAAAGACCGATGAGGACTATGACAGTTTTTCGGATGACTGGAGTCACAGCTTGGGTATATTTAAAGATATAAGAACCGGCGACGGCAGTTATAGCGTGTACTACACTTTTATGAATGACAAGACGGGAAGGGCTGAATCCAGATACGGTGCCGTGGACGAGGAAAGTAAGTTGAATATAAACAAAGCCGACCAGAAAGTGTTGAGGCAGTTTTGCAGGGTGGTGCTGGGCTCTTCCGAAACCGAGGCACAGGAACTGGCGGCCTCCATAGTCGATTGGCGGGATAAGGATAGCGAACTGTCGATACCCCTAGGAAGCGCGGAGGATATGGATTACAGAGCCCTCTATTACCCTTATGAAGCGAAGGACGATAAGTTTGAAGTCCTTGAGGAGTTGTTCTTGGTAAAGGGCATCGATAAGGATATTTATAAAAAGATGGAGCAGTATGTGACTATTTACGGTAAGGGCAAGGTGAACATAAATACGGCCCCTGCTTACGTCCTTATGGCTTTGGGTCTAAATGCCAGGCTTACGGACAAAATAATCTCATACAGATATGGGCAGGATAATATGATAGGGACGGCGGACGACGGTGTGTTCACGTCGACCGGAGCCATAATCCCGAAATTGAGTCAAAGTGTGAGTTTAAGCGAATCAGAAATTGCCGAGTTGAGTAGAGTGGTAGAGCAGCACCTGACTGTTTTATCGGAGCACTTTAACATTAGAAGCAAAGCCGCGCTGGACGGCAGAAGACGTACTCACGAGATAGTGTGCATATTCGAAAGGGCCGGCAGGATACTTTACTGGCACGAGTCGTAGGACTGCAGTTTTAAAAGAGCACATGAGCACAGGCGCACAAGAGCACAAGTAGACGGTGTGCGGAAAAGAACAAAATCCAATGTCGAATAAAAAACTTACGGTTAACGGTTTACGGGAA
>JAFGFD010000137.1 GCA_016931215.1 Candidatus Omnitrophota bacterium
ATGGGAGAGGGCCCCGCTGAAATTGAGCTCCTCCATAGCAACCTTGAGTTTCTGCGGCAGGCCGATCGCCGTGTCTCTGATAGGGTTCTCTTTCTTCCCGTCGATAAATGGCTCGGGGGCTTCTGGTATAGACCCGTCAAAATACTTTTCCACCATCGTAAGTGTCCTGTTGAGAAGATTGCCGAGATCGTTGGCCAGGTCGCTGTCGTGTCTCGATATGATGGAATCTTCGTTAAAAGACCCGTCCATGCCGAATGGTATTTCGCGCAGTAAAAAATATCTGAACGTATCCAGCCCGTAGTTATCCACCAGCGCATTTGGATTCACGATATTCCCCCTGGATTTTGACATCTTCTCTCCCTTGAATACCCACCAACCATGAGAAAATATCGTCTTCGGCATTGGGACATCGAGCGATTTCAGGATAATGGGCCAGTATATGGCGTGGTGTTTCAGTATATCTTTGCCGATTATGTGATAATCCGCCGGCCAGAGCCCGTTAAATCTCTCTTTGTCGTTAGGAAAACCGGGGCCCGAAATATAATTTATGAGCGCATCGAACCAGACATATGTCACATATGATGAATCGAACGGGACCTCTATGCCCCAGGATAGGCGCTCTTTGGGCCTGGTGATACAAAGGTCTGTGAGTTTATTGTTCTTGAGAAGTCCTATAATCTCATTTCGCCTGGAAGCGGGCTTTATAAAATCAGGGTGCTTGGCAATGTAACCCTCGAGCCAGCCTTGATACTTAGAGATTTTGAAAAAGTAATCTTCTTCTTCTATCCTCTCCAGCGCGCGTTTGCAGTCCGGACATACACCGCCTTCGGCCTGAAAGTCCGACCAATACATTTCGCAGGGCGTACAGAAAAAACCGGAGTATTTATCCTTGTATATGTCCCCTTTCTTATAGAGATAATCGAGTATATATCTCACGGCATCTTCATGAGCGTTATCCGTAGTTCTTATGAAATAATCGTATTGAATCCCGAGTTTCTCCCAAAGATCCTTAAATTTCTGATGTATTCCGTCGACAAATTTCTTCTCGTCTCCCTTTTTGTATCCGGCTTCAAGAGATGCCCTCTCTATTTTCTCGCCGTGTTCGTCTGTACCGGTCATGAAAAAGACCTCTTTGCCGAATAACTTATTGAAACGAGCGATCGCGTCCGTAGCTACCTGCGTGTAGGCGTGGCCTATATGAGGTTCCGCATTTACGTAATACAAAGGCGTTGTAATATAAAATTTCTTCGGCATCTATTTCTCCGGCCAGCTTACCTCGACTATGCGCCCGTCTTCGGTCTCGATCATCAAGCGCCCCATTAGGGCATTGACTCCCACTACCTTGCCCTTGGCGCTCTTCGTCTTTATCTTATCGCCTTCCTTAGGGAAGTTCTTCATTAATTTCTTATAAGAGGCATGCTCGTAACTTAGGCAACACATCAACCTGCCGCATAGCCCCGATATCTTTGTAGGATTCAGCGGAAGGTTCTGCTCCTTCGCCATCTTGATGGATACGGGCTCGAAATCCTTCAGGAAGGATGCGCAGCAGAGCGCCCTACCACAAGGTCCTATGCCGCCCAAAAACCGTGCTTCATCCCTCACTCCGATCTGCCTGAGTTCGATGCGCGCCTTGAAGAGCGTCGCCAGATCCTTAATAAGCTCTCTGAAGTCTACTCTCCCTTCCGCCGTAAAGTAGAAGACTATTCTAGACCTGTCAAATGAGTACTCGGCCTGTACGAGTTTCATCGGTAATTTATGTTCCCTTATCTTCTCCTCACACGTAGTCATAACCTCTTTTATCTTCTTATTATTCTTCTCGATTTGACTCATATCTTGAGGCATGGCAATCCGTATGACTTCCCTCAACGGCTCTTCTATCTCGGCATCCAAGACGATCTCCGGATCGGATATCGCCATGCCGTACTCAAGACCTCTGTCCGCCTGGACTATCACATAACTGCCAACGGTAGGCCTTAAGCCGTTGGTCGAAAAATAAGATATCTTTCCCGCCTCCCTTAATCTGACCTGAATCACTTCATACATGTATCTTCCTCCAAAATAAAAATTAACAAGGTTTGTCGGAGCTCATGGTATTATGCATGGCGCTGATCGCAAGCTTGGGGTTGACGTTGGCCTCCAGCATATCTTTTGTCTTGATGACGCTTTCCAGCATACATATCAGCCTATTGGCGCTATGTCGATTCGATTCCTTCTTAATCATATCCATCCTGTCGACATTTATCAATAATTCGGCATCATTCGTAGTCTTGTAGATCAGAAGATCTCTATACCAGGACGCCAGTATGTTCAATTTGCTCGACAATTCACTTCTATCTTCTTTAGTATAAATATCGCCTTCTTCGCCTTTCAAAAACTCGTCTAAGTACCTGTTTTTGTTGTCGGTTATCGCGTCCTTTTCCGAAAGGGCCTTCCCCAGTTTACCCTCCGCATATCTTGATATGAAGTCGGCTTTCTCAGGCGGAATATGATGCTCGTCCGTCAATATAGTCTTCAGTGCCGCCCTGGACAGGGGCTTCAAGCGCACAACCTGACAGCGCGACCTGACGGTAGGAAGCATGGCATGCGCGCTGTTCGCGATAATAATAATAATCGAGTGGTCGGGAGGCTCCTCCAGAGTCTTTAAAAAAGAATTCGATGCCTCAAGGTTCATGCACTCTCCGTCCAGAACGACATAGACTTTATAGCGGCCTTCGTACGGCTTGAGCGCTATTCCGCCCTCCAGTTCCCGTATGCTCTGAATCTTGACCTGGTTGGATTTTTCATCTTTAGCTATCCATGTAACATCGGGATGTATATCCTCGTCTATCTTTCTGCACGAATTACATTTTCCGCACGGCCCGTCATCCCGATCGAGACAATTGACCGCCTTCGCAAACGTCTTTGCTAAAATTCGCCTGCCGGAACCGGTCGGACCCACAAACAAAAAAGCATGGGGCAGCCTACGGTTCTTCAAAGCAGACCTCAAATATTGCACCGCTCTCTCCTGCCCCTTTATATCCTCTAAAGACATGCCCATAATGCCTATAAGATGCTCAATACCTCGTCTCTTATGCGCTTCTGTGTATCATGCACGGAATCTTCTACCTTTATCACTTTGATTCTCTTTCTTTCCAATGATGCCAGTTTCAGGTATCCTCTCCTTACCCTCCTGTGATACGCCAGCGACTTCTTCTCCATGCGGTCTTTCGCGCCATTCTTAAGATCACATTTGGATCTCTTTAAACCCGTCTCGGCGTCAATGTCAAGCACAAGCGTCAAGTCCGGCATAAGCCCAAGGCTCGCGTATTTATTCAACTCTTTCAAAAAAGATATATTCTCTCCTCCGGCAAATCCCTGATATACTAAAGTCGCATCGCTAAATCTGTCCGAAATAACTATATAGCCTTTCTCCAAATGAGGTAGAATGACATCTTTTACAAGCACGGACCTGCTCGATTCGAACAGAAGCGTCTCGCTTGTCGGACTTATTCCCTTATGAGAAGGGTCGAGTAATATCTCCCTTATATCCTCCCCGAACGGTGTGCCGCCGGGCTCTCTGGTCAGTATGCACTTATAGCCGGATCTGCGTAGATAGTTATAAAGCAATTTAGCCTGTGTGCTCTTGCCGCAGCCGTCCACCCCTTCTAAAGTTATAAATAGGCCTTTTCTCTTCATAGTTTCCTCTTATAAACTATAAAAATTTTGACAACGGCGATCATCCGACGTAGCCATAGGATTGATTACTTATTTTGAACTGCGGACGTTCCATATCTCCTATACTTGAAGCCGTCAACCCTTGATGCCCGTGAGCTTAATCCCTTCAACAAAGAACCTTTGGTTAAATACAAACATTACGATGACCGGAAGCACCGCCAATAACGAGCCTGCCATGAGTAGACTCCAGTCCGGCTGCGTATACTGATAGACCTCCTGAAAATAAGCCAAGCCTATGGGTAATGTCTTCTTCTCCACGCTCTCTGTAACCAGAAGAGGCCACATAAAATTGTTCCAAGACGCCATGAATGTGAACATGGTAAGGGTGGCGAGGGCCGGCTTTGAAAGTGGGATAATTATCCTCCAGAAGATACCGAACAGACTGCATCCATCGATTCTTGCGGCGTCCTCAAGGTCCCTGGGAATCGTCATAAAAAATTGGCGCAGCATGAATGTGCCGTATGCCGTAAACATGGCCGGCAGTATCAGTGCCTTATATGAGTCTATCCACCTAAAGTAGACCATGAGGATATATACCGGAACGAGAATCACCGAATAGGGGATCATCATGGTAGCCAGATACGCAAAGAAAAGCTTGTCTCTTCCCGGGAATCTCAATCTTGAAAATGCATATGCCGCAAAAGCACTCGTCATAACCTGGCCTAAGGTGACACATAAAGCTATGAATATGCTGTTGAGATAGAATCTCGCAAAGGGCACTATCTTCCATACCTTTATATAACTCTCGAATATTATGGGCTCAGGTATCCATCTGGGAGGAAAGGTATATATCGCCTGCGGCTCTTTCAGGGAAGTCGATAGCATCCACAAAAAAGGTAATATCATCGATATGCTGCCGAGAATGAGGACTACATATGTCGCTAACTTGCGGATTGCTTCCCTCTTAGAGCGTAACCGCTTGGATTCAAACAATTCTTTAGATATTCCCTCTAAATGTGACTTATCCATATCAATAATTTACGAGTTTGCCGCCGAATCTCCAGTTTAAGAGCGTTATAACAAAGATAACGATGAACAGAAACCATGCTATGGTAGCCGCGTAACCCACATGATGCCATTCGTACAGGTTATTGAAAATGTAATATTCAAGGGTCGTAGTCGCTCCGTTCGGACCGCCCCTCGTCATTATATACGCCTGCATGAAACCGCTTTGAAAGCCGAAGATCACCGCCATAATAGTAATGAAGAACGTAGTCGGGCTTATCATCGGCCATGTGATATACCAGAACTTCTGCCAAAGGTTTGCGCCGTCAATGGAGGCGGCATCATAAAAATCCTTAGGTATGTTCTGTAGCGCCGCAAGATACAGGATCGCATTATGCCCCCCTATAACCACCCAAAGGCCCATTATCATCAGAGAAGGCTTTGCCCATGCCTCGTTTGACAGCCAATGTGGCCCCTTCAGACTCAGATTGACAATCTCGCCGAATTTAGCTATCATGCTGTTCAATAATCCAAAATTGGGATTATACACCCATTGCCACAATAGATATATGGCTACGCCGTTGGATATGGTAGGGAGAAAATATATCGTCCTGAAGCCTACTATTCCACGAATCTTTTGATTCATGATAAGCGCGAGGACGAGTGATCCGAATATTTGAAACGGTATCACCATCATCAGAAATAATGTGTTGCCCGTGAACTTCCAGAACTTAGGATCGTTTGCAAGCCATACGCCGTCTTGCAGGCGAAAGCCCAGTAATTTTACAAAATTGCCGAAACCGACGAACTTTCCGCTCAAGACCTGGGGCCACGGAGCAAGCTGCGAGTCAAAAAAACTGAAACTCAAAGATACCAGGACCGGTATGGAAGTAAATATCAGGAAACCCAAAAGATTCGGCGAGAGAAAAAGATACGCTATCAGAGTCTCTCTGTGTCTTGACTTCAGATTCATTACCTAACTCTCCACTTTGTACCTGTTCGCGTGTCTTCGATGATAACGCCTAGGGAGGCGAGGTCGTCCCTTATCTTGTCGGCTTTTTTGAAATCCCTGTTGCCCCTCGCCTCTTCGCGAACCCTCAGCTTATCTTTGACCATCTTACTGAATTCTTCCGGTATATTTTTTTCTGCAAATCTTAAATCCAGAATGGAGCCAAATTGCTTGATCTTGCGAACCAGTTCATCTAGGTATTCCGCCTTCTCGGCATCCGACCAGTCTTTGCGCTTTTCAAGGGCATAATAACCGTTATTGACGCCTACGTCAAAAAGAGAAGCGAGTGAATAAGCCGTATTAAAGTCGTTGTCCATGCCTTTTTCGAACTCTGATTCGAGTTCTTCGACAAGTTTCTTCTTCTCGCGCTTGTATTTCTCTCTGTCCGACCTTCCATTTTTATTTCGGGAAATAAAATCTTCCGTTTTGTCGAAGAATATGCTGAATCTCTCCCTGGCCGCTGTCGCCGACTTTATATTCTCTTCCGAAAAATCTATCGGACTTCTATAATGGGTGGACAGGAAAAAGAGTTTCAGTATGTCCGCGTCGCTGTATCTCTTGAGAAAATCGGCAATAGAAAGGTAATTACCGAGAGATTTTGCCATCTTCTCGCCTCGAATAGTGAGAAGGCCGTTATGCATCCAGTACCTTGCGAAGGGTTTTTCTGAATATGCCTCGGACTGGGCGATCTCATTCTCGTGATGGGGAAATATGAGATCTATGCCGCCCCCATGGATATCGAACGTATCGCCAAGCTTGTTGGTACTCATCGCGGAGCACTCGATATGCCACCCGGGTCTTCCTTCTATATCTCCGTCGCGCCAACTGGGCTCGTCCTGTTTCGACTTTTTCCACAACGCAAAATCCAGCGGATCTTCCTTGTATTCCCCCGGAGCGACCCTGGCTCCCGCTTCTATCTTTTTAAGGCTCTGACCCGAAAGTTTTCCGTAGCCCTTAAACTTTCTCACCCGGAAATATATGTCGCCTCCGGCTTCATATGCATAGCCCTTATCTATCAAGCCCCTTATGACCTTTAGCATATCTTTTATGTGCTCCGTCGCCTTGGGTTCGATATCGGGTTTTCCTATTCCTAGAGCCTGCATATCCTCCGTGTATCTTTTAAGATACTTTTCAGCAACATACCGCACCGTATCTTTTAAATCCCTTCCCTCTTCGGCGATCTCTCTGGCCTTATCGATAATCTTGTCATCTACGTCGGTCACATTTCTTACGTAAGTTACCTTATATTTTCTGTATGTAAGATAGTTCTTGACGACGTCGAATATAAAAGCGCCCCTCGCATGACCGATATGGGATTCGTCATAGACGGTCGGTCCGCAAACGTACATCCTGATTTCGTTCTTCCTAAGCGGAACGAACTTCTCTTTTTTCCTCGTAAGCGAATTGTATATGTAGATCTCTTTTTTGTCAGTCATAACATACGATAGGTACGGAATGTATTGAAAAATTGCTACTTATCTTCATGCCACTGTTTGATATCGGTCTCTATCTTATCGATCTCATGTTGCAGTTTCTCCAATGCATTCGCCAAAGGATCGGGTAGAGACGTATGGTCTAGATTGATGCCCGGTATCTTCTTTCCTTCCTTCCTGGCTACCCTGCCGGGTACGCCGACGACCGTCGAATTGGCTTGAACGTCTCTAATGACAACGGCATTTGCCCCCACGTTCACGTTGTCACCCACTGTAATATTGCCGAGGACCTTTGCGCCTGTGCCGATGACCACGTTATTTCCTATAGTAGGGTGGCGCTTGCCCTTCTCTTTTCCGGTACCTCCCAGGGTCACGCCTTGAAAAAGCGTGACATTTTCGCCGATGACCGTAGTCTCTCCTATCACCACGCCCATGCCGTGATCTATAAAAAGGCCTTTTCCTATAGTGGCTCCGGGATGTATCTCTATTCCCGTAACGAACCTGCCGAACTGAGATATGATCCTTGCCACAAGTTTAAAACCGTGCTTACGGAAAAAGTTGGCAATCCTGTAAATGACTATTGCGTGAAAACCGGAATATGTCAGCAACACCTCTATGGCGCTCCTTGCGGCGGGATCCCGTTCCAATGCTGACTGTATCTCGCCCCTAAAAAGAATCGATCCAAAGACAAGATAGAGCGTTATGAGTATTATTGACAACAGCAAGAATTCCAAGATAATAGTGAATAACAACATCTCCATCTCTCCTCAGGTTCTTTTTTCAATCAATACTACCGCCTGGCTCGCGGCGGCTTCGCTCCTGCCGATAGACCCGACCAGTTCGGTAGTTGTAGCTTTTATGTTGACCCTCTCTTTATCTATGCCTGCTATACCTGCGATAGATTGACGTATCTTCTCCTTAAAAGGCTGCAATTTCGGTTCCTGCATGACGACCATCACGTCTATATTGTTTATCTGCCACCTCTCCTTCTTCACCATTGAGACAACGTCTTTCAAAAGGTTGCTCGAGGGTACATCTCTAAAACTTTCGTCCGTGTTTGGAAAATGCTCTCCGATATCTCCCTTCCCAAGAGCCCCCAATAGCGCATCGCATATGGAATGCAGTATAACATCCGCATCGGAGTGGCCGCTCAGACCCTTTACAAACGGCACCTCAACGCCGCCCAGCATCAGCCGTCTTCCTTCCGAAAATTGATGAAAATCATAACCCAGTCCTACTCTTATCATAATTTTACCTCAAGTTAAGTAACCTATCGGCCGTAACCAAATCGTACGGCGTAGTGACTTTTATATTTCTGTAATCACCCTTTACAATCTTTACCTTTACTCCCATATCCTCCACCACCGAGGCATCGTCTGTAAACGTCCTGTTCTTATCGACTCTTCTATACGCATCTAGGAGTATATCTTTTTTAAAGACTTGGGGTGTGTGAACCTCCCAAAGTCTTTTTCGATCGGGAGTCTCTCTCACGAAAAGCTCTCTATTTGAAAGTTTAACCGTATTCTTTACGGGTACCGCTGAAACAGACGCCCCGAACCTAAGCGCAGCCTCGATAGTGTCTTTTATTATCCTGCCGCTCAACAGAGGGCGTGCCCCGTCGTGAATCAAGACATAATCGGTCTCCCCGTCTATCAGGCGCAAGCCCCTTTTTACGGATTCCGTCCTTGTCTTGCCGCCTTCTATCACTGTGTTTACTTTAAGAAAACGGTATCGGCTTATAATGCGCTTCAACTTACCGATCAGACGCTTGTCGGTAACGACGATGATCGAAGCGACCAGAGGTGAGGCCTCAAGTGCCTTGAGCGAATAATATAGAAGCGGCTTGCCGGCGAGTTCAGTGATTATTTTATTTTTACCGCGTCCGAAACGCTTGGATTTTCCGGCCGAAGGTATTATGGCCGTGATTTTTTTATTACCGCTTCTTTCTCTCATTTTCGATCTTTGCAAAGATCATTCTGCCGGCGGAAGTTTGAAGGACGCTGGTAACCATAACCGTCATGTTTTGACCTATCAAGTATCTTGCATTGTCCACGACCACCATGGTGCCGTCGTCCAGATAAGCCACACCCTGGTTGTATTCCTTCCCCTCCTTCGTAATCCTCACCTGCATCATCTCTCCCGGTAGGACGACAGGCTTCAAGGCATTGGCCAAATCATTTATATTAAGAACCGTGACTCCCTGAAG